>JAJYZC010000101.1 GCA_021800255.1 Acidobacteriota bacterium
CTGAATCTGCTCAAGCAGGACAAAACCTGCAAACTCGGCGTCCACGGCAAACGGCTCACTGCTGCCTGGGATCACCCCTACCTGTTACGCCTGCTCGGAGTGGAGAATTAAGATGCGTTTGCCCTGCGGTCACACGCCAGGGGAATCGCATTAACGGCGAATGAGCACGTTCCCAGGACTGCGCTGCGCTTGCCCTGGGTAGCGCGCGAGCGGCAACAAAGCGCCAAGCCGATTGCTACAATGAAATGCATTCTCAGAACCGGCGTCTAACAAGAAAAGCCATGAAGGAAATTCACGAACCGGATAAGGAAAGACCGCGCCGCGAGCGATTTCCGCTTGAGACGAGGCACGATGCATGGGATCACTTGCTGAGACTGCTCATCCTTGCCGGTCTTGGTTCCTTAGTCTATGTGAGCATTCGCGCACAGGTTTTTTCTCCTCTTTACAGGGTGGCTGAGACGCAAGGCATCAGCGCCACGCTGGTGCGGCCCAGTGTGATGTGGTTCATGATGGGCACGTTGTTGCTGGTGTTCCGCACTCTGCTGTGGTTTACCTACCGGCCGCCGGAGCCGGCGACCCTGAAGACCGCTCCACGCATGACGGTCGTCATCCCCGCTTATAACGAGGGCGCGATGGTCTCCAAGGCAATCGATTCCATCGCGGCGGCCAACTATCCGCCGGAGCGATTGGAGATCATCGTGGTGGACGACGGGAGCAAGGACGATACCTGGGAGCACATTCAGCGCGCCGCGGCTCGTCATGGAAGCCGCGTGCGGGCGCTGCGCCAGGATCGCAACCGCGGCAAGCGCGAGGCGCTGGCGGCGGGCTTTCGCATCGGCAGCGGCGAGGTGTTTGTGACCGTGGACTCAGACAGCGTAGTGGGGCCCAATGCCCTGCTGGCGCTGGCCGGACCGTTTGCCTCAGAGCGCGTGGGCGTGGTGGCGGGCAAGGTGCAGGTTTACAACCGCAAGGAGGGGATCATTCCCCGCATGTTGCACGTGCGCTTCACGCTGGCCTTCGATTTTCTGCGCGCCTACCAATCGACATTCGGAACCGTCTATTGCAGCCCCGGCGCGCTCTCGGCTTATCGCGCCAGCGCGGTGAAGCAGGTGCTGGAGCGTTGGCTGAAGCAGCGTTTTCTCGGCGCCCAGGCCACCATCGGCGAAGACCGCGCGCTGACCAACGACCTCATGCGCCTGGGCTATGACAGCGTTTATCAGCGCACGGCGGTAGTGCACACCGTGGTTCCCACCAAATATCGCCAGTTGACCAAGATGCTGCTGCGCTGGAACCGGAGCTTTATCCGGGAGGAGCTGCGCTTCGCTACGATTGTTTGGAAACGCCCCATGGCTGCGCGGTTGATCGCGCTGTGCGATTCAACCATCACCAACGTGCACTATCCAGTCATCTTTCTGTCTCTTGCGCTGCTGGGACTGGCCCTGACGAGGAGTGTGCTGGTTTTACCGAGAATCCTTGTAGCCATCGGGCTGATTTCACTTTTTTATTCTCTCTACTATCTGCGCAGCGAGCGGTCGCTCGACGTGGTCTACGGGGTGATCTACGAATACTTTTCCTTCTTCTTTCTGTTTTGGATCTTTCCCTGGGCGGTGCTGACGGTGCGCGCGCGAGGGTGGATGACGCGATAGCTGCGGAAGAGCTGCTTGCGCCGGCCATCTGTTATTCTCCGGTCGATGTCCGTTTGGAACGATTTGCAGCGGCTGAAGCCAGTGGAGCGTCGCGCCTTCCTGGCCGCATTTTTGGGCTGGACGTTGGATAGCCTCGACTTTTTTCTGCTCATCTTTTGCGTGAAGGCAATTGCCGGGGAGTTCCACACCCAGCCCTCGGCGATTATGGAGGCGGTCTTTCTCACCCAGCTTTTCCGGCCGGCTGGGGCTCTGGTTTTTGGCGTACTGGCCGACCGCTACGGCCGCCGCCCGGTCCTGATGGTCAACATTCTCAGCTTCTCGCTGATCGAGCTGGCCTGCGCCTTTGCGCCGTCGCTCGGCGTGCTGCTGGCGTTGCGGGCGCTTTACGGGTTCGCCATGGGCGGCGAATGGGGCGTGGGCGCGGCGTTGGCCTTTGAGACCCTGCCCAAAGAGGGCCGCGGCGTCTTCTCCGGCATCTTGCAGGAAGGCTACGCGATGGGGTCCATTCTGGCCTCGGCGGTGTTTGCGCTGTTATTTGAGCACATCGGCTGGCGGGGGCTGTTCGTGCTGGGCGCCATACCGGCCTTGCTGGCGTTTTACGTGCAAGCGCGCGTGCCGGAGTCGCCGGTGTGGCTGGCCGGGGCAAAGGAACGCAAGACGGGTGCGTACAGGGAAGGCGCATCGGCCGCCCCTGTCCTGCCGCCTCATCTGAAGGAGTTTCTGCCCACGTTTCTGTTTCTGGTGCTGCTGATGACGGCTTTCATGAGCTTCTCGCACGGCACGCAGGATTTGTATCCGACGTTTCTGGCCGTTCATGCCAAGCTCGTGCCAGGGACCATCGGGCTGATCGGCGTGCTGTACGGCTTCGGCTCCATCGCCGGAGGGATTGCTTTTGGCGTGCTATCAGAGAAATGGGGCCGCAAGCCGGCCATTGTGGCCGCGGCGCTCTTGTCCATCCCCGTGATTCCGCTCTACGCCTACGGGCATACGGCTCTCACTCTGGGCATCGGCGCGGTTCTGATGCAGTTCATGGTGCAAGGGGCGTGGGGAGTGGTTCCGGTGTATCTGACCGAGCTTTCACCGGGGCCGGTGCGGGCCACGGCGCCGGGGCTGGCCTACACGCTCGGCGCGTTGATTACCTCGTGGAACGGCGTGGGACAGGCGCTGGCAGCCCAGCACTGGGGCAATTATCCGGCGGTGCTGGCGATGACCGTGGCGGTGGTGGCGCTGGCGCTGGCCGGCCTGACCCTGCTGGGGCGCGAGGCAAAAGGGGCGGAGATGACAGCAGCGTGATGGCAGATAGGATGTGCCGCCTCACACTCTGGAACCGTCCGCAAGGGTTAAAGCGATCAAGTCGGCTGGCCCGCTCCGTACCCTTTGCGTTATATCTATTCTTCCATTAGCAACTTAGAATTGGTGGGAATGGTTTCAGGTTCCAGCCGGGGCGTAGCCATTGTGGTCATCGGGCGCAACGAGGGCGAGCGCCTGAAGGCGTGCTTGCGTGCGGCCGGCTGCTCTGCGGCTGCAGGCGCGCCGGCGGTGGTCTACGTGGATTCGGGGTCGAGCGACGGAAGCGCGGCGTATGCGCGCGCGGCGGGCTGCCATGTGGTGGAGCTCGATCCGGCGCGGCCGTTTACTGCGGCGCGGGCGCGCAACGAGGGCTTTGCCTGCGCCATGGAAGCGGCGCCGGAGGCGGCCTTTGTGCAGTTTGTGGACGGCGATTGCGAGCTGGAGGACGGCTGGCTGGAGCTGGGCGCGAATACACTGGCCGACCGCAACGAGGTGGGCGTGGTGCGCGGGCATCTGCGCGAGAAACGGCCGCAAGCGAGCGTCTACAACCGGCTGTGCGACCTGGAGTGGCGGCAGACGCCGGGCGAGATCGCGGCATGCGGCGGCATCGCGATGGT
>JAJYZC010000070.1 GCA_021800255.1 Acidobacteriota bacterium
CTGTAAAACTGTAACGTTCCATGAAATATAGAAAAATCAATAGCTTCCGCCCGCCCATCCCCACAGACTTGCAGAAACCGTGAAACCGTAAAACTGTAAGTTTTAGAGCCGCCTCAGCGCGCGGCCTCCCGCTCTTCGCCCCGCCAACAGCTTGTTGGGGCTGTGGTCTCCCTGGTCCCCAAATGCGGGGGACCTGGGGCGCGCAGTCATCGGGGGTTGGTCAGAGGTGGGCCACCAGCCCCTTCAGAGATCACGACGGAATCTCTTCTTCGAGGGCCATCTCATTGGCTGCGGGAATGATTCCCATCTCCTGATAGATGGGGCGGACGATGCGGCGCAGTTCCGGCAGGCGGGTGAAGAACCAGAGCGCGCCCAACAGAACGACGGAGCCGTTCAACATGACCGTGGCCGGAGCGCCGATGACGCTGGCCAGGGCGCCGGCCAGCAGGCTGCCGAAGGGCGCCATGCCCACAAAGGCCATGGTGTAGTAGCTCATCACGCGCCCGCGCTTGTCCTCGGTGACCAGGGTCTGGATGATGGTGTTGCTGGAGGCCATGCCCAGCATCATGCCCATGCCGGCGATGGCGGCCAGGATCATGGAGAGCCATAAGACGCGCGAGAGGCCGAAGCCGATGAGTCCCAGGCCGAAGGCGGAGGCGGCGATGGGAATGATGCGGATCAGGCCGCGCACACTCTTGCGCGCGGCCAGCGAGAAGGCTGCGATGAGCGCGCCCACGCCCATAGCACCCATGAGAAAGCCCAGGGCGTGCGGGCCGCCGCCGAGCACCTTGCCCGCGAAGACGGGCATGAGAACCACGTAGGGCATGCCCATCAGGCTGACCACGGCGAAGAGCGTCAGGATGGTCCGGATGGGCACGAACCGCGAGACGTAGCTCCAGCCTTCTTTCAACTCCGTGAAGGTGGAGGCTGCCGCGCGCCGCGCCGGCTGCGCCTCCAGGCGCATGGCGACGAGCGAGGCGATGACGGCCAGGTAGCTGACGCCGTCGATGAGGAAGCACCAGCCTTCGCCGGTGGCGGCGATGACCAGGCCGGCCAGCGAAGGGCCGACCAGCCGGGCCATGTTGACCATGGACGAGTTGATGGCGATGGCGTTGCCCAAGTCGCTGCGGTCGCCAATCATCTGCACCATGAAGGCCTGGCGGCCGGGCATGTCGAAGGCGTTGATGCATCCTTGCATCACGCTGAGGCCCAGAATCCACGCAATGGTGATGTGGCCAGAGAAGGTGAGCGCGGCCAGCGACAGCGACTGCACCATGGAGAGCGTCTGCGTGCACACCAGCACCTTGCGGCGGTTGAGCCGGTCGATCCAAACGCCGGCCAAGGGCGCGATGAGAAACGCGGGGAACTGGCCGGCAAAGCTCACCGTGCCCAGCAGCAGCGCCGATTGGGTGAGCCGGTAGACCAGCCACGCGGTGGCGATGCGGGTCATCCAGGTGCCGATGAGGGAGATGGTTTGCCCGCCGAAGTAGAGCCGGAAGTTGCGATGGCGCAGGGCGCGCCAGGTGTGGGACGCGCCGCGCGGCGCGCGCTGCGGCGCAATCTGGGGGGACGTTGTTGGATCGTGCTGGACCAGAGAATCTCCTCATGCCCCAGACGCAAGGGTTCGACGAGGCTCAGTTCGCCGGGGCTGCATGGCGGTTTGACTGTCCGTACTCTCTCCCTACTTTAAAGGGACGGTGGGCGTGTTGCGCAATCGCGCTGCAAACGGCGCCGGCGCGCGGGGAAAATCGCAATCAAAGCCGGATGGAAGCAATCAGCCCCGCGAAGGCAGAGGGGTTCTGCGGCTCCATGCGTGGCCTCTGCGCCAGCTTCCGTTTTCCCGTGCGAAAAATATCGGAATGGGTGTAACGCAAGGCTGGCCTCATGTCTCTATCCCCATGAAAGCGGCTGCAAGGAAGGGGAATAGAGTATGCGGCATCTGTTGATACTGGGTGGAGGCACGGCCGGGACCATCATGGCCAACAAGCTGGCCGCGGCGCTGGATGAGCGGGAGTGGACCATCACGATTGTGGATGGAACTGAGGAGCACTATTATCAGCCCGGTCTTCTGTTCGTTCCCTTTGGCATCTACAGAATCCATGAGATCGTCAAGCCGCGCCGGCAGTATCTGCCGGGCCGGGTGAAGTTCGTTCTGGCAGGCATCGAAGCCATTGACCCGGCAAAGAAGACGGTCACTCTGTCGGGCGGTGAAGCTCTCCGGTACGACCTTCTCATCGTCGCCACGGGGTCGGATATTCATCCGGAGCAGATTGAAGGGCTCAAAGACGAGGAGTGGGGAAAGAGCAAGTTCGATTTCTATACGCCCAAAGGGGCCGAGCGCCTGGGCCAGTTTCTGAAGGGCTGGCAGGGCGGAAAACTGGTGCTGAACATTGCCGAGATGCCCATCAAATGCCCGGTGGCGCCGCTCGAATTCCTCTTTCTTGCTGATGAATACTTCACCGAACGCGGAATGCGCGATAAAGTGGACATTCATTTGGTTACGCCCTTGGACGGAGCGTTTACCCGGCCCATCTCCAGCCAGATTCTGGGCGAGTTTCTGGAACGCAAGGGAATCCATGTGACCCCCGATTTCGGTCTGGCGCGCGTAGACAGCCAGGAGAAGAAGCTGGTGGCCTGGGACGATACCGAGGTAAGTTACGATCTGCTGGTGTCGATCCCCACCAACATGGGCGACGCCTGCATCGCCCGCAGCGGAATGGGAAACGAACTGAACTTCATTCCCACCGACAAGCAGACGCTGAAAGCGGAGGGTTTGGAGGATGTGTTTGTGCTCGGCGACGCAACCAACCTGCCCAGCTCGAAGGCCGGGTCGGTGGCGCACTTCCAGTCCGAGATTCTCTTTGAAAACATCATGGAGCACATTGAGGGCCGTGCGCCGCGCGCACATTTCGACGGCCATTCCAACTGCTTTATCGAGTCCGGCTTCGGCAAAGGGCTTCTGATCGACTTCAACTACGAGACCGAACCGCTTCCGGGCGAATTTCCACTGCCCGGTCTCGGCCCCTTCAAGCTGCTCCAGGAGAGCCCCATCAATCACTACGGAAAGATGATGTTCCGCTGGGTTTACTGGAATCTGCTGTTGCGCGGCATGGAGCTGCCGATCCAGGCAGAGATGTCGATGGCGGGAAAGCAGGTGCGAGCATGACCACAACTCTCACGGAAGATCGCCTGGTGCAGTTGGACAACAAGCTGGACTTCATCGCAGGAGAGCTGGCTGAGCTGCGGCGGATCCGGCTGAGCGGGGAGGATCTGGTGGACGACCTTTCCCGGGTTGCCAAAGATGCGCTGGGGGACGCGGCGGAAGCCCTCGGATCCACGGCGCTGCACCCGCGGGAGATCGGTCATCTGGTCAGGACCTTCCTGCGCGATGCCGGGCTGCTGACCGAAGCCCTGCAGCAACTGGAGAGCGCGGCCGACTTTGTGCACGACGCTCAGCCGCTGATGCGCAAGCTGTTCCGTCAGGCCATGGCAGTCAGCCAGGCGCTGCAGCAGAAGGGTTACTTCGACGCGGCCCGCGCCGCGGCGCGCATTGCCGATGCGCTCGTCCGGTCGCACTCCGCCGAAGACCTTCAGCAGGTGGAAAAGAGTGTGCCGCAGTTGATCGGGTTCCTGCGCGAGTTGACGCGGCCTGAGGTTCTTGAGGCTCTGGAAGCGATCATTCACGGCTTCGGGCGGGTGCAGGCCACCATGGATGTAGACAAATCGTTCTTTGCCATCGCGCGCGATCTGGGATCGCCTGAGGCGCGGCGCGGCATTGCGATCCTGGTCGAGTTCCTTAAGGTTGTGGGGGCGCACAGCGCCTCCGCTGCCTCTGCCCCATCAGCAACACCAACCAACCACCAGAGGTGAACCCATGGAGACGATGACACTTGCCGGCAAGACGCTGACGCTCGACGCGGATGGAAACCTTGCCGACCGCAACCAATGGAATGAAGATGTCGCCCGGGAGCTGGCGGCTCAGGAAGGGATTCCGGAGCTGACGGCGCAGCACTGGGCGGTGATTAACTACATGCGCCAGGTATTCGACAAGGAGGGCGATGCTCCCTCCATCCGGCGCCTGACCAAGGAAAGCGGAGTGGATACCAAGACGCTGTATCAACTCTTTCCCAAGGGTCCCGCGAAGCGCGCTGCGAAGATCGCCGGACTCCCCAAGCCTAAAGGGTGCATCTGACCGAGGAGGCAGCCATGCCGGACACAGCATCTCAACCCATCGAGAAAGTCTCGATCGTCGTTTCGCACGGATCGTTGGAAGGGGTTTATCCAGGGCTGATTATGGCCAACGGAGCGCGCATGGAGGGCATTGAGGCATCGCTCTTCTTTACCTTTTTCGGACTCGACGCCATCATCAAGAAGCGGATGAACAACCTGAAGGTGGCTACGGTGGGCAATCCCGCCATGCACATTCCCACGCTGCTGGGCGCCTTGCCGGGCATGTCCTCGTTTGCCACCTCGATGATGAAGAAAGAGATCGAGAAGATTGACATTCCGCCGGTGGGCGAGTTCCTCACCATGATTCACGATGCGGGGTGCGAGATTTACGCCTGCCGCGCCACGGTGGACATGTTCCACCTGAAGCCGGAGGACTTCTGCGCCGAGGTAGACGGGGTCATCTCTGTCGGCCAGTTCTATGAAAAGTCAGCGGGCGGGCAGATTATCTTTACCTAACCAGACAATGAGTCCTGAAGCCGGCGGGCGCGAGTTTCCCGTGAAAGCGAAGCAGGCGCGCGCTCCGGTAGCTGTTCAGGCCACCCGCTCGATGACCAGCGATTCCAGCACCACCGGCTTGTGCGGCTTGTCCTGGGCGTTGCGCGGGAGCTGGGAGATGTTTACAACGATCTCCTGGCCCTCCACCACTTCGCCGAAGATGGTGTGGTTGCCGGTGAGCCAGGGCGCGGGCGCCACGGTGATGAAGAACTGGCTGCCGTTGGTGTTGGGTCCGGCATTGGCCATGGCCAGCTTGCCCGGCTGGTCGAAGTTGTGCGGCGAGCCCTTGGTCTCGTCCTGAAAACGGTAGCCTGGCCCGCCCATGCCGGTGCCCGCCGGGTCGCCGCCCTGAATCATGAAGCCGGGAATCACGCGGTGAAAGATGGTGCCGTTGTAGAGCTTGTCCTTCGACTTGGCGCGGGTGACGGGGTGCGACCATTCGCGTGTTCCCTCGGCCAGCTCGATAAAGTTTTTCACGGTGATGGGCGCGTCGGATTCAAAGAGACGCGCGGTGATCTTGCCTTCGGTGGTGGTAAAGACGGCGTAGGTTCCTGGTGCGAGCGGCATGTGATCTCCTCAAGAAGCTGTCAGCCTTTAGCTTTCGGCTCTCAGTTAGTGTGGGATTGCCGTTGCTTGCAACCCATCAAGCCGAAGGCTGATAGCGGAAAGCTGACGGCTGTTTACTCGGCCGGCGGCGCGGGTTGTGAAGCGGCCGGGAGCGCGGAGGGCTCGCCGGACAGCAAAGGCGGCAGCGGCTGTCCGCTGGGCACGATGGTGACTTTTTTGAGCACCACCGGCGAGAGCGGCTTATCGTTCTCGTCGCGGGGCACGCGGGCGATGGCTTTCACGACCGCAATGCTGGGCTGATCGCACTGGCCGAAGATGGTGTAGTGCTGGTCAAGCGATGGGTAAGGAACCTCGGTGATGAAAAACTGGCTGCCATTGGTGTTGGGGCCGGAGTTGGCCATAGCCAGCCGTCCCGGCCGGTCGAAGTTGAGGTTGGGATCGAACTCATCGTCGAAGGCGTAACCGGGTCCGCCGTAGCCGGTTCCGGTGGGGTCGCCGCCCTGAATCATGAACTCTGGAATCACGCGGTGAAAGATGGTGCCGTTGTAGAACGGTTTGTGGCGCTCGACTTGCTTGGTGGTGGGATCAGTCCACTCTTTCGTGCCTTCGGCCAGACCGATGAAGTTGGCCACGGCCACCGGAGCCTGCTTTTGAAAGAATTGGCAGGTGATGCGGCCCATGGTGGTGTCGAGGACCGCGCGGGGACCGTTGGGTGCGACTTGGACGGGCGTGTTGGGCGCCGGCGCAGCGGGCAGCGCCTGGGTTTCTTGCGCAGACGCCTGACTGGGCTTGTGAGCCAGGGTCAAGGAAATCGCTGCGGCAGCGGCGATGATGACCAGAATGGCGATCAGATACGGGGACTTGATTTTCATTCCGAGTTTGAGGGTAAATCATGCGGTGCTAGGAAGGCCAGCGCAGGGGCCGGTGCGCTATGGTAGTTGCATGAGCACTCTATCGAAGACAAAGCTGCGCAGACGCCTCGCGGTTGCGTTGTGCGCCCTGATTTGCTGTGCGTTACCCGTGGCGCGCGCCGCCGCACAAACCGCAGATTCCACATCGAACGCCGCCAAGACCGCTGCGGCGTGCAAACCCGCGGCCAATCCGCCGGCGGACGCAGCATTGAAGCTGCCTCCATTGCCGCCGCCGGCGCACGTGGATCAGACCATGCAGCTCAACGGCAAAACCCTGCACTACACGGTGACGGTGGGCGCATGGCCGGTGCGCGACAAGAGCGGCAAGGAAGTAGGCCAGGTGGTGGTCACCTCCTACACCATGCCCGGAGCCAACCGGCCGGTGACCTTTGCGGTGAACGGGGGTCCGGGAGCGTCGAGCGCGTTTCTGAACTTCGGCGCCATCGGCCCCAAACATTTGGCATTCGGCAACAAGGGTGAGAGCCCCTCGGAACCGCTAACGCTGACCGACAATCAGGGCACGTGGCTGAATTTTACCGACTTGGTATTTATCGATCCCATCGGCACGGGGTTCAGCCGCTCCCTGGTTCCCGAAGCGCAGGCCAAGAAGCTGTTCTACAGCACGGTTCCCGACATTCACTATTTATCCCGCGTGATCTACGAGTGGCTGGTCAAGAACGGCCGGCTGGATTCGCGCAAATATCTGGTAGGCGAGAGCTACGGCGGCTTTCGCGGGCCGCGCATCACCTACTATCTTCAGTCGCAACTGGGCGTGGCCATGAACGGCATGGTGCTGATCTCGCCCTATCTGAATCCCACCATCGATCGCGACAAAGACGTTTCGCCGCTGCCCTGGATGATGACGCTGCCGTCGATTGTGGCGGCTCACCTGGAGCGCGAGCACAAGCTAACTCCGCAAGCGATGGCGCCGGTGATTGCGTATACGGAGGGCGATTATGCGACGGCGCTCATCAAGGGCTATTCCGATCCCGCGGCCACCCAAGCCATGATTCAGCGCGTGACGGAGCTGACGGGACTGGATCCGGCTTTCGTAAAAGAGTCGGGAGGCAGGTTCAGCGCCGCAGCCTATGCGCGCGAGGTACACCGGGAGCAGGGTAAGCTCGGCTCGGTCTACGACTCCAACGTAACCTCGTTCGACCCCTTCCCCTATGCGCCGCAACAGGAGGCGAACGATCCTATTCTGGCCAGCGTCATTGCGCCGCTGACCTCGGCGATGGTTAATTTCGTCACCCAGACGGTGGGCTGGAAGGTAGACGCCAGCTACTACACTCTGGATTACAGCGTGGACCGGATGTGGGACCGGGGAGCGGCGTTACGCGCTGGCTCGGTGACGCAACTGCGCCAAGCGGTGGCCGCCGATCCTGATCTGCGCGTGCTGATCGCGCACGGCTGGAACGATCTGGTGTGCCCATTCATGGGCTCGGTGCTTACCGTCAACGAGATGCCGGTGATGGGCGACCCCACGCGCGTGTCCGTGCACGAGTATCCCGGCGGGCACATGTTTTATACGCGCCAGGCCAGCCGCATGGCCTTCCGCAAGGATGTGATGGCGATGTACGGCAAGCCCTGAGCGCCGGGGGGCGGGGCATTCAGCTATGTTTGGCTTTGCAGCGCGCCATGATGGCCGCGTGCAGCCGCTCGTTGACTGCGGGAGGCAGTTCATAGAGCTCGTGGGAGCGGTAGATTTCGATGGTTTTGCGGGTGGTGTTGAAGATCACCTCGCAGTGGCCGCACTTGTGCAAGTGCTGCTCGATCTCGGCGCGGGTTTCCGCGGTGAGGTTTTCGTCGATCAGGTCGTCGAGAAGGGCGAGAAACTCTCTACAGGTCATTTCTCAACCCCCGTTTTCCTGTGAAAGTAGCGGCTGAGGCGGTCGCGCAACTGCAACCGGGCGCGCAAGAGGCGCGATTTGACAGCCGGGATGCTCAGGCCCAGCGTCTCCGCGGTCTCCTCGGTGGAGAGGCCCTCCACGTCGCGCAGGACGAAGACGACGCGAAAGCCTTGCGGCAGCCCCTGGATGGTCTTGCGCAGAATCTCGGCCAGTTCGGCCTGGTTGAAGTTCTGTTCCGGATTCGGGGCCCAGTCGGCCAGATCGCGAGGGACAGTGCCCTCCTCGGTCTCCATATCCTCGTCGATCGAAACCATCTTGCCGGTGCGCCGCTTGCGCAGCCGCATCAGGCTTTCGTTGACCGCAATCCGCACCAGCCATGTGTAGAACTTCGAATTCCCCTGAAATTGGTCGAGCTTTTCATAGGCCTTCAAGAACGCGTCCTGCATGACGTCTTCGGCGTCTTCGCGGTTTTGCGTAACGTTCTGCGCAATACGGAAGATCCGCCGTTCGTATTTGCGGACGAGCGTGTCGTAGGCCGAAACATCTCCGGCGCGTACCCTTTCTACCAGGGTTTCGTCGGGATGCCGCTCGTTTTGTCCTGCAATCGATTGGATGGTGGACATGGGTGTTGGTTGCTAGAAAACCTTCGGGCGGTCAGATTGACTTTGCCTGGCCCGTGAAAAGAAAAGTGTAACGGAGAGCCGGGCAGGGAGCCAAACCGGGGAAGGGGCCCCTGGCGCGGGTAACGGCAGTGGTACACCGGCGCCGCATGGGCGTCAAACCGGAATAATGTTGAAGATATGAGGGTGCAGTCTTTCCAGGGTTTTGGGGTTCGTCAGGCGGCGCGAAGGCTGGCGGTTCTGCTTTCGTTGCTTATGGTTATGTCTCCGGTTGGGGGTCAAACCGGAGGCGATTCGGCGGCGAATGCCGGCTCCGCTCCCGCCCGGACTAGGCGAGACGCAGAGCGGGCCAGAGCCAGGAGGCGCGGACGGCCGAGCCGGGCGGAAAGACGAGCGCAGACAGCTCGCATCCGGCGAGCCTACATGGCCTCCGCCCGGTTGCAGCCCATAGCCCAGCAACTGGCCCTGCTGCGCACCCCGGAGGCTTATGCAGCGGTGAATGAGTACGCGCGCCGGCACACAGGGGCGGCGGCGGCCGCGGCTTATCTGGCGCTGGGCCACGCACGCCTGCTCGACGGGCGCTATGCCGCGGCGGAGATCGACCTGCGCCGCGCCCGGCGCTATGACGGGGCTTTGGCCGACTACGCGGATTTCCTGGGCGCCGAGGCCAGCGAAGACGCCGGCGACGATGCCGCCGCCGAGGCGCTGCTTCACGGCTTCGTCCGACGCTATCCCGATAGCATCTTTGACGCCCAGGTACCGGAGCTCGAGGCCGGCGTGCTGTTGGCCATGAACAACCCCGGCGGCGCGCGCGAGGCTCTACTGCGCGGCGAAGGCACGGCGGCTGTGGACCGTCCCGGCTACCAGCTTGCCGAAGGCGAGGTCGAGTTGGCGCTGGGTCAACGGCAGATGGCGGTGGAGATATTCAAGCGTCTGTTGCTCGGCCATCCGCTCAGCGCGCAGGCGCGGATCGCGCGCCAGCGAATCACCGACCTGGGCGCGGAATCTGCCCTGACCGTAACCGATTTGCAGGGCTTGGGCGACGCCTATTACCAAGCTGGCCGGTATGCCGAGGCAGCCGGGCAGTATGGGGCCCTGATCCACACACCGGAGCTCAGCGCCTGGGAGCGCAATGAGTTTGCAGTGGCCGAGGCGGCCTGCGAACTGCACCTGGGACGGCTGACGCAGGCCGAAGCCGAGGCGCTGCCCAATACAGATGACGAGAGTGGCGCGCGGCGGCTTTATCTGCTCATGGAGCTGGCCCGGGACCGTGAGGACACGGGCGCGCAGCAGCGCATTGTGACGAAGATGGAGGCGCGGTTTCCGCGCAGCCCGTGGCTGGCTGAGGCGCTGTTTTCCAGCGGCAACATGTACTTGCTGCGCCTCGACTATCCCACCGCGATCAAGTACTATCTCTATCTGGCCGAGCACTTTCCAGCCTACAAGTACGCCGCAGCGGCGCACTGGCGGGCGGCTTGGCTCAGCTACCGGCTGGGCCAATACACTGAAGCCGCGCAGCTTTTCAGCCAGCAAATTCGCCTCTATCCTGCGGCGTCCGTCACGGTTTCGGCGCTTTATTGGCAAGGCCGGCTCTACGAAACTCTGGACCGCGCTCCCGGCCTGGCCGCAGCTAACTACCGGGCCATCCTTCGCGCTTACCCCCATTACTTTTACGCTCAGTTGGCCAGAGAACGGCTGGCGGCGCTGGGCAACACCGAGCCGGTCGCCGCGCCTGGGCTCAGCCGCTTCCGGGAGACGCCCGCTCCACAGATGGCCTCAAGCTTTCCCATGGACAGCCCTCACCTGGCCATGGCGCGGCTGCTGGCCAACGCGGGCTTGAACGAATATATTCCCCGCGAGATTGCCGCCGATCCCAACGCTTCCCGGTGGAGTGCGCTGGCCGAGGCTCAAATCTACTCCTCCTATGGCGAGTATTTTCTCGCCCTGCGCGCAGTCAAACGCGCATTGCCCTATGCCTCGACGGCTCCCTTCCAGTCCATCCCGATGGTTTACTGGAAGATCTTGTACCCCACGCCCTGGTGGAGCACCATCGTTGCCGAGTCTAAAAAGAACGGCCTCGACCCATATCTGGTTGCCTCTCTCATCCGCCAGGAGTCGGAGTTCGATCCCTCGGCCGTCTCCTATGCACACGCCTACGGGTTGATGCAATTGCTGCCCAGCATAGGCCGGAAGATGGCGCGCGAGGAAGGAATGCGTTCTTTCAGGACCTTCCAACTTCTCGACCCGGAGATCAATATTCGTCTGGGAACCCGCTATCTGCGCCAGATGCTGGATGAGTTCGGCGGCGTGCCGGCCTATGCGCTGGCGGCTTACAACGCCGGCGACTATCGCGTTGCGGATTGGCGGGCCGAGGGGCCCTATAGCGGCATCGGCGAATTTGTGGAGTCCATCCCCTTTACGCAGACCCGCAACTACGTGGAGGCCGTGCTGCGCAACGAAGAAACGTACAAGGCTATCGAAGAATATGCGCGGTCGCAGAGCAGCGAAACGGCATCCGCATTCCCAAGCGCCGCCGGGCTTCCATGACGCTGAAACGCGGGGGGGGGGGAGAGGTCTTTGCGCGCAGGGCGGAAGCAGCGGGGAATCCTATTCGGCACTCCCCGGCGACGATTCCCGTTGACTTCGGCGGTGATCTGCGGCAACACTGAATGCGGCCGCAGGCTCATCAGCCTCCGGCTGGCGATTCGCAACCTGCTTTTTTGAAGACAACGGAGCCGGGCAAGATCATACGTGCGGCTGAGTCGATCTGACGAGGATGGAGGGCAGGATGGCGGCCGAGGTGCAATTCCTGGACGAATGGATTCCGGAGCGAATGGACCCTGGGACGGTTTTCGTGCTGGAGAATCAAGCCCAGCTCGGCCATGCGCAGAATCCCTACGTAGCGGTGCTGTCGTGCCCGCGTTGCGGGACCATGGGACTGATTACGCGCCGGCAACTCTACGGCGGCGAGGCCATGATCTGCGGCGGCGACCAGTGCTCGGCCGAGTACCGGCTGGACGGCGACAGCATCTGTTTTCGCGCGACGCAATAGAGCCTTGGCGCCGCCTTGGCTGGAGATAGAAAACGCCGGTTCTCCATTTTCGGTGGAACCAGGAGATGAGGGCTGCGAACCGGGAGCTATAGACTGGGAACTGTAAACTGTCGTACATGCCCAGCCAGCTTCTCGCCCGCAAATCGATCGACAAGCTCATCCGCGAGTCGGAGGAGCCCGCGCACGCTCTGCGCAAGACCCTCGGTCCCTGGTCGCTCACCGCCCTCGGCATCGGCGCCGTCATCGGCTCGGGCATCTTCACGGTCATCGGCACGGCCATGGCCGGCCAGCGTTTCGGCGCCCCTTCCATCGCCAACACCCCGCTGGTCCACTACCTGCTGCGGTACACGGCCATGGACGGCCGTCCCGGCGCCGGACCGGCTTTGGCGCTCTCCATGCTGCTGGTCGCCGTTGCCTGCGCCTTCACCGGCCTCTGCTACGCCGAACTGGCCTCCATGATTCCCATCGCCGGGTCGGCCTACACATATACCTACGCCACCTTGGGCGAGCTGGTTGCCTGGATCATCGGCTGGGACCTGATTCTCGAGTACGCCTTCTCCAACATGAGCGTCAGCGTGGGCTTTGCCGCCCACATCGTCGATCTCATGTCCTGGTTCGGCCTGCATCCGCCCCTCATGTGGATCTCTCCCGCCTATCTGCCCACGGGCATGACGGACTTCGCCGGCCACACCCTCTATCCGCCCGGCTGGCACTTTGGCTTCAACCTTCCCGCCTTCCTCGTCGTCATGCTGCTCACCGTGGTGCTGGTCCGGGGCATCCGCGAGTCGGCCCGCACCAACAACCTCCTGGTTCTGGTCAAATTGGCCGCCATCCTGGTCTTCATCTTCGTCGCCGGCAGCTTCGTCAAGCCCCACTACTGGCATCCGTTCATGCCCAACGGCTGGACCGGCGTGCTCACCGGCGGCTCCATCATCTTCTTCACCTACATCGGCTTCGACTCCATCTCCACGGCTGCCGAGGAGTGCCGCAACCCCCAGCGCGACATGCCCATCGGCATCCTCGCCACCCTGGCCGCCTGCGCGCTCCTCTATAGCGGCGTAGCCATCGTTCTCAGCGGTATCGTTCCCTGGCGGTCGCTGATGGGCGACGCCGCTCCGGTCGTCAACTCCCTCCACCGCCTCTCGCTTGAGTACGGCGGAGGCGAGCTCCATTGGGTCCACCTCTTCGTCCTGCTCGGCGCCCTGCTGGGCATGATCTCCTCCATCCTCGTCTATCAACTTGGCCAGGCGCGCATCTGGTTCTCCATGTCCCGCGACGGCCTGCTTCCCTCCGTCTTCGGCCGCATCCATCCCCGCTTTCGCACTCCCTCCGTCTCCACCTGGGCGGCGGGCTTCGTGGTCGGCATTCCCGCCGGCCTGCTCGACATCGGCACCGTGGCCGACCTCTCCAACATCGGCACCCTCTTCGCCTTTGTCCTGGTCTCCATCGGCGTGCTCATCCTCCGCTACCGCGAGCCAGATCGCTATCGCGGCTTCCGCGTTCCCTTCGGCCCGGTCTTTCCGGTCCTCAGCATCGCCTGCTGCGTCATTCTGATGATGGGCCTTGAAATCATTACCTGGGTCCGGTTCTTCGCCTGGCTCGTCATCGGCCTCTTGGTCTATTTCCTCTATAGCCGTCACCGCTCCGAGTTCGCTCCGCGGCGCGGTTAGCCCAAGTCAGCACGGAAATCTGCTGCAACCAGTTCCAGACACACAAATCCCCTCCCGCGCAGAGCACGGAAGAGAGGTGTTGCGCTCAAAACACACACTCCAGCTCACGCCCCAGGTTTTGAGGCGCACTGGTTGTGTGGGCGCTTCCTGATTTGCCGATCCGGCGGCCGATGCGTAGGGCTACGGGCCGATGGGAGGCAATTACTAGCCGCGGCCGCGTGAGCCGCCACTGCCTTTACGGGCTTGGTAACAGGCCCGGCAATAGACCGGCCGGTCGCCACGGGGCTCAAAGGGCACGGTGGTAGGCTGTCCACAAGCCGAACAAATCACAGGAGTTCCCTGTGCCGGAGCCGAACGGTAGCCGGATCCCCCCTGATCGTTCTTCTTGGCCATGCGGCAGTTCTTGCACCGCTTGGGGGTCGAGTAACCACGTTCCTGAAAGAACGCCTGATCGGCAGCGGTGAAGGTAAATTCCTGCCCACAATCGCTGCATGTAAGTTGCATATCTCCGGCCATATTTCTCCTTGTGGGGATTGTACAGCCCAATGGGATTTTTGCGTACAAAGATTTGTATGAATTTGAAAACTTGTCCCGGATGCGGGAACTTGTTGCTCTGGGCAGGCCGGACCGGCAGGCGGCCAGTTGGAGCTTTTTCACGTCTTCGGCAGCGGTTTGCGGCCCGCGGCGCGCCAGCGCGCACCAGCCGCCGCGGCGCTGTGGTGGCGCATGGTTCACCTCATCCCAGCCCTGCGCGTTATCATCGTTGCACTCAAGCGTGCATGAGGAGATGGGGGCGGTGCGGATTGTCTACATGCTCAATTCGCTGGGGATAGGCGGAGCGGAACGCCAGACTCTGGCTTTGGCCGAGCACATGGTGAGACGGGGCCACGTGGTAAGCGTGCTGGTTCTGCGCCCGCGCCTTGGGGAGGAATGGCCCACCTCTCTCAAGGTTGTTCACCTGGACATTCGCAAGTCACCCGCGAGCGTGCTGACTGGTATGGCCGAAGCCCGCCGTTTTTTGCGGGATTTCCGCCCCGGCCTGGTGCACAGCCAGAGCTTTCACTCCAACATTGCGGCCCGCCTGCTGAAGCTCTTGGTTCCTGCGCCGCTGGTTCTTTCTACTGTTCATAATGTGTACGAAGGCCCCTGGCCGCGGATGCTTGTCTACCGCCTGACCGACGGCCTGAGCCGGCGCACCACGGTGGTCAGCGAGGCGGTTGCGCGCCGTTTTGTGCGCCTCGGAGCGATTCCCGGCCACAAGTGCATGGTCGTGCTGAACGGCATCGATGCGGCCGAGTTCGAGCCTGATCCGGTTCGCCGCATGGAGACGCGCGCCGCCATGAAGGCTAACGGCTGCTTCATCTGGCTGGCGGCCGGCCGCTTCGCGCCTGGCAAAGATTATCCCAATCTGCTGGCCGCCTTCGCCAAGGTGCGGGCCTCGCGCCCCGATGCGCGCTTGTGGATCGTGGGTGAGGCCGGCGGCGGAGCGATCTCATCGCTCCAAGCTCTAGCTGCCCGCGTGAACGCCGCCGATGCCATTCGCTGGCTGGGGCTGCGCCGCGACATGCCCGCCCTGCTCGACGCCGCCGATGCCTTCGTGCAGGCCTCGATGTGGGAGGGAATGCCCTTGACCGTGGGCGAGGCGATGGCTATGGAAAAGCCCGTAGCGGCCACCGATGCCGGCGGCGTGCGCGAGCTGGTTGGCGATGCGGGGCTGGTGGTTCCGCGCCGCAATCCAGCGGCCCTCGCTGAAGTCATGCTTGACCTTATGGGCTGGGAGCCGGCCAGCCGTGAGGCGCTCGGCCGCGCCGCGCGTGAGCGCGTTCTGAGCCAGTTCAGCATGGAAGCCAGGGCCGGTGAGTGGGAGGCGCTTTATCAAGGGCTGGCCGCAGGCAAGGATTGAGCGGTGAGCGTCTTACGTCATTTTCGGAAATGTTGTGGTCCTGTTCAGATGGATGATTATCCTGCCGCTCCTTGAGGTCGCGGCAGCTTGAATGTGCGCTTTCGGTCTACAGTGTTTCCGAAGATGCTTTAGCGCAGTTCCCCGATCCTGTTGATCGCCGGAATTTTTAATCGCAGCTCCACGTCTGCCTTCC
This sequence comes from Acidobacteriota bacterium, assembly GCA_021800255.1. Classification (GTDB taxonomy): domain Bacteria; phylum Acidobacteriota; class Terriglobia; order Terriglobales; family Acidobacteriaceae; genus Telmatobacter. Next base: position 15,492 of record JAJYZC010000070.1, read on the forward strand.
TTCTGCGCCGATCCTATCGCCACAATGGTCAGGCCAAGTCCCGCACCCAGGCCAACACTCGCGCCACCGCCAACCTGAAGGCGGCGTAGTAACATCAACCTAACCGGCGTTCACGATTCTTCAACTGAGCGCGGGACATGCTCCAGATTCAAGCCGCCGAACGCATCGCAAGATGCGGGATATTCCTGCTGGAGCTATCGCTAAACATCTTGTTAGGCTATGGGTGACCCGTGGCGCCAGCGGGTAGAGGCTGAAGACGAGAACATAGGATAAGAATGCCACGCAGAAATGACATTCAGAAGATTTTGGTGATCGGATCGGGACCGATTGTGATCGGGCAGTCGGCGGAGTTCGACTACTCAGGGACGCAGGCCTGCAAGGCCCTGAAGCAGGAAGGCTACGAGGTCGTTCTGGTCAACTCCAACCCGGCCACCATCATGACCGATCCCGAGCTGGCCGACCGCACCTACATTGAGCCGCTCACGCACGAATATGTGGAGGAGATCATCCGCATCGAGGCGGAGATGCTGGCCGCGAAGCCTGGGGCAGGCAAATTTGCGCTGCTGCCCACGGTCGGCGGGCAGACGGCGCTCAACCTCGCCGTCGATCTGGCTGACGCCGGGGTTCTGGACCGCTACAACGTGGAGCTGATCGGCGCCAAGTTGGAGGCTATCAAAAAGGCCGAAGACCGGCTGCTGTTCAAGGATGCGATGATCCGCATCGGTCTGGAGGTGGCCAAATCTGCGCTCGTGAACAATCTGCGCGACGGGCTGGACTTTGCCGGCAAAAT
>JAJYZC010000011.1 GCA_021800255.1 Acidobacteriota bacterium
TGGTCCTCGCCACAGGATTGAAACTCCGCGAACTCGTCATCATCCCGCAGCTTACCTGGAGCTATGCTGCATAACCTCCTGACTTTTCTGCCCGTTTTGTGCAGATTTTCAATGGACAGGTACTAAATGCCAGCTGTTGAGGGGCGTCCATTCACGGCTGACTGAAACTGGTGGGAATCTGAGATGCACGCGCGCGTCGCTGTTGAGGGGCGTCCATTCACGGCTGACTGAAACGTGAGTCTCTCGACCACGCGCGGATCGGTAAACAGCGCCTGGATCTCACACGCGACTGGATTGTCCGCAGTCTTTGGTCCCGCCCTCTTGTTTTCTCAGGTCTTGCTCGAAACAGAAAATGCAACTTCGGAGTTCAGGCTTATAGGTTAGCTCCGCTATCTTAGCGGATAAACCCGTTCTCCATTGCCAGATGAGGCGGAATAGAAGGTTGTTGACTGAATCCGCGAGCGGCACAACCGCGCTGCGGAAAACATACCGCCCGGCGCCGGAATCTGGTGATATTTGCATCCTATGATTTCCGTTCCAGAAGCTGCCGTGCCTATACATGCGAAAGATCGAATATTCTTATGCTATGATTATGGTTGTTATGCCAGATTCCCTTCGCCGCTTCAAAGCTGATGTATTTCAGGCTCTCGGGCATCCGACTCGAATTGCCATCATCGAGATGCTTGGGCATCGGGAGCTTTCCGCAGGCGACCTGATCGAGGAATTGGGGATGGAGCAGGCGAATGTTTCGCAGCATCTGGCTGTTCTTCGCTCGAGACAACTGGTCATGAACAGGAAATCAGGCAATCAGGTCTTCTATTCGGTTCGTGATCCCATCCTGCTTGAGGTTCTTGCCCTGATGCGGAAGTATTTTCAAAAGCATTTGACTGAAGCACTCGCGATTCTGGAAGAGATCGGCGCATCGAAGAAGGAGCGTGGCAAGTGAGGACGCGGCTTCAACCTCATTCAGAGTTGCGGCTGAGCGAATCCACATCAGCGCGTGTTACGCAGGTTCCACGAGGAAATTCCGCATGAACGCGCAGCATGTGGCTGATTTCCTCAACACCGTTCTGATCCATCCACTCGGTTTAACGCTCGCTGTTGCGGCTTGCTGGCCGGTGATCGCGCTTGCCTGTCTGCTGCGGCCGCACAGCATTCGTTACGTCGCGCGCTTTCTGTTTCCGGCAGGCGCGCTGGTTTGTGTGGCGATGTTTCTATGCGCCGGAACATTCCTCATCTCGGGTCACGCTCCTGAGGCGATGATTCTGCCTCTGGGGCTGCCGGACCTTCCGTTTCACGTGCGACTGGACGCCTTGTCGGCCTTCTTCCTGATGATTCTTGGCTTGTCCGGCGCAGGCATATCCACGTTTGCAGCGGGCTATTTTCGCAGCGGCGAGGGAACTGCGCCGGGCCTGCTGGGTCTCCACTACCACGTGTTTCTTGCAAGTATGGCTGTGGTGATGCTGGCTGACGATGCGTATCTGTTCATGGTGGCCTGGGAGACGATGGCCCTCACTTCGTACTTTCTTGTCACCTCGCAGCATCGAATACCGGAGATCCGCCAGGCCGGATTTCTTTATCTGCTGATGGCTCACCTTGGCGCGGTGTGTATCCTGCTCTGTTTTGGAGTGATGCAGGGGGGAAGCTGGCAATTCACGTTCAGCGCGATGCGTAGCGCGTCGCTGACGCCTTTCTGGGCTACGGTCGCTTTCACGCTCGCGCTGCTCGGGTTTGGAGCGAAAGCGGGATTGGTCCCCGTGCACGTGTGGCTGCCGGAGGCGCATCCAGCCGCGCCATCGCCTGTGTCCGCCATGATGAGCGGCATCATGTTGAAGACCGCGATCTACGGCCTGTTGCGCATTACCTTTGATCTGCTCCACGTGCGGTTCTGGCAATGGGGCGTTGCGGTATTGGCTCTGGGACTTTTTTCGGGGGTGTTTGGAGCGATCTTCGCCGCGGTTCAAACCGACATGAAGCGTCTGCTTGCGTACTCCTCGATTGAGAATGTCGGGCTGATCTTCACGGGCATCGGACTTTCGATTTTGTTCGCGGCCAGCCACATGCCCTTGTTTGCTGCGCTTGCTCTGGCAGCGGCCTTGATCCACGCGCTGAACCATTCGCTGTTCAAGAGCTTGCTCTTTCTGGCGACCGGATCGGTGATGCACGCGACCCGGCAGCGCAGCCTTGGGAAGCTGGGCGGTCTGATTCGCTTCATGCCCTGGGTAGCTGCGCTGGCGCTTATCGGCACGCTTGCGAGCGCCGGCCTGCCTCCACTCAATGGCTTCGTCTCAGAGTGGCTTCTGCTACAGGCGTTTCTTTTTACTCCACAGCTTCCTCACGCCTTCGTGAACATGCTTGTTCCACTCGGCGCCGCGGCCCTGTCGCTGACCGTTGCGCTGGCGGCGTACGTCATGGTCAAGTTCTACGGTGTCATCTTCCTTGGGCAACCGCGCGAAGCCTCCCTGCATGAGGCTCACCATTCCAACTGGCTGGAACGGATCGGCCTGGGCTGGCTGGCGGCCGGATGTGTGGTTATCGGAGTTCAGCCGCAACTGGCGCTTCATGCAACGGGCCAGGCGACGGGAATGCTGGTGGGTCGGGCGGTTGCTCCCGAGCCCTCGATCTGGCGTATTGCTCCGGTTGCTCCGGAGCAGGCCTCCTACAGTGGATGGATTTTTATGGCCGTCATTCTTTGCGTGGTCGCCATTACGTTTCTGGCCGTCCGTCTGCTGGCTCACGGCCGCGTGCGCAGAACAGCTCCATGGGATTGCGGCTATCCGTGGCAAAACTCGCGCATGCAGGATACCGCGGAGGGATTCGGGCAGCCGATCCGGCACATGTTTGGCGCATTCTTTCTGATGGAACGTACTCTTCCATCGCCGGCCGATCTGACGCCGCGTTACCGCATTCATATTGAAGACCGCTTCTGGCGTGTGTTCTACAAGCCGCTGGCGAGCGGAGTGCAGCGTCTTGCCGATGCGGTTGCCTTTCTCCAGGGAGGGCGGCTCTCGTTCTATCTGCTCTCAAGTTTCCTCACACTGCTCGGATTGCTGGTGTTCCTGCTATGGCATTGAGAGGAATGGCATTCGTCTGGCAATTCGCGGAGGTGATCCTCGCCATTGCGCTTGCGCCGCTGTTCGTTGGCTGGATTGCGCAATGCCGCGCCTGGATGCAGAGCAGGTCCGCGCCGCCACTGACGCAGCAGTATCGTATGCTGCGCAAGCTGTTTTCGAAGGATGTGGCCCTGGCTCAGAATGCTTCGCCGCTGTTCCGCGCCGCGCCGTATGTGCTGTTCGCCACTATGGTGCTGGCCGCGGCCATCATTCCTTCGGTGGTCACCGACCTTCCCTTTGCGCGCGCCGCCGACGCCATCGCGCTCATCGGACTCTTTGCGACTGCGAGGGTGTTTCAATCGCTCGCAGCCATGGACATCGGAACCTCCTTCGGTTCGCTGGGAGCGCGCCGGGAGATGATGGTCGGCTTTCTGGCCGAGCCGGCGATTCTTATGGTGTTCTTCAATGCGTTTCTTCTGTTTGGCACCACAGACCTCACCAGCCTTGTAGACAACCATGCCTCGCATCCGTCGGTGATCGATCCCAGCGTGATCTTTGCTGCGATCGCGTTCGTCATGGTGCTTTTGGCCGAGAATGCGCGCATCCCCATCGACAATCCCGCAACCCATCTTGAACTGACGATGATTCACGAAGCCATGGTGCTTGAATACTCCGCGCGGCACCTTGCCCTGGTGGAGTGGGCGTCGAGCCTCAAGCTCTTCAACTACGCCTGCATCGGGATTGCGCTGTTTCTGCCGTGGGGCATTGCCATGCACGGAGAGCACATGGGCGCAGTTTTGCTCGCGTTAGCCGCTCTGATTGTGAAACTCGCCCTCTGCGGCGCGGGTCTGGCGATGATCGAGACTCTCTCGGCCAAGCTGCGCATCTTTCGTGCGCCAGAGTTTCTGGCGATGGCATTTCTGGTTGCGGTCTTGGGTCTGCTGGTTCATCTTTTACTGGGGGCCAACCCCAATGCTTAGTCTTCATCTCTCGCAACTCGATGTTCAGTTGCTGAAGCTGCTGGCGGCCGCCATGCTGCTGCTCTCTTTTGCGATGCTGTCTGCGCGCCGAACGCAGCAGCTCATCACGCTGTTCGCATGGCAGGGCGCAGTCCTCTTTCTCTCGACCGTGCTTGTCGCCCATGAGGCCGGATTGCCGGAGCTCTATTTCTCGGCGGCACTCACGCTGATCTTGAAAGTCATCACCCTCCCTCTGATCCTCCATCTTCTGATCCGGCGGCTGGGCGCGCAGTGGGACAACGAGCAGCTTGTCAATATACCCGTGACCATGCTGGCCGGTCTGGTGCTGGTGATCTTTGCCTTTGGGCTGGCGCAGCCGATCAGCCTGCTGGCCACCACGGTTACGCGTCACATCATCGGAATAGCTTTGGCGGTCATCCTTCTTTCATTCCTGATGATGATTACGCGGCGCAAAGCAGTGACACAGGTTATCGGCTTCCTGGCCATGGAGAACGGCTTGTTCTTCGCCGCCACCAGTGCTACCTACGGTATGCCGATGGTAATTGAGCTGGGTATCGCGCTCGATCTTCTTGTGGCCGTTTTCATTCTTGGAATCTTTTTCTTTCAGATCCGCGAGCAGTTCGACAGTCTGGATCTGCACCATCTTGAATCGCTGAGGGAGGAATAGCTTTGGAACTGCTGCTCGTGCTCGGGCTTCCCCTGGCGGGAACTTTCGTACTTGCGCTCATCGGCGCCCGCCGCTATGCGGCCGAAGTCAACGCCGGCGTCAGTTTCGTCACCCTGGTCGCGGCCTCGGCACTGGTTGTCCGCATCATTCGCAACGGACCGCTGCTGGTGTGGCACGATCAGTTCTTTGTGGACCCGTTTAACGTGTTCCTGGTGGCGCTCACTGCATTTGTGGGTTTCACGACAGCGATCTTCTCGCGCCCTTACATGCGTATCGAGGAGCGCCACGGGCGCGTGAATGCGCGCCGGCTACGCCTCTATCACAGTATGTATCAGCTTTTTATGTTTGCCATGCTCCTGGCGCTGCTGACGAATAACATGGGCCTGCTTTGGGTCGCCATGGAAGCCGCGACGCTCTCCACGGTCCTGCTGGTTTCGCTTTACCGGACCAAGGCCAGTTTAGAAGCTGCATGGAAGTACTTCATCCTCTGCGGCGTCGGGATTGCACTGGCGCTTTTTGGAACCATTCTTTTGTACTTTGCCGCGGAGCGCACGCTGGGGCAGCAAGGTATGACCGCGCTCTTGTGGACCCACCTCAACAGCGTGAAGGGCGAACTGGAGCCACGGGTGCTGGGTCTGGCGTTCGTGTTTCTGCTCGTGGGCTATGGAACCAAGGTGGGCCTGGCGCCGCTGCATAACTGGCTCCCCGATGCGCATGCCGAAGGCCCCGCGCCAGTTTCTGCCGTGCTCTCAGGCTTGTTGCTGAACGTCGCGCTCTACGCCGTGATTCGCTGCAAGGCTCTGGCCGTTGGCTCTATCGGACCGGCGATGCCAAGCCACATGCTGATGACGTTCGGCCTTCTGTCGGCGGTATTAGGAGCCTTTTTCCTCTGGCGTCAGCGCGACATCAAACGCCTGTTTGCATACTCCTCCATCGAACACATGGGGATTATCACATTCGCATTTGGCCTTGGCGGGCCAGTGGCCAACTTTGCCGCGCTGCTGCACATGACCGTTCACTCGCTGACCAAGTCCTCCATCTTCTTCACCGCCGGGCATGCTTCCCAGACGGCGGGAACACAACAAATGGATGGCATTCGTGGTCTGGTGGGCATCAGTCCCGCCATCGGCTGGGGGCTGATGCTCGGTTCGCTGGCCATTCTGGGCATGCCGCCTTTCGGCGTTTTCACCAGTGAGTTTCTGATTCTGACAACCGCGATGCGTGAGCACCCATGGACGACGCCGGTGCTCCTGATCGCGCTGGGGGTTGCGTTTGCCGGAATCTTCATGAAAGTGCAGCCGATGGCGTTTGGCGAAAGCGACGCGCCCAGGTTGCCGCACTCGCCCGCGCTGGTTCCGGCCTTTGTTCATCTGGCGATGGTCCTTGTACTGGGACTGTACATTCCTCCCGCGCTGGCTCACTGGTATCGCGCCGCGGCGCGGTTAATCGGGTGATGACTGAATGATTCGCGAGTTTCAACATGGCACAAAGGCATTGCCTTCGAACCTGCCCTGCCGCCTCATCAAAGTGGGCGCAGTGGAATGGCGGCAGATTGCCCAAAGGGTGCGCACGGATGGCGGGCGACTGCTGACCCTCTGGGGCGCAGACGACCGTGATCGCGATGGCCGGTATCGCGTGTATGCCGCTTATCTCAACGCCAATGGCGTGGACGTGATTGAGCACGAAATGGACGGCGGAGCGAGGCCCGTTTATCCAAGCCTTTGCGAGTTCTTCCCCAGCTCTTTGAGAATGGAGCGCACAGTCTTTGATTTGCTTGGCATCCGGAGCATGGAACCGGACCAGCGCGGATGGCTGCGTCACGGTGGGTGGTCTGAAAGTGCCTTTCCACTGCGCCGCGACTTTGAAAGTAACTCCCAATCTGCGGCCGTCTCCGAACCGTACCCGTTTGTTCAGGTCGAGGGCGATGGGGTGCATGAAATTCCCGTCGGACCGGTTCATGCGGGCACGATTGAGCCTGGACACTTTCGATTCTCAGTAGTCGGGGAAAAGGTTTTACGCCTAGAAGAACGTCTTGGTTATACGCACAAAGGAGTCGAAAAGCGATTTGAGCAGTTGCCTCTGGAAGAAGGCCACAGGCTTGCAGCGCGCATCTCCGGCGATTCGGCGGTTGCGTACTCATGGGCCTATTGTGCGGCGCTTGAATCCATCACGAGTGCCGATTGCCCACCGCGCGCGCTTCAATTGCGCGCTCTTGCTCTGGAGCATGAGCGCATGGCCAACCATCTGGGCGATTTGGGCGCGCTTGGGAATGATGCAGGCTTCGCTTTTGGTCTGACTCATTTCTCCCGCATGAAGGAAGATTTGCTGCGAACCAATCAGGCATGCTTCGGCGCTCGCTATCTGATGGATTTCATCGTGCCGGGCGGTGTCGTTTCTGATCTGCCGGCTCACGCTCACCGGTTGCTCCTCGATCGCTATCGAACAATCGAAGCTGGGACGGCGAGCATGAGGAACACCTATGACAACCATGCGGGGGTTCAGGATCGATTCCGCGAGACCGGAGTTCTGTCGCCGGAGTTGGCGTGGAATCTTGATGCCACAGGATTGGCTGCCCGGGCATCCGGCATTCCCCACGACCTGCGCGCGGATTGCCCATGGCCGCCATACGACAAATTGAAGCCGAAGGTGTCTACCCAGCCATCAGGCGATGTTGCGGCGCGTGCAGCAGTCCGATTCGACGAGATTGTCGAGTCGTTGCGTATTTGCCGCGCGCTGGCCGGCGGCCTTGCCGGCGGTTCTGTGCGCAACGCGATTGCGGAAGCGGCGCCCGGTCTTCTCGGAATCGGCGTGATTGAAGCCTGGCGCGGTCCTGTGCTGATCGCTCTTGAGACAGGTCCCGGCGGAAGCATTCGCCGCTGCCATCCCCACGATCCATCGTGGCAGAATTGGCCGCTTCTGGAATTTGCAATTCTCGGAAATCTGGTGCCCGATTTTCCTTTGATTAACAAGTCCTTCAATCTCTCCTACAGCGGTCAGGACGTCTGAGGTTTGCATGATCAAAACACTCGTACAAATCGTCCGCACCGGGATCTTGACCGAGGAAGCCCCGCAGGTCGCAGATGCGGATCTCGCGCTCAGCGAAATCCATGAAAGCATCAGAAGGACTCTCGGGCGTGCGCTTTGCATTCGTCACGTCGATGCCGGATCATGCAATGGGTGTGAACTCGAAATACAGGCGCTTAACAATCCGTATTACAACCTCGAAGGCATTGGCATCAAATTTGTGGCAAGCCCTCGCCACGCCGATCTTCTTCTTGTAACCGGCCCGGTCTCGGTCAACATGGAAGAAGCATTGAAGAGGACGTTCGATGCCATCTCTGACCCGAAGCTGGTGGTTGCGGTTGGAGACTGCGGAACATGCGGCGGAATTTTTGGCAAGAGCTATGCAAGCAGAGGGGCTGTTGCCGATGTCATTCCGGTCAACCATTCCGTGAAAGGCTGCCCGCCAGCACCGGTGGCAATTCTGCAGGCCATTCTTCAGGTGATTCGGTGAGTGCTTCGTGACGGAGGATTTCATCGAGATGCCGCCCTTACGCGAACGGCCTTGCAGGTTCCATGTTTCTCTCCAACCTGCGCATCCGGCTGTAATTCTTACTATTCTTGCCAGACCTAATCGTGCGCTTGGATGGCTGCGTGGCCCTCTGAGCCAACTTGAATGAGACAGGTACCCCCTCAACAATTACTGTAGGGCGGAGAAGAAAAACTCATCGTGGAAAACCTCTTAAATCCTTCTCAGCAGGGTTCTTCTTCGGTTTCGCTGGCGCCGCATCGAACGGCCGCTGATCCCGAGGATCTCCGCCGCCAGCCGCCAGGTAATCTTCTTCGCCATAGCTCGCAGAATCACTTCCTGCACCTTCATCGTCCGCTCCATCGCGGCCCCCGGATATGTGTCCATGCCTTGCATGGTCACCTATCTTCGCGCCTGCAATGCGGACATTTCACTTGCTAAGTCAACCGGACATATCATGTGCTATGACACCGCTGCAGAAACCGCTTGATTCACACGCCTCGAACGCGTACCCTGTTTTACATTGCTCACCATTTTGGTGACTCCCGGGCATGGGTTCGCGGAGCGCAGAACTCCGCGTCCTTCCTGGTGTAAAACAGCATTCCCAGGGGCTGCCAAATGGCTCCCGCGCATAATTCAGGTGGCAGGCCGCCGATCGCTGTGGAAAACAGCCTGCACGACTTCTCTTCCGGCCTCTCCCATCGATAGGATGAACACTGATGTATCCGAGGAGATGGAATGAGAACGAGAATCCGCAGCCGGAGAATCTGGCTGCAGGCATTGGCTTTGCCCCTGATTGCGAACACCGCTGTGGCTTTTGGACAGCCGGCCCCCCATCCCAATGTCGTCCTGAGCGAGCAACAGACGCCCGGCGGCGAAATCTTCCACCTCACCAACGGCACACTCCGCATTCAACCCTGCGGCGATGAAGTCGTGCGGGTCACATACGTCACTGGATCGTCCATCCCTGACCTCAGCAATCCGGCTCTGTCCGGCTCCGCCTGCCATACTGCCCCTTTCTCCGTTTACGACTCCGCGCAGTCCATCGAAGTTGTTGCCGGCGCCCTTCGCGTTGATGTCAACAAGAACAGCTCCGCCGTCAGCTTCAGCCGTTACGGTAAGCACATGCTCGGCGAAACGGACTGGCCCTTCCCGCGGCGGATCATCCCCACTGTGACCGGCGGCCAGCGCGTCCATTCCGCCTCGGTCTGGTTCGCTCTTACTCCGCGCGAGCGCCTCTATGGCCTCGGCCAGCATCAGACTGGACTGCTGGATGAACGCAACACCCAACTCATCCTCTCCCAGACAAACACAAACATCTCCATCCCGTTCTTCCTCTCCTCCCGCGGGTATGGCGTCCTGTGGAACAGCGCCTCTGTCACCAACTGGAACAACCGCTTCCGCCAGGTCGTCACCTTCCAGTCGAACGACGCGGATGCCGTTGACTACTACTATATTGGCGGCCCATCCTTCGACAAGATCATCGCTGGCTACCGCCGTCTGAGCGGCGAGGTGCCCTTGTTTCCGCGCTGGGCCTACGGATACTGGCAATCCAAACTGGCCTACGCCAGCAGAAAGCAGTTGCTGGGCGTTGCCGCCAAATACCGTGCCCTGCACATCCCGCTGGACAACATCGTGCTGGACGCCGGCTGGGAAACTGCATTCGGCTCCCGTACTTTCACCTCCCGTTATCCCGATCCCGCTTCCATGGTGCAAACCCTGCACCGTGAGCACGTGCACCTGATGGTCTCCATCTGGCCGCTCTTCCAGCCAGGCAGCAGGAACTTCGAGGAGATGCTGTCGCACGGATATTTTGTCGATCCCGGCCCCAACGCGTTGCCCTCGTACATGCCGGGGGCGCGCCTCTACGACGCCTTCAATCCCGGCGCCCGCCGCCTCTATTGGGATCAGGTCAAGCGGTCTCTTTACAAAATCCACGTGGACGCATACTGGATGGACTCCACCGAACCCTCCGACCTCTACGCCGAAGAGCACGGCTCCATGCTGGCGGGCGCGAAGACCTACTTGGGCGACGGTTCGAAATACGCCAACCTGTTTCCGTTGATGACCACGAAGGCCATCTACGACGGCCTCCGCCGCCAGCCGGGCAACAAGCGCGTCTTTATCCTCACCCGCTCCGCCTTTACCGGAATGCAGCGGAATGCGGCTTCCGTCTGGTCCGGCGATACCACCACAACCTTCGATGCGCTGCGACGGCAGATTCCCGCCGCACTCAACTACTCCATGAGCGGCCTGCCTTACTGGACCAGCGATATTGGCGGCTTTGTCGGAGGCAATACGAATAACCCGCGCTACCGCCAGTTGTTCGTCCGCTGGTTTGAATTCGGAGCTTTCTGCCCCATCTTCCGGGCTCACGGCGCGCGCAAGAACAATGAAAACGAACTGTGGTCCTATGGACCTCACGCACAGAAGATTCTCACCTACTACGATCGCCTCCGCTACCGTCTGATGCCCTACATCTACGCCATGGCGGCGCGCACCACATTCGACAACTACACGCCCATGCGGGCACTGGTCTTCGACTTTCCGTCGGATCCCAGAGTGCTCAATATCGGCAATGAGTACATGTTCGGCCCGGCTCTGCTGGTGGCTCCGGTCACGCGGCCGGACGCCACGACACGGAATGTCTATCTGCCCAAAGGAACAGACTGGTACGATTTCTGGACCGGCCGCCGGTATGCTGGAGGACAGGTCATCCATCGCGCGGCGCCCCTTAGCATGTTGCCTCTTTACGTTCGCGCCGGCAGTATTCTGCCCATGGGGCCGGAGGAGCAGTACACCGGCGAGTATCCCAACGCCCCGATCGAACTCCGCATCTATCCAGGCAAAGACGGCAACGCCAGCCTCTACTTCGATGACGGCAGCACCTATAACTATCAGGACGGACAATACGCATGGCTGCCCATGCACTGGAACAACGCCACGCGCGTCCTGACACTGGAATCCTGCAAAGGCAGCTTTCCGGGGCTTCCGTCGCAGCGTACTTTCTTCGCTACCGTGGTTCGCCCCGGACACGCTGTCGGCGAAGCGATGACGCCGCATGGCCGCCGCCTGATCTACAAAGGCGTCACCATCCACATGCACATGTAGCAATGGGTTCACTCCTGGCCAAGTCCCGGAAGGGAGGCGTGCTGCACGGTACGCCTCTTTTTCCCAGACTCGTAACACCCCTCATCTGTCTGTACTATCAAGACAAGAGCATGGACCGCCGCCTTCCACTGATCATCGTCCCCGCCGGAGCATTTCTGGCTATTCTTCCGCTGCTGCTTTGGGGGCCGTCTTGCGGCGACGATTTCAAGTTCCATCTCCTCAACTGGCTGGAAGCCGGCGCCCAGTGGAAGCAGGGCGTGCTGTGGCCCCGCTGGGATTTCACTTCCACCTGGAATGCCGGTGAGCCGCGATTTGTCTTCTATCCCCCGTTTTCCTGGGTTCTCGGAGCGATCTTCGGCCTGATCCTGCCGTGGGCAGCCGTCCCCGCTGCCTATATCTGGACCTGCCTTTGCGCCTCGGGTTTCACCATGTACAGGCTGGCGCGAGAATGGACCGGCACGGCCGGTGCGCTTCTTGCCTCCTGCTTCTTCATGGTGCATCCGTACATGCTCTTCACTTCGCTGGAGCGCAGTGCATTTGCGGAGCTGCTCGCCACGGCCTGGATTCCGCTCTTGCTCCTGTCCATCCTGCGGCGGCGCCTTTCCATTGCCGGAATCGCCCTGCCTATCGCTCTGCTCTCGCTCTCCGATCTCCCCGCCGCCGTCCTGGGCTGTTATTCCTTCGCTCTGCTTGCGGTTCTGCGCGTGGCCTGGAGGGGAACTATTCTCCTGCAGCGCCGTGAAGCCTTGCGCGACGCGGTGCGGGCGGTTGTGGGCGTGGGCCTCGGCCTTGCGCTTTCCGGCTTTTACCTCGTTCCAGCTATCTGGGAGCAGCGCTGGGTTCACATCATCATGGAGAACGTGCCGAACACGAGCTACCGCAACAATTTCCTCTTCGGACAACACGGAAGCGTCTCCCACATCGCCATCCTGCGCATCGCTTCGCTGTGTTCTGTTGCTATCGTTTCCCTGATCGCGGCCTTTGCTTCCATTGCTCTCGCCCGCCGGTCAGCAGAGGCAGGAGATGGCATGAGGCAGGAGCGAAGGGTAGCTATCGCCAGTCTGCTGCTTCTCACCGCCGTGCTCGGCTTCCTGCTCACCTCCTCCAGCCAGCCGCTCTGGCGCTGGATACCCGATCTGAAGTTCCTGCAATTCCCCTGGCGTTTCGACGCCATGCTCGGCGCGGTTGCTGCGGCGATGCTGGCGCTGGCCCTCAGCCCGGTCTCCCGGCACCCGCGCACAGTCGTCACCGCTGCACTGGCCGTCAGCGTTCTTGGAGGATTCGCCGGCAACCACTTCTTCCGCCAGTTCTGCAACATCCCCGGCGGAGTGCGCGGCATGGCCGCGGCCTTCCACCTGGGCGAAATCCACGACCTAACCGACGGCTATACTCCGCTGACCTCCGACCCGCTCGCGGTCGGCCATAACAACCCGCCATTCTGGATCGCCCTCACTCCGGAGGGAAACCCGGCGAAACGATGGACCGGACCAGACCCGGAAGCACTCCGCACCAGGCTCAGCTTCTCCGTCACCAGCCCCGAACCCGCCTGGTTCGTGATCAACCTGCGCGATTACCCGGCGTGGCGCATTCACCTGAACGGAAAGCTATGCTCGAAGCTCCCGCATCGCGCCGATGGCCTCATTGTCGTGCCCATCCCTGCCGGAACATCCCAAATCACCATCCGCTATGCGCTCACTCCCGACTTCCTCGTGGGATGCCTTCTGAGTCTCAGCTCCGCGATTCTGCTTCTACTGGCAGGGAGAAAGAAATGGCTCACCAGCGCAGCTCTTTCCTGCTGAGCACTCCTGGCGAACCTGTGTTCGCTGCGGGCTGTAAACGCTACGGCTCCGTAACCTTCACCACCCTGTCGCCCTGCACATTCCTCCGTGTTTGGACGATCCCGGACGGCCACCAGATCATCGCCATCTCCGCCTCCGCATACGGGCGCAGGCCGGGAAACCCCTGAAGTGAAGGCGTCTGCGGCGCGTGCGCGAAGAGAGCGAACCAGAGGCCGCGGTTTGAGAAGCGCAGCGTGCGCCAGCAGACGTTATCGGAGTCGAGTCGCGCGAGCGCCTGGCGGGCGGCGCGGAGGTCGATTTCGAGGGCGATGGCGGACTAGGCCGCGCCTGTTTCGAGCAACCAGTTGGCCTCGTCGCCGTACTGAGCAAACCAATATAGGATCTGCTGGCGTCGCAGGAGGGTATGCCCACGCGGGCGGATTTCGAGATAGAGCGGGCCAGCAGGAGGCGGAAGGTTTTGTAGAAAGGATGGGCGGCAGGGATGGATGGATGTGAGATAAAGCACATCGGATAAGCGGGAATGATCCAGTGTGGCGCGATTCGAAACACCGCCATCAGAGTCCCAGACCCGCCGCCGGTAGACATCGAGGACTTCTGGGAACATCGCTCAGATCGGATGAAGGCGGCCGCATGACTTCATCCCACAAATCTGACGTGCGCTCCCGTAACAATGCTTTCACCTCTCGCCGGCACTCGCCGCTATGAATGGTATAGCCCTCCGCTGGAATGCTGGCTCAGGTACTAACCAGACGGCCCAGCAAGGGCTTCTTGACAGTATCGAGCAAAAACATCATCACGATGGTGGCGGCTAATAAACTCACGACCATCAGAGCCGGTACGGGGGTCATCAAAATACCAAAGATCGCCATTGCCGATACCACCACCACATCTCCGGCTGTAGCCCAAAGCAGGAAATTTCCCGGGCGCGACTTCCAAAACGCGCCGGTTTCACGCACCAGGTACACGGTGGCCAAACCACTGAATACCAGGGCCAGAAAAACGAAGGTTTGTGTCGCGGGCAGTGGCAGAAAATGGCGGCTGACATAAAAGACCGCGAAGCAGTAAAACAGCCAGGAGATTGCTATTACCGTCGAAACCCACATCAACACGCGAATATTCCAGCGGTCCGGATGCGGCGAAGGCGTAACGTAATCACTGGCTAAAGACATAGTGACGAAATCATTGGCGAACAAAAGCAGCAATACGAGCCGCGGCGTAGTCACGAGATCGCCTGTAATCAGCAAGCCGAGGCTTAAAAACAGCGCTACCTGGATCGTTTTTGTGATTTTATTGGTCGTGTAGGTCAACATGCGCCGATACACCTTGCGGCCAATATCAACGGCATCCGCTATACGTGCGATTCCCGGCTTGGTCAGCACCAGACTCGCCGCAGAGCGAGCAACATCGGTGGCATTGGAAACGGCGATTCCAACCTCCGCCTGCTTGAGCGCCGGAGCGTCATTGACGCCATCTCCGGTCATGCCGGTGACAATGTGTCGCTTTTGAAGCTGCCGGACCAAGGCAATTTTATCTGCCGGGAAAACGCCGGCGAATACATCTGCATCAAGTTGCCCTTGTTCAATAGCGATACGATCCGCAGACTTATCGCCAATGCCAAGTTGCATGGAAATGGCCCGGGCGGTGGCTTGCCCATCCCCTGTAACCATGCGCACGCGAATACCCAAGGCTTGCAAATTGGCAATCGTGTCATGCGATTCCGGGCGCGGCGGATCACGCAGGGACAACAATCCAATCAGCTTCAGTTCGCCATCGGTCTGGGCTGCCACTCCGATCACACGGTTCCCCAGTGCGGCCAGTGCATCGGCCTGTTTCAGCCCCTCGCCGGTATAGTTGCAAAGAGCGGCCAGCGTGGCCGGCGCCCCCTTCATGGCCCGGGCCTTTTTGCCATCCATTTCCAGCTCCGCCTCGGCGCGTTTGGTGGCTGGGTCAAAAGGAATTAACTTGGATCGCTGCCAACGGAAACTCGCGGCGGGATGCTCCCGATATTGTTTTAGAATAGCCATATCAATGGGATCTTGCGTTCCGGCATCACACGTTTGCGCGGCGAAGGCTAGAACATCTTCCTCCGTGGCGCTATCAAGACCTTGAACTTTTTCCAGCGCCAACTCATTGAGCGTCAGCGTGCCCGTTTTATCACAACAAAGCTGCTGCATTCCAGCCAATTCCTGGATGGCCGATAAACGTGTCACTAGCACATTATGATCCGCCATCTCCAGCGAAGCCGCAGCCTGCGCCAGAGTAAAGGTGGCCGGTAGTGCTACCGGCACCGAGGCCACGAGCAGTATCAACGCGAAAGGCAGAATAACCGGCCATGCCATGCCAATGGAAAAGGCGTAAATTAGAACCATCGCCACCAGTGCCCCATCCATCATCAGCAGATATTTAACGATGGCGAAAATAATTTGCTCCATGTGGCCGACGGTTTTGGCGCCCCGCACCAGTTCCGCAGTTTTGCCAAACATACTGCTAGCGCCAGTGGCTGTGACTTCGGCCGCGGCCTCACCACGTCTGACGATTGAACCGGAACGGGCATCGCCGCCGCCGGCAAGCTCAACCGGGGCAGATTCTCCGGTTAGAGCAGATTGATCAACCTGAATATCACCCTGAACAAGGTGGGCATCGGCAGGAACCATGTCACCCATGCGCAGATAAATGCAGTCACCTGGAACCAGATCGCGTGCAGGCACAGATATCCATTTACCATCGCGCAGCACGCGAGCGTTGATTTCCAAACGATGGCGGAGAATTTCCAGGGCAGCCTGCGCCCGGCCCTCCTGGACAAACCCGAGCACCGCATTACCGATCAGCAGCAAGGCAATGATGACGGATTCAACGGGCTTGTGCAGAGTAAGTTCCAGGATGAACGTGACTTCCAGCATCCACGGAACGGGCGCCCAAAATTTCAACAGAAACGCGCGAATAGGATGCGGCTTTTGCTCTGGGATAGCATTAGGGCCAAATTTTTTCAGACGCTCTGCGGCCTCTGGTGTAGAAAGCCCCTGGGCGGAGCTTACCGCTGGAATCGTGCCGATATTCTGCGCTGGAACTGGTGATCCTTCAGTGCTCACGATGCCAAACACTCCATTCAATAATGATAGCCATAGGTATCGCGTTTAAATTCTTGCACAATAAATCATTGACAAAACGACTTCAGCAAATTTCCGCATCGCTCTTAACATGTTAAAGATGGCTTGCAAGCAAAGGGATTTCAAGGGCGAAGCCCTTGGCTGGTATTAGTATTAGAACCGCTGGCGAAGCGGTATACCCCTTGTACGTG
Source organism: Acidobacteriota bacterium (assembly GCA_021800255.1). Classification (GTDB taxonomy): domain Bacteria; phylum Acidobacteriota; class Terriglobia; order Terriglobales; family Acidobacteriaceae; genus Telmatobacter. The sequence goes on from JAJYZC010000011.1 coordinate 16,438, forward strand.
AAGCGGTATGCCTTTGTAAAGCGGCTTCATTGCATGCGGCCATTTTCTGGCCAGCGTGCCGGGAACGGCCGCCATGTGAGGAGCCATGCATTCCATCGCCCAGCCTCGATATATCCGCGTCCACGAGAAGGACAACGTTGCGGTCGTGGTGAACGAGGGCGGCCTGCCGGCCGGCAGCCGCTTCGCGTGCGGGCTGGTCCTTGCCGAGGCCGTTCCGGAGACGTACAAGATCGCTCTCGCCGAGCTGGACGAAGGCGAGGCCATCGCGCGCTACGGCGCCGTGATCGGCTACGCAAACCGTGGTATCGCTCGCGGCTGTTGGGTGCAGCGTCAATGGCGCTTGAATAATCCTCAGTTTCTGGCGTTTGAAAATTCCTCAGTTTGAGGCTTGGTTGATGTTTTGGGATAGGCCGGGGGAGTGCGGCGGAGAGCGTAGCCCGGAGCCGCACTCCCCCGAAGGGCCGCTCCCGCGGGGGTGGTCAGGCCGCCTCCTTGGCGGTCGTCTTGGCGCCGATCACGCCGGCCTTCTTCTTGTCCTTCAGCCGGTAGCTCTCGCCATTGATGTTGATGGTGGTGGAGTGGTGCAACAGCCTTGGCTTCTTTACCCCTGCTTGGCCTCAGGGGTCCCCACAAAATCCCCCACAATTGCCTAACGGACACCAAATCAATGGGTTATTATGGCGTATAACTATTTTAATTTCATAATGGTAGGCAAGGCGGGTCTCGAACCCGCAACCCCCGGCTTAGAAGGCCGGTGCTCTATCCAGTTGAGCTACTCGCCCACGGTAATCATTGTAGCTTTACCCTGGCTCGCCCGGCAGCCGGCTCAATTTAAGCCGCGCCGTTAGCGACGGCCTGAAGGTAGCGGATTACAGTGGCTTCGGCCCAGTGAATTTCATTGCCGGCGTCGCGGGAAAGAAAGGCGCAATGGCCTCCATGACGGGTTTCGACGAAGGCGATGTGAGGATTGGCGAGCAGACGGGCGCGGGTATCGGGCATCAAGCGGATGAAGGGATCGTCCTGGGCGCAGAGAACCAGCGTGGGCACGGCGATGCGATTCACCACGCGGGCGCTGGCGGCGCGATAGTAATAGTCGTCGGCATCGCGGAAGCCGCAATACGGCGCCACGATCTTCTGGTCGAACTCGCGGATGGAATGGATGGGACCCATGCCGCGGCTGGTGTAGGTTCCGGGAAACATCTTTGCCTTGCTGCGGAAACGGCGCATAAGCCCGCGCAAGAAATGCCGCTCATAGACGCGGTTGGATGGTTGGTGGAGGGCGTCGGCGCTGGCGGCGAGATCGATAACCGGACAGACCGTGGCCACCGCGCAGAGCGGGGGCCGGCTGCCCCACTCGCCGGCCAGCTTGAGCACCAGGTTCCCGCCCATGGAGTAACCCACCAGCGCCACACGCTGCAAGCCGAAACGCGCGGTAAAATGGCGCACCACCGCGCTCACGTCTCCGGAACGGCCGGAGTGATAGAGTCCGGGCGTCAGCGCGTCAGAGCCGCCGCAGTTGCGCATATTCATGCGAACCACGTTCATCCCGGCCGTCCATGCACGCATGGCGACGCCGTGAATGTAACGGGAATCCGACGACCCTTCGAGGCCATGAACCAGAATTACGGTGAGCCGCGTTGCTCGCTCTGGCGCCGGTTGCCAATGACAGTGACATAGGACGCGGCTGCCGTCGGTGGGGTCCACCTCGACGGTTTCCGCAACCGAGGGCAGACGAAAGGCGGTGCGTGGGAAGAAGTTGCCCACAATTGTTTGCAGATGGCCGTTGGAGAGACCGCGGCGGGGCACAAATGCACTGAACCATGGCCATGAGCCGTGGCAGCACTGCGCCGGTTCAGGCTTACCCAAATCCCCTCCTTCTTCGCTTTTAGGGATCACAGAGACTCCGCCCATGGTCTGGCCTGCGGTGGGCACGGTTCCTTCACGATGGGGCGGCCGGTGGGGATCGAACATCTTAACCTACTTTTTTATCTGTAACTTACAGATGCAATGATACCACGGTTGCCAGAAATACCATGGTTGCAGCCGGCCATTGCACGCTATTGCACGCCGGGAGCAACCTTGTTGAGATACTGCGACAAGCAGCTAGAAGCAGCTAGGCTGCGCGCACACGCAAAATGCGCCATCCTTCCCACCTTGATCGGCGCGGCCGCGGCCTATGCAGTTTCGGGCGACGCATCGGCCTCCGCCGATCAGCGTCTGCACGAAGAGGCCGAAGCGCCGGCGCTGGGAGCCGAGAGCAGCCGCGTCGCAAACGCGAAACCTGGAGAGACAGCTTCTCAGCGCACCCAGCTTAGCCAGGCCCAGCCTTCCGCCAGGAGCGTGGCCGGAATTTCCACGCGCGAGTAGTTCCACAACCTGATGTGAGCCTCGCTCCCAACCTCTCTTGAAATAGATCGTATTACGATGTAAATTAGATTGCAATGCGATATAAATTCCTCCACCAAGAACGCGGTGGGTTCTAGAGAGGCGTCCGATGAGGCCGATGAGACCTGGAAATGACCCAGCGATGGTGCGGGACCTGGCCTGGTTCCGCTACAACCTGCGCCGCTTTCTCGGCTTCAGCGAGCGCGCGGCGCGCGCCTGCGGCGTGACTCCGCAACAGCACCAGCTCATGCTGGGGGTAGCCGGATTTTGCGCCCAGGGCGAGGCCACGATCTCCGGCCTGGCGGAGTTTCTCCAGGAGCGCAACAACTCCGTGGTGGGCTTGGTGGAGCGCGCGGCGAAGAGCGGGCTGGTGCGCAGGAAAACGTCCGCCGCTGACCGGCGGCAGGTGATGGTCACGCTCACCCCGCGCGGCCAACGAGTGCTTGCCCGCCTGAGCCGCCTTCATCATGAAGAAGTGGAGCGCGTGCGGGAGGGTTTTTTGACACGGCCCAGCTTCGGGCGCCGATCCCAGCCGGGCGGCGGCAAGACGGCGCGCCCAGCGCGGCAGGGATCGCGCCGGAAAGCGCGCGCGGCGCGGCGCCGGGAGGGCAAGACAGAAGCATGAGCAGCGGGAACACACAGCGCACGCAAGCCGCGGGAAGGCCGCGAAGGCGGGCAAGAGCACGGCGGCTGATGGCCGCGATGCGCACCGATTTGCGAGCCGCCTACGCGCGCGATCTGCGCAAGTGGCTGGTGATTGCGCCCGTGATCGGCGCCGTCACCGGGCTGGTGGCCACGGGCATCGTGGCCGTCATCCTGCAGGAGTTGTGGCCCATGGTGATGGGCTGGTACTTGCATCATCACTGGGCGATCGTGCCGGGATTGACGCTGGGTTTTGCCGCGGCCGGACTCATCATGCAGTTTTTTACTCCGGACCCCAACGAGCACTCCACCGAGGAGGTCATCCACGCCTATCACGAGCGCGGCGGCAGGATGGATGTGCGCTCCTTTGTGCCCAAGATCGCGGCCGCCATCGCCACGGTGGGCTGCGGCGGCAGCGCCGCGCTGGAAGGCCCCGGCATCTACGGCGGCGGCGCCATCGGCTCGTGGCTGTGGGCCCATCTGCGCCGCCTGCGCCTAAATGAGCGCGACCGCCGCATCACCCTGATCTGCGGCGCTGCGGCGGGCATGTCGGCGGTCTTCCGCGCCCCGCTCACCGGCATTGTCTTCGCGTTGGAGATGCCCTACCGCGACGACCTGGCCCACGAGGCGCTGATCCCCGCGCTGCTGGCCTCGGTGACCTCATTCGCAACGCTCAGCGCCTTCCTCGGCGCGGCGCCGCTGTTTGATTTTGCGTCTTCCACGCACTTTTCGCGGTCAGATCTTTACTGGAGCGCACTGCTGGGGCTGCTGGCCGGGCTGGCCGCGATGGCCTTTGCCCTCATCTTCCGCCGCGTGCGCGGTTTTTGCATACGCTGGCGTGCGCCGCATTGGCTCAAGATGGCCGTGGGCGGCTTGCTCACCGGCCTGTGCGGCCTGCTCTTCCTCCGCCTCTACCCCGGAAACCTGGTGCCCCTGGGTCCCAATTACGAGGCTGTGGAAGCGATTCTAAACTTTCATCACGGCTCTTTGGAGCTTATCGTCTTCGGCATGCTCAAGCTGGCGGCCACGCTGTTTTCTCTGGGCGCAGGCGGGGTGAGCGCCATGTTTGTGCCGCTGTTCCTCGCCGGGGGCAGCTTCGGAACAGCCTTCGCGCAATCCATCGTCCACAGCGCCACGCCGGATTTGTACGCGGCTGTAGGAATGGCCGCATTTATAGCCGCCGGCTACAAGACGCCGCTGGCCGCCGTGGTCTTTGTGGCCGAGGCGACGGGAGGGCACGCCTTCATTATTCCCGCCTTGATCGGCGCGGCCGTGGCCTATGCGGTTTCGGGCGACGCATCCGCCTCCGCCGATCAACGCCTGCACGAAGAGGCCGGAACGCGCGAATAGCACGAATGGATCATCTCCGCAGGCATTTCCAGCGGAGATGATACCCATACATCTGATCAAAATGCCCCGCGACCGGAAAGCTTCTTCTGCAGCCGAACGAAATTCTTCTCCACGTCCTCATAAAACGGATACAAGTCCTTCTCACTATGCACGATTTCATTCGCTACCGCGTAGGAAAGTGAATTTGCAAGAAATAGCCTCCAAATCTCCATAAAATCAATCAGCTTCGAATAGTGGTCTCTGGTAGATGGCTCTGCAAGGTACATCCTTTCTTTGAACAGCTTGGCAATCTCTTCGTAGGTGGGTATTAGCTCTTTCTTCAACTGTTCATTGCCATATTCAATCACTCTCGCATAATCAGCACAATCTTTTTCCGTAGCTGTACGCACATTTTGTTGCCATTTTTCTTCCGTTATTTCCTGTAAGCGAACTCTGAACCTGCTCTTGACCTTGATTTCTTCGCGTAGGCCAAGAATAGGTGAATAGAAGTTTTGAAGTTGATCGCGATAGCGCTCGTTTAGACGGTCTCTCCACTGTGAGTACGCGGTCAATACACCGCCTACTACGACGCCCAAGAGGCCTGCACCTGCACTTATCAGTGCGTTGTAATTCATAGCTGCATTCATCACTGTCTCCTTATCACAACAAACCTACCCCTACTCGATATCGATTACCTTACCCAACTCAGCCATGCCCAGCCGACGGCCAGCGTCAGCAGCGTGACCGGAATGCCCACGCGGGAGTAGTCCCAGAAGCCGATGTGAATTTCGCCGCGTGCGCGCTCGACGACGATCAGGTTAGCCACCGAGCCGGTGATGGTGAGGTTGCCGGCCAGGGTGCTGGCCATGGCCAGCACCAGCCAGCCGGTGCGCGGGTCGTGGAACGATGGGACGAGCGACTTGAGCACCATCACCGCCGGCACGTTGCTTACGATGTTGGAGACGAGCGCGGTGGCCGCCGTAAAGACGCCGGCGTTTTGGAGGTTGACGCGGCCGGCGGCGGCGAACAGGCCGGAGGTCAGGCCCGCAGCTTCGGCGCCGCCCACGATCAAAAACAAGCCGATAAAGAACACCAACAGCCCCCAATCCACCTCGTCGTAGACCAGGCGCGGCTCGCGCGTGCGGGTGATGAGCATCAGCGCCGCTCCCACGGCGGCCACCATCGCCGGCGGCGCGCCAGCGAGGAACCCGGCCAGCACCAGCGCCATCACGATGGCCGGCTTGCGCATCTGGCGCAGATGGATGCGCGGCGGAGCAGCGGGCGCGCCCGCGCCGGCCGGCGCGGGCTCATGCGGGCAGAGCAGGCGGATCAGCGCCCAGTCGAGCAGCAGCCCGATCAGCGCCACCGGCCCCAGCCGCCCCAGGAAATAGCGGTAGCTCAGGCCTGAGACCGAGCCGATGAGCATGTTCTGCGGGTTGCCGGTGATGGTGGCTACGCTGCCGATGTTAGCTGCGGTAGCCACGGCCAGCAGGTAGGGCAGCGGCTTCAAACCCATGCGCCGCGCCGCCGCCAGCGCAAAGGGAACCATCACCAGGCAGATGATGTCGTTGACGAAGAAAGCCGCCAGAGCGCCGGTGATGAAGATGGTCACCGGCAGCAGGTTGCGCGGGTTCAGGCGCGACACGATGTGCTCGGTGATCCAGTCGAAGAAGCCCGCCAGGCGCAGGCAACCGACCACCAGCATCATGGAGAAGAGCAGCACCAGCGTGCTGAAGTCCACTAGGCGCAGCGCCTGGCTGGCGCCGATCACCCCAAAAGCCACCATCAGCACCGCGCCGATGATCGCACCTCCCGGCCGGTCGATCTTCATGCCCGGCAGCTTGCCCAGCGTGAAGACCAAGTAGCTCGCCGCAAAGACAGCGTAGGCCGCAGCCACCTGCCAATCGGCAAGCGGGTGCGGCGGCAATAGCACAGGCGCGGAGGACAGCAGAGCCGGGACCATCAAGGCTAGTGTATGCGGGGCTAGGCGGGAATCATCGGCAAAGAACAAAAACCTTGCGTTCTTGCTCGCAAATTTTACGGCGGCCGCGTCGCGTACTTGTACCAGGTTGCTATTTCCTTCCAACCCGCTGTGCGACAATTCACAAAAGACAGTTTGTATGCGATTTTCCTGCCATCGCCTGGTGTGGTTGGGGGGAGTGGTTCTAGCGAGTGCTCTGGTCTCTGCGCAGGCGGGGCGCCCAGCAGCTCCCACCGCTCCCGGCTCCCCGCCACAAGCTGCGCCGCCACTGGTTCTCACCGGCGGAACGGTGGTGGACGTTACGGACTGGGGCGACTCGGCAAACGACCTGCAGAATGCCGTCGTGATTATACGCGGCAACACCATCACCCAGGTGGGCGCGGAGGGAGCCGTCGTTATCCCCAAGGGCGCGCGCATCATCAACTGTGCAGGAAAATTCATCATCCCGGGGCTGGTGGACGGTTTTGCGGGCATGAGTTCGCAGGGCCAGGCCAATGCCGACCTTTACATGGGCGTGACCACGGTGGTGGCCCGCCAAGACAGCCAGCGCGGGTTCATCGATATGAGCGCCAACCCCAGCCCCCACCTCTACCTGATCGACTCGGTCGGCACCACCGACAATTGGAGCCTGCTCGCCAAACAGCCGGAGTGGGCCGCCCGGCTGCGCGAGGGCGCGCAGCCGGTGGAGATCAGCCCGGAAGCTATGGCCTGGCAGATGGCCGCCAGCGCACGGCTAGGGGCGCGCGTGCTCTTTCTGGGCCCCGCCCTGACGGCGGCCAACGTGCAGTGGATCATCGCCCGCGCCCACCAGATGGGCCTGGTGACCTATGGCGAGTTCGTGGCTACACCTTACCGGGTGGGCGTGGAGGCGGGCGTGGACGCTCTGGTACACATGGGCCGCTACGAGTTGGGCGTGATCCCCGACGAGCTGCAAGAGCCGCTGGTGAGCAGTCCCTATGGCCAGCCCGCCAGCGCAGCCTACGACTATGCGCAACGCATTCCGCCCACCGACCCGCACCTGCTGGCCTACGCTCATTTTCTGGCCGCGCACCATGCCGCGCTGATGCCCACCTTCAGCCTCTACTATCTGCGATTGCCGGGGCATAGCGATCTATGGGACGAGCCGGCAGCCGCGCTGCTCGATCCCAGTCAAATGTACGACCCCTCCGACCCAAAGACTGGAGAAATGTTCTACCCGCTGCCGTCCTGGGCGCACTGGCTGCCCGGCATGGCGCAGCGATGGATGGAGAGCACCCAGCAAAAAAAGGCCGACCAGGCGGCGATGCGCTTGTGGCAAATCAACCAGACGATCTTTTCGGCGTTTCCGCACTACCTGGCCGGTTCGGGCGCCAGCTCGATGGGCACCATGGCGGGCATCTCTTTGCACACCGAACTAGAGCTGCTAGTGCGGCTGGGGCTGTCGCCGCGCGAGGCGCTGGCTTCGGCCACCAACAATTACGCTCTCCAATTCGGCTGGACCGAGCTGGGTCAAATCGTGCCCGGCCGCCGCGCCGACATTCTGGTGCTCGACGGCGACCCGACGGCCAATATATGGAACACGCGCCGCATCGCCACGCTGATTCTGAACGGCAACGTGATCGATAGAAACTCGCTGCTGCACGCGAACAATTGAAGGGCTACGGCGGCGCGTACACTGGTTTCACCGGGCGCGACGGCAGCAGCGCATTCTTTCGCGCCGGCTTCTGCGTTATGACTCCGATACGGGCAGCGATTCTGACCGTCAGCGATAGGGGCTTCAAGGGCGAACGCGCCGACTTGAGCGGCCCCGCACTGGCCCAATGGCTCGCGGAACGGTCCGTCGAGGTGGTTTCGAGCAAGCTGGTTCCCGACGCGACGGAGGGCATCTCCGCGCAACTGAAGGAGTGGGCCGACTCCGGGTGCTGCGACCTGATTCTGACCACGGGAGGAACAGGCGTATCGCCGCGCGACCGGACTCCGGAGGCCACGCGCAGAATTTTGGATTTGGAGATCCCCGGCATAGGAGAAGCCATGCGCGCGGCGAGTTTCGGCAAGACGCCGTTTGCCGTGCTTTCGCGCGCCGCGGCCGGCGCCCGCGGGCGCACGCTGATTGTGAACTTGCCGGGCAGCCCACAAGGAGCTGTCGAGAACCTCGCCGTCGTCTGGCCCGCAATTCCTCATGCGGTGAAAAAGCTCCAAGGCGATGCCAGCGACTGCGTTCCGGCTATAGCAAAACCAGAGACGCCGTAGTCCGAGCCACGGCATCTTCGTAAACAGGTTCTCGCCGGCGCTTGGCGATCGGATGACAAAACATTCGCCTGCACGCCCTGAACATAGAGGATGCCTGCCGGCAGACCAAGCAGTCCTGGGCAGGACCTGGGATTTTCAGGAATACTGTAGACCGTGAGCGCACACTCGAGCTGCCGCGGCCCCAAGGCGTGGCGGCATGGAAACCAATCTCCACAGGTTGGATGCCATGCTGGCCGGCAGCCGCGGCGGCGTTTTCTCGCGTACAATCCTGACCGGCAAAAGCCCTTTTAGCTGACTATGCGGCAGTGGGATTGTGCGCAGCCCGTTTATCCCGGCGGCCAGGTCATGGCGCGTCCGCCCAGCAGGTGCAGGTGCAGATGGTCTACCGTCTGTCCGCCGTCGGGGCCGATGTTCACCACCACCCGATAGCCTTTGCCGAGTTTCTTTGTGCGCGCAATCTCCGCCGCCGCGCCCAGCAAGTGCCCCAGCAGCGCGCGCTGGCTCGCGTCCGTCTCGTCGAGCGACGCGATGTGCTCCCGGGGCACGATCAGCACGTGCACCGGCGCCTGGGGATTGATGTCGGCAAATGCGTACACGCGGTCGTCCTGGAATACGGCCGTCGAGGGGATGCTTCCTTCCACGATCTTGCAAAACAGGCAGCTCATGGCTTCCACAGTGTACATGCGCGCGGCGGGCGCGAAAAAGCGCGAAGGATGCGCCCTGGGCTGTGCAGGCCGCTGCCGGCTCAGCAACCGCAATGTTCCCGCTCATCCAGCTTCCGCTTACAATGACGGCATGGCCGCTTCATCGCCCTTCCGCGTGGTCCACGCCGTGTGCTCGCACGACTGCCCAGACTCCTGCGCGGTGCTGGTCACGGTGAACGGGGAAGGCCGCGCCGTCAAGGTTGAGGGCGATCCTGCGCAGCCGGTGACGCAAGGCTTTTTGTGCGCCAAAGTGGCCAAGTATCTGGATCGCGTCTACGCTGCGGACCGCATCCTCTATCCATTGCGACGAAAGCCGGGAGCGCAAAAGGGCCCACGGCCCCGCGGACGCGAGTTGGAGTCCTTCGAGCGCGTGAGCTGGGACGAGGCACTGGAGGCCATCGCCGCGCGGCTGCGGCAAATCTCGGAGACCTACGGCCCGGAGTCGATCCTGCCCTATAGTTACGCGGGCACCATCGGCGTGCTCGGCTACGGTTCCATGGACCGGCGCTTCTTTCACCGCCTGGGCGCGAGCCGGCTGGACCGCACTATCTGCGCCGAGGCCGGCGGCCAGGCCTGGAACCTGGTTTACGGCAAAAGGGTGGGAATGCCCAGCGAAGATTTTCGTTTCGCCCGGCTGATTCTGGCCTGGGGCGCGAATATCCACGGCAACAACATTCATCTATGGCCATTTATCGAGAAGGCGCGGCGCGCGGGCGCGCGCTTCATCGTGATCGATCCCTACCGCACGCGCACCGCCGCGCTGGCCGACTGGCACATCGCCATCCGCCCCGGCACCGACGTGGCGCTGGCCCTGGGCATGATGCACGTGATCCTGAACGAAGGGCTGGAAGACGGCGCGTATATCGCCGAGATGACGCACGGATTCGAGCGGTTGGCCGAACGCGCGCACGAGTACACGCCGGAGCGGGTTGCCGGCTGGACAGCAATGACGCCGTCCGCCATCGAGCAGTTAGCGCGCGAGTACGCTACAACCCGGCCTGCGGCCCTGCGCATGAACTACGGCGTGCAGCGCGCGGAGAACGGCGGCGCGGCGGTGCGCGCCATCGCCATGCTGCCCGCGCTCACCGGCGCGTGGAAGCTCCGCGGGGGCGGCGCGCAGCTATCCACCTCCGGGGGCTTCGCGTGGAACAAGCAGGCCCTCGAACGGCCCGATCTGGCGCTCTCGTCACCGCTGGGGCGCGAGGCGCGCCTGGTGAATATGTCCACGCTGGGCCACGCGCTGACGGAGTTGGGAGTGAAGCCCGCAAATCGGGTCCCCAGCGACAGGTCTTCGTCGCTGGGGTGTGAAGACGGCCCGCCGGTTCACGCGCTCTTCGTCTACAACTCCAACCCTGGCGCGACCGCGCCCCATCAGAACGCTGTGCGCCGTGGCCTGGCGCGCGCTGATCTGTTCACCGTCGTCCACGATCTGTTTTTTACCGACACCACCGACTACGCGGATTTCATTCTGCCCGCAACCACCTTTCTGGAGCACACCGACATTCAGGGCGCCTACGGCCACTATTTTGTGCAGCTCTCGAAACAGGCCATTGAGCCGCCCGGCGAGGCGCGCTCCAACGTCTGGCTCTTCAGCCAACTCGGTCAGCGCATGGGTTTCCCAGAGCCTTGCTTCCGCGATACGCCGGAGGAGATGATCCGCCAGGCGCTGGCCATTGGCGTTGATGGCTACTCCACCAATCAAGGAATGGAGCACATCACCGTCGAGGATCTGGAACGTCAGGGCCATATCCCGCTCTCGTTTCACCGCCATCCTGAGGCTGAGCCCTTTCTACCCAACACATCGGGGCCGCTCCCCACGCCTTCAGGCAAGATCGAGTTTTATTCTGAGGTCCTGGCAGCCGCCGGCGCTGACCCGCTGCCCGGTTTTTCTCCTCCGGCCGAATCGCGTTGGGGCGAGGCGGCCGCACGCTACCCGCTCGAACTGCTTGCGCGCAAGTGTGACAATTACATGAACTCAACCTTCGCCAACCTCGAAGGCCATCGCAATTGGGAGGCGCGCGGCCGCCAGCGGCTGGAGATGCACCCCGCCGACGCCACGGCTCGCGCCATCGCCGAAGGCGACCCGGTGCGCATCTTCAACGACCGCGGCTCGCTGCGGCTGACGGCTATGCTCAATCCCAGCCTGCCTGCGGGCGTGGTGGCTGCGCGCCTGGACTGGGCCAAATTCCAACCCGGCGGCTCGAACGTGAACGCACTGACCAGCGAGCGGCTCACCGACATCGGCGCCGGAGCCACGTTTTACTCCACGCTCGTCGAAGTAGCCAAAGCCTGACCGCGCCGCCTGCTCACGCCAGGTACGCAGTGCGCATCTAAGTATGCAGGTACCGGTTTTGCCCTCCCGGCTTTGAATCTATGCATTGGACCACGTTGTTTGTCCTGCTGGCACTGACGGCGCTCTTTTTGCTGGTGAAGCGCGCCGGCCGCATCCCGCTCGCCGATGCGCGTAAACACCTGAAAAGCGGCGCCCTGCTCATCGACGTACGCACGGCCGGTGAGTTCGTCTCGGGGCACTTGCCCCGCGCCATCAATCTTCCCGTCAATGAAATTGACGCCGTTCTTCCGCGCCGCGTGCCGGACAAGAGTAAAGTGCTGTTGGTGCACTGCCAAACCGGCCTGCGCTGTGGAATTGCAAAGAGGAAGATGAAGTCTCTGGGTTACGTCAACGTCTTCAGCATCGGACCCTATGCGCGCGCAGCGCAAGCCGTGAACGGCAAATAAAGCGCGCTTCTACACCCTGCGAGACGCCGGTGAGCGCACCCGGCCGGCGAGGCGCTGGCGTGGGCAGGATCTGTCTGTGCGTACCGCACCTAGTCAAGCCCGGCGAGACCCGGCAGGGGATGCGGTGGTTGCAGTTGCGCGAAGCTGCCATGCGCCGGAAGTGAAAAGCCGGTTTCAGGGGTTAGGTTTCAGAGAACAGAGATCATCCCACTCGATCCCGGCGCAGCGCAGGCCGCGAACGGCGTTGGTGAGATAAACGGCGCTGGCAGTGCGCAGATCGTCGAGATACAGCACGCGCTCTTCGATCTCAGGGCGCGTGGCGAGAAGATGCCGCCGGTAAACGCCGGCCAGCAGGCCGCATTCTACCGGCGGCGTGAACCAACGGCCGTCGTTCACCACGAAAACATTGCTGATGGCGCCTTCGGTCACCTCGCCGCGGAGATTCATGAAGAGCACGTCGTCGAAGCCGCCGCGCACGGCTTGCGCGAACGCCTCTGCGTAGAGCGGGCGGTGGGTAGTCTTGTGGTAGAGCATGGGGTCGGCGGGGTCGGTGCGTTCCTTCGCTATCAGCACGCGGCCCCTGCGGCCCGGGCCGTCGCGCGAGGGGAGAATCTCGCTGGTAATCTCGAATTCTCCGCCGGCGCCTAACAGCATGCGGACCCGCCGCGGCCGGTGCGGCTTTTCCTTTTCGAATCCGCACACGTGCGCTTCCCACGCCGCTTTTACCGCTGCGCGATCGCAGGGAAAATCAAAATACTCTGCGGAATCTTCGAGGCGGTCGAAGTGCATCTCGAGGAGCGCGCACCCGCCGTCCCAAAGTGCGGTTTCAATGAGAGAAAAATCAGCCTGCCGCCCGCCGCACGCAGGGCTGCAATGTGCGGTGCCGGTGAGAAACTTGGCCTTCAACAGGCATTCGCGGAACTCCTCTGCCGGATCGGAGTCGATGACGATGCCGCTGCCGGCTCCCATCGTTCCGCGCCCGTCCTCAAGCTCCAGCGTGCGAATGGCGACGTTAAAGACCGTCTGCTGCCGCGCGAAGAAGCCGATGGCGCCGGTGTAGACGCCGCGGGGCGCGTCTTCAAGCCCGGCGATGAGCTGCATGGCGCGAATCTTCGGCGCGCCCGTAACCGATCCGCAGGGAAACAGAGCGCGAAAGATGTCGTAGTAGCTAACCTCGGGGCGCAGCTCGGCGCTGACGGTCGAGGTCATCTGCCAGAGCGTAGGGTAGCGTTCGACGGCGAATATCTCTTCCGTGCGCACCGTGCCGAAGTGCGCTAAGCGGCCCAGGTCGTTGCGCACGAGATCGACGATCATCACGTTCTCGCTGCGGTTTTTGGGATCGTTGCGCAGCCGCTCGGCAATCTCGCGGTCCTCGCGCGTGGTGCGCCCGCGCGGCGCGGTTCCCTTCATGGGGCGCGTGATGATGCGGCGCACTCCACCGGCGCTTTCTACGCGGAAAAACAGCTCCGGCGAAAAGGAGAGGATGCGGCAGCCGGGCTGCCAGTGAAGAAACGCGCCGTAAGGGACAGGCTGGCGCGCTCGCAGCCGTGCGTAGAGCGCGGCTGCGCTGCCGAACGCTTGGACCTGCAATGGGGCCGTGAAGTTGAGTTGATAGACGTCTCCGGCGCGAATCCACTCGTGAACGGCGGCGATCCGCCGGGCGTAGCCGGCTTCGGTGAGAGGGAATTCGGCCATCATTTGCGGTTCAGCGGCTGCGGCTTCGCTTCCGGCTGTCTGGCTGCCGCCGATCCGCGTCAGCTCCGGGGGCTCGGACTCGACAAACCTTCCTGTGCCATGGTCGAAGATGCAGCAGCGCCGGTAGATGCCGAACCACGCCAGGGGCAGGCCGGCGCGGCCGGCACGCATCGAAGCCCTGGGTTCAAAGCAATTTCCGCACTCGTAGCTGAAGAATCCCGCCGCGCACAGGCCTGCGGCGACCGCGCTCTCGATTGCGGCAAAGATCCCGGCAATCTCCGCCGGCCGGTAGGCCGCGTACACACACATGGGAGACGTGAACAGGCGGGTCCACGGCTGCTCGTTGGCTCTGGGATGATCCGGCTTCCCATCTTCCAGCAGCACAGTGCCTGGGATTTGTTCCACCAGCGCATAGACACGTGCAGGAAGGGAATAGCGGCGATTCATGCAGGCAGTGTAGAGCATCTGCCCGTCTTTTCCAGCCCTTGCACGCGAGCGCAAGGGCAAGCGTCTTGCGCGAGCCCCTGCTTGACCGCTGGCTCGGTCCGCTGCGAAAGGAAGATTGACGGGCTGGCGCTTACTCGACCGTCGCCACCATGGTGGTGGAGTTGGTAATGGCGGTAACGCCATTGGACGCCTGGCCGGTGACGGTTACTGTGAAAGTGCCTGCCGGAGTCGCGGGTGTGATCGGAGGGCCGTGGTTGCGGTAATAGTAGAGCGGGTTGCAGGCGGTTGTGCCCAGCGCCGTCACCAGCCCTAGAAGCGCGATGAGAAAGAGCCAGTGCAACCTGCGCCGCCGGCGCGCGCCCCAGGCCAGTCCGCCCAGCCCCAATGCTCCGGGCAGCAAAAACGCCCACGCGATGGGGCTGCTCCCTGTACCGCTCCCCGCGGGCAGCGCCAGCTTGGCTGAAGTTCCCTGCCGTTGCGTCTGGAGCACCATCTGGCTGGTCGGCGGACAGGCGGATGCCGGAGATCCTGACGCGCAGCTTGCAGGCGTGTTCTGAAGAATCTCCACGCTCTCTGGCGCAAAGGTGCATGACGACTCGTTGGGTAATCCCGAGCAGGACAGGGTCACAAACATAGGCGCCGTGAGTGCGGCGTTGTTGACCGGCGTAATGGTTACCTGAATCGTTCCCGAATCGCCGGGCGTCAGCACCAGCGGCAGCGTGGAGGGCGGAATCGCCGTCAGACTCAACTGGAAATTGGGCGTTGTGCCGCTGTCGGAATCCACCGCATAAGGCGTGGATGAGGAGGCCAGATGGGTCGCATCGCCGGTATAAACTGCGCGCAATGAGTGGCTACCGCCGGGCAGCTCCACAACCGCGTCAGCCTGGCCGCTGCCGTCGAGCTTCACCTCGGCCAGCACGCGGGAGCCGTCCTCGATGTTCACCGCGCCCCCGGCCGGCAAGCCGTCAGCCCCGGTCACCGTAACGGCAGCCGTGGCCCGCATCTGTCCGTCCTGGTCGCGGGTCTCCACGTGCAGCGTGGTATGCGTGACTGTGTTCGCCGCTGCAGCCGCAACCGCCGGCCGCGCCGGCATCACCAGCGCAGCCCCCATCGCGATCACCCACTCAAGCCGCAGACCGCGGCGCTTCCTACTTCTCACGTACACGTGCTCCCACTCTCCACGGGAATCGGAGAACCGCCGTAAATCGCGTCCCGCCGTTTGCCCCTATGTAGAACCTTATTGTATCCGGCCAGACCTAGGCCCGGCCAACCGTCTCTTTTGGACGCAACCCCCGCCAGAATGCAATCTCTCCGCCGCGCCGCGCTCTCTTTTGGGGAGAAGTGCGCCGTCATGATCGAAGCGGCGTCCGGATTCTGCAAAGTATGGCGAAGTACGGGCTCAACTTCCTGCCCAATGCCGCTGGGGCGCCGTATTTTGCCGGAGCGTCCTATGGGACTTATTCTCAGTGCAAGCCTTTGATGTCCGATTTTGCCCAGACCGTGAAGCAGCAGGCCGACATCGTGAAGATCGTCGAGGGATACATCCGCCTGCGCAAAGCCGGCGCACAGAACTACTCGGGGCTTTGTCCGTTCCACAAAGAGAAGACCCCGTCGTTCAGCGTACATGCGGTGCGGCAGTTCTACCACTGCTTTGGCTGCGGGGCTTCAGGAGACGTATTCAGCTTCGTGGGCAAGATCGAGAACGTCAGCTTTCCCGAGGCGGTGCGCATCGTAGCTCAGAAGTGCGGGATTCCGCTGCCCAAGCGGGAGTTTTCATCGCCCGAGCAAGCTGCCGAGGCGCGGCTGCGGACCAAGCTCTTGGAGTTGCACGAGACGGCGGCGGCGTGGTTCGAGGAGCAGTTGCGCTCGCCCGAGGGGGCGCTGGCGCGCGAGTACCTTTCAGGTCGAGGACTCTCGGACGAGGGTATGCGCACATTTAGAATCGGCTACGCGCCGGACAGCTTTAACGCCCTGCGCGACCGGCTGAAGGGCGCGGCCGATGAGGAGACGCTGCGCGCAAGCGGCCTGTTCAGCGCCAAGGAGGCGGGTACGGGGCCGGACGGCCAGACGCAGTTCGGACCCATCTACGACCGCTTCCGCAAGCGGGTGGTGTTTCCCATTTGCAATGAGGGCGGCAGGGTGATCGCGTTCACGGCGCGCGTGCTGCCCGGCGCGGCGGAGGGCGAAAAGGCGGGACCGAAGTACGTCAACTCGCCGGAGACTCCGCTCTACTCCAAAGGTTCGGTGCTCTTCAATCTGGATAAGGCCAAGACGGCGATCCGCTCCATGGGCTTCGCGCTCCTGGTCGAGGGCCAGATGGACTGCATCAGCGTTTTCCTGGCTGGGATTCAGAATGTGATCGCAACCAGCGGGACGGCCTTCACTCCGCAGCAGGTGGCGATTCTGAAGCGGCACACGCAGAACGTAGTGGTGAACTTCGATCCCGACGCCGCGGGCGCGAATGCAGCCGAAAAGTCGATTGCCCTGCTCACCGAGGAGGGCTTCGCCATTAAGATCGTCACGCTGGAGGGCGGGCTGGACCCGGACCGGTATATTCGCGAGCGGAGCGTGGAAGCGTACACGGCGGCGATCCGCGGGGCGCGGCGGCAATCCGATTATCTGATCGAGCGGGCCCGGCTTCTATTCCCTGGCGCCAGCGCGGAGCAGAAGGTAAAGGCCATGAACTTCCTGCTGCCGCACATCCGGCGGATGCCGGAGAAGCTGGCGCGGGACGAGTTCGCGGCCGATGCGGCGCAGAAGCTGGGGATTGATTCGGCGGTGCTGCGCGAGGAGCTGCGGCAGGCGGCGCTCAGGCGGCGGGAGCGGGTAGAGGCGCGGGCCGCGGCGCTGACCGAGGTGGAGCGTGTGCTCTTACGGGCGCTGGCCATCACCGATCCCAGCTACGAGCAGGCGCGGCGGCTGGCGGCTCAGGCGCTGGCGGAACAACCCGCTTCTTTCGAGCATCTGGGCGCATTTCCGGCGCTGCAGGCGCTGGCCGGGCGGCAGGCGCGTGACCCCATGGACGCGGTGGAGGATGAAGCGCAGCGGGCGCTGGTGGCCGAAGCGCTGCTGGCCGAGACCAGACCGCCGGAGGCAAGCGAGGTGGAGAGCGCCATCCAGGAGGTTGAGGAGCGGGCGCTGGAAAGCCGGCAGCGCGAGCTGCGGGCGAGGATAGCCGAGGCGGAACGCCAGGGCGACTTTGCTGAGCTGGCGATTCTCACCCAGCAAAAGGTCAAGCTGGACCGGGATCTGCGGGAGCTGCATCGGAACCCTTTGCAACAGTAAGCGTAAGGGGGGCCGAGGGCGGCAGGCAATGGAGGAGCATCTTGCGTCGAAATAGGGGCTGTGGGCGTCTAATTGGATAGCAGCAGGAGCGGGTGGCGGGCCGATGCGCCAGGACCGTTTCCATGCACTCCGCCGGCGTCTTTCCGTGGGCCGAATTATTTGCTGGAGCGGGCGGGAGAATTGTGGTAATCTATTGATCTCAGTGAGGATGCGCGCCCTTTTGCCCCACATATGAGCTGCGGCTCGCGGGCTATCCAGGCGAAACCTGATGCGCGGCCATCCTGTTCCGGGCAATTGAATGAGACCGCTTCTTTTTGCGGGACTGAGCGGGTCGGTGCGCGAGCGCGTGGGTCTCCAGAAGGAAATCTGCGTGGAACGCCAGCCATGGAAGCAGGCCCTCGCATGAGACCGCGAGAGAAGACAAATCCGCCGGTGGGGCGCAGAGCAGCGGCAATGCATTGAGCCGCGGCGATGAAGTTTGAGATGGGCCGGATCGTGGAGGCGCGGTTCCGGCCGGAGGAGTAGGAAAACTTTGGCGACTGACGAAAAATTTGAACACGAGATCGACAACCTGATTGAGGCAGGCAAGGAGAAGGGCTATCTCACCTACGGCGACGTGAACGACATGCTGCCGGAGGAGATAGAATCGCCCGACGATCTGGACGATCTTATCACTACCATCGGCACTCAGGGCATCGATCTGCTCGACCAGCCTAAATTCCCCGGCGACAAGGAGTTCGAGCTGGAGGAGAGCGAAGATGTCGAGCTGGATTTGACGCCTGGAACGCTGGAGAAGACCAACGACCCGGTACGCATGTACCTGCGCGAGATGGGAACGGTGCCGCTGCTGACGCGCGAGGGCGAAGTGGAGATCGCCAAGCGCATCGAGCGCGGCCAGATGCGCGTGATGAAGGCCATCTCGCGCTCGCCCATCGTGATCCGGGAGATCGCGGCGCTGGGGGAGGACCTGAAGCGCGGCGTGCGCAACGTGAAGGAAGTGGTGGTCTTCGACGAAGAAGAACTGACCGAAGAGGTGGTGCAGGAGCGGGTGCGTTCTACGGTGGCGCGCATCGATCAACTGGTGAAGCACCAGAAGCGGGTGGCGCAGCTCGAAGAGAAACTGATTCCGGCGGCGGCGGCCACAACCAAGGCCAAGATACGCGAGGCGCGGCGGTTGCGCTGGCTGATAGCGCACGAAAAAGTTTACATCTCGCGTATCGTGCGGGAGCTCAAGTACACGCCCATGGAGCGCAAGCGCCTGCTCGACAAGGTGAACAAGACCGTGGACACGATGCGCACTCTGGAGCGGCAGATTCGTTCGCTGGACCAGAAGTACGAAGCTTCGCGGAGCGAGGAGCTCAAGAAGGATTACCGCAGGCAGCAAAAGAACTGCAAGAGCGACCTCGAAAAGATCGAGGCGGATGCGGGCGTGTCCATCGCCGAACTCAAGCGCACGCAGCGCGAGATGATCCAGGGCGACATGGACGCCGACCAAGCTAAGCGCGAACTGATCGAAGCCAACCTGCGGCTCGTGGTTTCCATCGCCAAAAAATACACCAACCGCGGCTTGCAATTTCTGGATCTGATTCAGGAAGGCAACATCGGGTTGATGAAGGCCGTAGATAAGTTCGAGTACCGGCGCGGCTACAAGTTCTCGACCTACGCGACGTGGTGGATCCGGCAGGCGATTACGCGCGCCATTGCCGATCAGGCGCGGACCATCCGCATTCCGGTGCACATGATCGAGACTATCAACAAGCTCATCCGCACCAGCCGGCAGTTGGTGCAGGAGCTGGGCCGCGAGCCGTCCAGCGAGGAGATTGCCCGGCGCATGGACATTCCCGTGGCCAAGGTGCGCAAAGTGCTCAAGATCGCGCAGGAGCCGATCTCGCTGGAAACGCCGATCGGCGAAGAGGAGGATTCGCACCTGGGCGACTTTATCGAGGACCGGCAGGCGGTTTCGCCTTCAGAGGCGGTGATCGGCGTGAACCTGAAGGAGTACACCGGCCAGGTGTTGCGCACGCTCACTCCGCGCGAGGAGCGCGTGATTAAAATGCGCTTCGGCCTCGACGACGGCAGCGAGCACACCCTCGAAGAGGTAGGACAGAGTTTCCAGGTGACGCGCGAGCGCATCCGGCAGATCGAAGCCAAAGCGCTGCGCAAGCTGCGCCACCCCAGCCGCAGCCGCAAGCTGAAGGCATTCGTGGAAGGCGTGAAGGAAGTGTAATGCTTTGCGGGACGTGAACCCCGCGTATCTGCCGCTTCGTAACGGCCAAAGCACTCAGGTCTTTGACCTCATGAATTCGTTCCTTCGAGCTTTTGTTTTCCCAGGTCCCAAAGAGGACCTGGGGCACCCCAATGGCGCAAAATCATGCGGCCGAAGCACCCAGGAGCCACAAGGTTCAACAAGGATCGGCCGGTTATCAATAAAAGATTCGATGCTTGTTTTTGGGAGCAGAGGTGTCGATCTTTGGTGGACTTCGTTGAGGCCTGTTGTTATCCGTAGGTGTAACACCCACTCATTGGCTTATCCGCTGACCGTGATCCTCATCTTTTCTTCTTTGCTTCCTTCAAATGATCTTCCAATCCGGACGAATCCTTGGGGAGGGTAAGTCAGGCGGCTGACGGCATCGCCTGGGTCACGGAGGAGGGATTCTCTGTGCCCCATCTCATTCATCTCATGAACCCGGAGTTGCGATGGTCAGCGGCGGAGCCGTCCGAAGCGGAACACTACGCCGGCGCCGAGTTGGAGGCTGTTCTGGAGGTTGTTGGTGGAGTTGGGCATTTGGGTGCGCAGCCAGTTGGCCTGGAAGGCGCGCAGAGCCAGGTGAGGTGAGAGATTGAGATCCAGGCCGCCGCCCATCTCCACGGCCAGGCCGTATTGGCTGTCGATGGCGCCGGTGGGCGCGGGAAAGATGCTGTTGAAGCCGAAGGCTTCGCCGGCCAGCGCCTGCGCGAACAGGGAGTACTTTTTGCGCGCCGGGGCGAAGGTGTAGCGGGGACCGAAGACGGCCGTAACCAGGTCCAGGCCCACGCCCGTGGAGTTGATGTTGGCGGTGTGCGCGCCGGCGATGTCGGCCACCGCGCCCAGGCCACGGTAGAAGCGGCCCTCCAACTGCACGCTGCCGCCCTGCATCCAGAAGCTGGTGCCGGAGATGGGGTTGGCGAGGGTGGCGTTGTAAGTGACGGCCAACTGAAGGCTGCCCGGCGTTGATTGAATGGTTTGGGGCGTCTGGGAAGCGGCGGTCTGGGCCGCCAGGGCTGCGGGCGTAAACAGGATTGCCGCCGCGGCCCACAACAGGATCGGGGCCGTTCTGGCCGGCAGGGTTCGCGCCGCAGCCGGCCGGCTGGCGGTCTCCGTTTTGCCTGCTCCGCAAAGGAGCGTGACGGTGAGTTTTTCTGCCATGCGATCTCTCCTTTGCTTATTGCAGGTTGAGGGTGACGAGGGCGGAGTGTTCCAGGTTGCCGGACGTGGCGGTGATGGTCACCGTGTAGTTTTTGGGGGCCTGGTTGAAAAAGCCGCCCGCGCAGCCGGTGAGCGAAAGCGTGGCCATGGCCCCGGCCGTGAGCAGCACCATGAGACAGAAGAAACGCTGAAGCGCACGCCGGCTCTTGCGCAGCCCGCCTAGGCCGAAGAGCATCAGCGCGGCCAGCGCCAAGGGCGCGGCGTCGCGGCGGCCCGTGGGCGGCGGCTGCGGCCGCTGCAATGCGGCCGTAGCCGGAGCGGTTTGGATGGTTACGGTGATGATCTGCGGGCCGCCGTTGGCGGGGATGGACGCAGGCGAGAAGCTCACTGTTGCGCCCGGCGGCAGGCCGCTGACGGCAAAGTTTACCGTGCCTGAGTAGGCGCCGTAGTCGGGCGAGACCCACACTTGATAAGTGATGGCGCTGCCCGGAATCACGGTGGCGAAGGAGGGCCCGTTAATGGTCATGGTGAAGTCCAGAGGGGCCACGATGACCGGGACGCCAGCAGTGGTGCTGCTGGCAGTGAAGTTCGCATCGCCCGAGTAGACGGCGGTGAGCGTGTGTGTGAGGCCGGGAGCCAGGGCCGTGGCGGCGTAGCTGGCCACGCCCGCCGTCAGCGCCACCGGCGCCGCGTTCAGCAGCGTGCCGTTGTCGTAGAAGTTCACTGTGCCGGTGGGCGTGCCCGTAGTGGTGGAAATGACCGTAGCTGTCAGCATCACGCTCTCACCCGGCGTGATGGAGCCGCTGTTCACCTTGAGCGCAATCGTTGATGCGGCCTGCGTGACGGTGAGTGTGCCATTGGTCACCGTCTGGGTGTAGTCGGCCAGATCGGCGCCGCTGACGGAAGGGATGATGGAGTATGTGCCCACCGGCGAGGAGAGCGCGGCGGTGGTTGAGAAGCCCTCCGTGAACGTGTCTCCTGCCTGCTGGCCGCTGACCGTGCCGGTGAACGTAGGATTCGCCGTCCCATAAACTTTAGTCGCGTTGTTGGCGGTGATGGTCAGCGCGGCCTTGCCGACCGTGACTGATCCCGGCGTGTAGCTGATCGTGTAGTTCGCGTCCGCTGCGCCTGCGCACGTGCTGGGATAGCTGCCTACGGCGCTCTTGCTCGTGGCCGTGGTCGAGCAGGTGGGCTGCACGGTCAGCGAGGCTGCGCTGTCGCCGTTCACAAAGCCCGCATAGCTGGGCGTAATCGTGGGCGCTGTCCCGCCGTAGGTCATCGTGCCGCTCGATGCGGTGATCGTCAGCGCGGCCTTGCCGACGGTGACGGAGCCGGGCGTGTAGCTGATCGTGTAGTTCGCGTCCGCTGCGCCTGCGCACGTGCTGGGATAGCTGCCTACGGCGCTCTTGCTCGTGGCAGTGGTCGAGCAGGCGGGCTGCGCGGTCAGCGAGGCTGCGCTGTCGCCGTTCACAAAGCCCGCATAGCTGGGCGTGATGGTGGGCGCTGTCCCACCGTAGATCATCGTGCCGCTCGATGCGGTGATGGTCAGCGCGGCCTGACTCACCGTGTAGGGAGCGGTCGTCGATGCGCTCGTGTCGACCGACGGATTGCTGGGCGTAAATGTGGCCGTAATAGTGTAATTGCCCGCCGGCAGCACCGTCGTGCCCGCCACAAGCGTTACCGGGCTGCCGTTCACCGTGGTGGTATAGGCGAACGTGCCTGCAACGTTCCCACTGTTGTACGTGGCCGTAGCGTCGAGCGAACCGGCGGCAATCGCCGCGCCGTAGGTCTGCGAGCCGGGCGCGGGCGCAAAGCTCAGCGTGGGCGTAATCTGCGATACGTTGAAGGTCCCGCTCTGGGCCGAGATCGATACCGCCGGCGAAGTGTTGAGCGTCAGGCTCGCCGTGAGCTGGTCGCCGGTGCCGGGCTGGTTCACAGTCAACGAGGAGTAGGTTGCCACGCCCGCGCTCGTCGAGGCCGAGCCGCCCGTCAGCGTTGCGCCCGCGGGGCTGCTGGTGAGCGTGAGCGGAATCGTCGCCGCTGCCGCCGTAAACGCCGTCCCATCCTCGTCGAGCGTCACCGCAGGAGCCGGACTCATCGCCGTGTCCGCCGCCACGTTCGACACTGGAGCCGTAAAGCTCATCGCGTAGTCGGTCTGGACCGCGCCCGCGTCCACCGTGCCCGTGGGGCAGTAGCCGCCGGCGTTGAAGGCCACGCCGCGCTGGTCGGTGGTCGTGCCACTGGGAACCAGCGACAGCGAACCCGCGCAGATGGCCGGGCTGCCCGGCTCAGGCAGCATGGTCTGCGTCGCCCCGCCGTAGTTGCCCAGCGACGCCAGCCCCGCCGCCACCTGCGAGGCGCCGCTGATGGAAGTTCCCAGCAGGTTTCCGCCGCCGTCGGTGAGCGTGCCTGCGCTTTGGAAATTATCGAGGTCCGCATAGCTGCCCGAGGCCTCGTTGCCGGCCACGATGGTGTTCTTGAGCGTCAGCGTGCTGGAGTACAAAATGCCGCCTCCGGCAAAGCTGGTCCCGCTCCCGCCGCTCTCCAGGTTGGCGGCAATCGTGCTTCCAGTAATCGTGGCCGGACTGCCGCTGAAGATGCCGCCGCCTAGCGCCGCTCCAGTCCCCGTGGCCAGGTTGCCGGAAATGGTGCTGTCGATCACCGTCAGAGAGCGCGCCGCAGCGTCGCTGTAAATTCCGCCGCCTACCCCTATACTTCCATTGGTGGCCGTGTTGCCGGAGATGGTGCTGTCCTCCACGGTAAGGATGTTCAGGTTGTTGAGACCTCCGCCCTCCGGCGCGGTGTTGCTGGAGATCGTGCAGTGGATCACCGTCAGTGAGCTGCCGTCGCCGACGTAGGCGCCTCCTCCTTGGCTAGTGCCCGATGTGCCGTTTCCGTCCACGATGTTCAGGTTGGCAATCTCAACGTTGACGACCGGGTTTGCAAACGCGATCGGCGCCACGGTGAAGACCGTCGCCGCATTGTTGCCGCTTACTGTGACCAGGTTGGTGAGCGTAGCGCCGCTGCCGCTGGTCAGGCCCTGGATGATGGTGTTGGAGGGCACGTTCAGCGTGCCGTTGGTCAGGGTGATGGTCGCGCCCGATCCGAACGCCGAGGAAGCAAAGGTGATGTTGGCCCCGCCGGCGCTCGCCGCCGCCGCCAGCGCGTCACGCAGGGTGCAGGTTCCCTCCGGCGAGCCGGTGCAGTTCGACGCCGTGCCGGTGGCGTCGTCGGCAGCCGTGTTCACCACAAAATTGGGGGTGGTGATGGTGAGCGTGTGCGTGGTGTCGCTGCTGGAGAGAAAGACGCCGCTGGAATCGGAGTAGCTTGCCAGGAGGCTGTAGGTTCCCACCGTTAGCCCGGCCGGCAGCAGGTAAGTGTAGGAGGCGCTGCCTGCGGAAACCAGCACTGCGACGGGCACGGCGACGTAGGTCGTTACCCCACTGACCACCTTGGGCACATACGTGTCAAAGGTCATCGTGCCCTCGTTCACCACACCGGCCGGCGAGGTGACGCTGGCCGTCATGGTGATGCTCTGCTGGTTCGCGCTCCAGGGCAGGGTGAGGTTGCCGCTGGTCAGGGTGGTCGTGGTGGCCGCCGCGCTGGCCGTGTTCGTCAGGCTAAAGCCGGTCGATACGGTGCCAGACTGGGCACTGACCGTGTAGGGACCGCCGGCGATGGTATTGGCCGTCGCGGTGACCGAGCACTCGCCGTTCGCGCCCGTGGTGCAACTGCCCGCGTTCGACAGCGTCGCGCTTGCGCCAGAGCCCGGCGCGGTAAAGGCAACGGTTGCGCCGGAGTCGGCGTTGCCGCCGCCGTCCTTGACCAGGACCGTCAACGGGCTGGCGAAGGCGGTACCGACGGTCGCGGATTGATTGTTCCCCGCTACGACCGCGACGCTGGCCGGAACCTGTACGACGGGAACATTGGAGTCTGTGCCCGTGGCCGCATTAGCGGAACTGGTGTGGTTCGGATCGCCTCCGCCCCAGGCACCTGCCGTGTTGCTTACCGACGCAGGCGAATTCACGGGAACATCGACGATCAGCGTCAGCGTGGCGAAAGACGACCCGCCGCTTACGGTCTGCGAAGAGGTGCAGGTTACGGTTCCTGTTCCCGAGCACGACCAGCCCACACCGCTGTAGTTATAGAGCAGGTAGCCGCTCGGCAGAGTGTCCTGTACGGTCACCGCTCCCGAGGTGGTGCTGGTATTGGCGGCGGTGTTGCTCACCGTAATCTCCCACTCAGCCGTTTGTCCCTGTGTAAACGTCCCGGTGTGCGTCTTGGTCACAGCCAGCGACGGAGGCGGAACCACGGGAATGCTGTCGTTCGCCGACGCATTACTCGCGCCGGCGCCGCTCACAGTAATCGCGTTTGCGAGCGGCCCGGTTGCGTTGCTTGCAACGTTCACGTCGATGGTCAGATCCGGATAGCTGCTGCCCTGCGCAATGCTCTCGTCGTTGGTGCAGGTCACCGTCTGGCCGCTCGCCGAGCAGGTCCAATCGGCGCCGTTGCTGCCGGCGGCGAAGGTCAGGCCAATGGGCAGCGTATCCACGACTGTCAGTGGGTTGCTGCCGCTGACCGGGTCGCCTGTCGGCCCGCTGCCGTTATTCAGGATGCTGGCCGTAATCTGCGCGTTCTGCTCGTTCGGCACAAAGGAACTGCCCGCGCCCGAGGAGCCGCTATGCCCGAGCGTGGGCGCTACCGTAACCGTATTTTCGGTGAAGTTCACGCACCAGCCATTCGCGGCGCCGGCCGTGCCGGCCGCGTCGTCCTCGGTCATGTAGAGGGCCCAGACGCCGTTGGGATTGGTGCTGGGGTTGGTATTTACGAATTGACTGGCAAATGTGCCGGCGCCCTGAGATGCCGCATAGGTGATCGTCGAGGGCAGCGTGTAAAAGCCGCTGGAGCTTGCGGTATAAGGCTGCGCGGGCTCAGGCCAGTTGGGGTCGCCCTCAGGGTAGCTGGATGGTTGGTAGCTGCCGGGTGAGAGGGTGGTCACCGACTGCGGAACCTGTCCGCTGGCGGAGTCGGAAAATAGATAGTTGCCGAGGCTGGCCGTGCCTCCGATTCCGCCATTCCAGCCGGCGTTGGAGAAGAAGTCGAGATCCGCGCCGGTGGGGCCCACGACCATGGATTCCAGCGCGTAGAGGATGTCTGTTGCCGACGAGAATTGGTTCAGGCCGAGGGAGACGCTCTGGATCGTCCCGGGAAGATTGGTGACGGAGATGACGGATGGGTCGGGGGTGAAGGCGCCCTTATAGGCGGAATTAGAAGTGACGGCGCCGGGATTGCAATAGCAGTAGCTGGCGCTGCACGTGCCGCCGTTGGGGATCGCGGCGTTGGCCGCGTAGACCTGCGTGGCGTCGTTCATCCGCTGCGTCAGCGTTGCGAAGCTCAGATCGTAAACGTCTGTGCCGCTGTACGATGCTGTGATGAGGTGGTCGCCCTCGGCGAGTGAACTGGTGGTGATGGAAGCCTGGCCGTTGCCGTTTAGTGCCACTGTGTTGTTGGTAACGCCGGCTGGAACCTGGTCGTTATCCGTGAAGGTCACCGTGCCGGAGGGGACCGGGCTGCCGCCCGAGGTCACCGTGGCCGTGAAGGTCGTCGCCTGCGTCGTGGTCTGCGGATTCTGGCTCGAAGCCAGCGCCGTCGTGGTGGGGCTGCCGGTGTTGAGGGTGAGTGCGATGCACCAGCCGCCATTCATCGTCTCAGGGTAAGCGAGGGCCGTATAGGGATAAAGCGCCCAGGTGCCGTTCGCCGGGGCGCCGTTGAAGTTGCTCTCGAAGGTTTCGCCGACAGAACCATGAGCACTCGTATTGAAGGGGTCATATCCGTAATTCACCGTGGCCGGAATCGCTGGAATCGAAGTGTCGTAGGAATTTGCCGACGAGGCGGGGAAACTCTCCGTGCCGGTCGCCTCGTCGGAGGGCAGGTAATTGCCGCTGGCCGGCGCATCGGTGCCGCTTGGATAATCCGGGTACCCTCCGGAGGCGCCGTCGTAGAAGTTCAGGTTGACGCCAGGCGCGGAAGCGGTGTCGGCCGGATTGAAGCCTGCATCGAAGAAGTCGAGGTTGTGCCCGTCCGGTGCCACCAGAAGATGCTGGGCATAAACGATGCCTGTGACTCCCTCGAGTTCCACTTCGACGTTGGCGACGGTCGTCCCCGCCGGATAGCCGCTCACCTTGATGACCGACGGATAGGCCAGTCCCTCGCTTCCGCCGGGAATGGTGACCGCGCCGGTGTTGCACCAGGTATCGGCCGTCGGCTCCGTGGTGGGATGCTCGACAACCTGGTTGAAGGTGCCGCTGGCGCTTGAGGAGAAACCCGAGCCAGGAGTGTAGCTGGCCACAATTGCATAGAGGCCCTGCGTCGAGAAGGTCGTGTTGCAAGTGGCCGTGCCGCCGCTGACAGGGGCCGCTCCGCAGCCCGAAATCGTTGTCCCGTTGGCGGTGAATGCCACCGTGCCGGCATCCACGGTGGTGCCGGGGTTTGTGGTGTCGGCAACAGTGGCCGTAAGCGTAATGCTATTGGCTGTAGACGCCGGATTGCTGGTGTTGCTGGAGACGCTGGTCGAGGTGGAGTCCACCGTGCCCCCGCTGAAGGTCATCGTCAGCGACCAGCTCGAGATCGAAACGGGATCCGGGTCTTCCCCGCCTTCATCGATGATGGAGAGCGTCCAAGTGCCGTCGGGATTGGATCCGCCGAAGAGACCGTTCAGGGTCGCATTCGAACCTCCACGCGCCACCCCGTCGGTCTGAGGGAAGGAAAACGTGGTGAGATCGGAGGGGAGAGTCGAGTTAGAGCAGAAGCCATTATTGAGGTCCAGCCAGTAGGAACTGGGCTCCACGGTCGTGCTGCCGCTGTGCGGCCAGGAACCGTTAACGTTTGGAGCCGCGGGGGAGCCGTCTTGAATGGTGATATTCAAGCCGTTGATGCCGGAACCGGAGTCGGAGGGATTGGCGCTATCGCCGTCCTCGCCATCCCCCGTGCTGCCCAGAAGCACGAGCTTTTGGCCGCCTGGCCCCGAAAGCGCAAAGCTGGTACAGCCTACGCTGAAGTTGGTGTTCGCGCCGGTGTTGTTGCCGTTCGAGGTCAAGCCCTTGAGGGTGACGGAAATGGTCTGCACTGTGCCCGAAACTCCGCTGACCGGCAGGGTGGACGAACCTGTAACAGACGCACTGCCCGTTACGATTACGCTGATCGATCCTCCGCCGGAGAACGTGGTCTGGGCCAGCATGGCAGGCGCGCCCGCGCCCGCGAGCAGCCCCACCAGAGCAAGCGCCATCAGCAGGCGGACGAGAGGAAAACTGTGCCCAGAGATAGCTGGGAGCGAGACCCAGCGTCGGACCACGCGGCGCAGAGGACGAACAACTGAAATGAACATTGCTGACTCCAGAAACCAGAAACGCCAGCGACCGGATTACCTCAAAGGAGGTGGGGAGTTTCGATCACTTTCCGGCTGAACAGACTGGGTATATTCCCGGCCGGGTGCGGAGTGGGGGAAGAACAGTCCGAAGGTTAAAACGCACCCTGTCGCCATGCGAAGGCTGAACAAACAGCGTTTTTGATTCCTTCAGATCGGTTAATCTTGAGCAGACCGGCTCCGGGTGGCGTGCCTGGAAGCCTAGTTGCTGGATACCTTTCGATTAGCTACAACCTGTATTGCCCGGGAAGAAAATGACCAGGATGAGGGGAATAGGACGTAGCCAATTTCGCATACCCGCAGCCGGATGTCAATAGAAAATCGAGAGTTTGTAATAGCGCACTCGAAGTGTCCCCGTCTTGCGCTCAGAAGTCATACAGCGGCTCTGAACTGAGCTGCTGTTGGCGGCTTGAAGGGATGTATCTAGCTGCTTGCCTGTGAAATCACTACTCGGCGGGTGAGCTACACATACTCTGCCACGAACCGGCGCTTACGCGCAGCTTCGCGGTCTATCCTTGCTCTTTCTTGGCACCCTACCGCGCGCGCACGTCACAGCGTACCCGGCCAGGCGCGGTGCGCCGCATCTTTACCTGGTCCGATGGGGCGCCTTGAATTCAACGTCGGTCGATAACCAGTCAGACAGGCTCATCTCGCTGATTTCGGCATTTCCGGGCTGGTTGCTGATCGCCGACTGGGCCAGCAGCACGGATACCTTGATTTTTCCCTTAATGCCGTAACCGTTGAGAAGGGTCGCCAGCGCCTTATCGGCTGCACCCATATAGTCCGCGGGAAGGACGCCCTGCGCGCCATGGATGTTAAACGCGCCCATTACCATCTGATTCATCATCTTGCGGTTTTTTGCAGCTCCTAAAGGCTCAATCCGCACCACCAGTGCGGCTCGATTCACCACATATTCGGGGTTCGCCGTGTACTTGATAACCGGGATGGTAAAGCCCGCCGGGTTGGGCTTGGTTGCCTGCGTGTCAAATGCGAGGTGGTAGGGAGGTCCCTGCCATGTGGGCTGCACGGGAATGGTGTACTGGTTCTGGCTTTTGCACCCCGTCAAAAGCGCCCATCCCCCCATCGCCAGCCCGGCTGCCAACAATAGGATGCCTCTTTTCAAGGTGTTCTCCTCCTTGCTCAAAAAAACAACGCGCCAGAATACCACTTCGGCGCGGCGCAGGGGGGAAATCATTACTCGAAGCCGCCATATCCATGAACCAAACCGGGCCGGCGCCGCAGCGATGTTCGCCGCGGGGAATGAGACCTCTCACACATGGGAAGGCAAAAAACCGGGTATGGCGCAGTGCGAGCTAAGGGCTAAAGCCTGCCTTTCACTTCGCCACCACATCGAGCGGCACGGTGATGGTCTTGGGCGGCAGGCACTGGTTGAGGTTGCAGGCCTGGTAGCGCAGCGTGCCCTGGAACATGTGGTCGCCGCGCGCGGCCACCACGCGCGCATGAATGACGAACTCGCCGGTATAGACGCTGAGCTTGGTTTTGGGGTCGATGGGCAGCGTCAGCTCCGCGCCGGCCGGATAACTAAGGTCATTGAAACGAACGCCGGAACCCTGGGGAACCGAAAAAAACGTTGGAATGAGGAAGCCGCTGCCCGGCGTGTGGGAGTTGATGTGCAGGCCAGGGGCCACGCGAAAGTGCAGCGCCACGGCAGCGGCCCGGCCGGCGGTCACGTTCAACTGCTCGGGATAGAGAAACTCGACGGCTTGGCCTTTGAGCAAAGAAGCGTTCTGCCCGTAGCCCTGCCCGTGCGCGCCTATAGCGGCAAATACAACCGCCAAGGCCAGCGCCGCCCGAACCGGCCATTTTGCTTGAGTCATCTTCAATCCCCGCCTCGATTTGCGGCTCGATTTTCACCTGCGGGCCGCGCGCCGGCGGCGCCGCAATCCCTCAGCCGCCTTGCGCCGGCAAACTCGCCCCCAGGCGCGCCGGCGGTTTGCGCTCCCGCGCCTCGGAAAAATCAGTCGGCGAGCGCCTTGCGGATATTGGCGGCCATCTCGCTCTCTGAGGTCAACCCCATTTGCGCCGCCACCACGATGCCCTTGCGGTCCACGTAAAAGGATGTGGGCAGGTCCTCCACGCCGCCGTAGGAATCGGCAATGCTGTCGCCGCCCAGCAGAACCGGGTACGGAACGCCCTCCTGATGGACGAATTTCTCAATGGCTTGTTTGTCCTGGTTCCACTCCGCGGTGTCTTTGGGCGTGGCGTCGTCGCCCTGGGAGGAAACGCCCAGCACCTCGAAGCCCTGTTTGGCGTATTGGTTGCGCAGCCCGACCAGCCACGGTGTTTCGATCTTGCAGGGCGTACACCAGGTTGCCCAAAAGTTGATGAGTACGGCCTTGCCGCGGTAGCTGGCCAGCGAAACCGTTTCGCCGTTCAGGCTTTGCAGCGTGAAGTTTGGCGCCGGCTTGCCCTTGAGAGGGGTAACGAATTCGAGCGCGGTGCCGGAGGCATTGGGCACAAGCACGCTCTGGGCAACCGCCTGCGCTGCCTGGCGTTCGGCCTCCTGCTTGCGGTACTCCCAGTTGGCCCAGCCCGCCCAGGCGAAAACGGCCAAGAGAAAAAGAACGGCGGCAAGCACCAACGCGTTGCGGTTGGAGGTGAATGACCTCATGCCCTCATTGTACGGAAAGACAGTCCCCCGTTCCCAGTGGTCAGTCGCGCGTTCTCCCGCATGAGGTGCCCTGAAGCTGTTACCATCAAAAGCCAATGAGCGAGTCCAGCGCCAGCGAATGGGAACCGGGTCCGATTCAGCCCGCCGGTCTGGTCCGCACGGAAGCAGCGGCTCTCGAAGCCCTTGCTACGCGCCTGGAGGGGCCGATGGCCGCCGCGTTTTCCCGCGCCGTCGAGCTGGTGCTGCGCTGCAGCCAATTGCATGGCCGCGTGGTGGTCACCGGGATGGGCAAGAGCGGCATCATCGCGCAAAAGATCGCGGCTACGCTCAGCTCCACCGGGAGTCCGGCGCTGTTTCTGCACCCAGCCGAAGCCGTACATGGCGATGTGGGCGTGCTGATGGCGGGCGACGTGGTCGTCGCGCTCTCGGCTTCAGGCGAAACCGAGGAGATCCTGCGCCTGCTCGCCACCCTCAAGCGCAAGGGCGACGCGCTCATCAGCTTCTGCTGCAACCTGAAATCCACGCTCGCCCAGGCCAGCGACGTGGCTCTTGATTGCAGCGTAGAACGCGAAGCCTGCGGCTTGAATCTTGCGCCTACGGCGAGCACCACGGCCATGCTGGCGCTGGGTGATGCGCTGGCCATTGCAGTCAGCCTGCGCAAAGGCTTCCGCGCCGAAGATTTTGCCCAACTGCACCCCGGCGGCAAGCTGGGCAAGCAGTTGGCCAAGGTGCGCGATCTGATGCACACCGGCGACGAAGTGCCCGTGGTCGCGCCTAAAACATCCATGACCGACGCCATCTATGAAATGTCGTCGAAGAAGCTTGGCATCACGACCGTGCAGAAAGACGGGCGGCTCTGCGGCGTCATCAGCGACGGCGACCTGCGCCGCCTGCTGGAGCGCGAAGGCGGCGCGGCGCTCAGCAAGACCGCCGGCGAAGCCATGAATCCACATCCCAAGACGATTGGGGCGGATGAACTGGCCGCCAAAGCGCTGGCGATTCTGGAGGAGCGGAAGATTACCTCGCTCGTCGCCGTCGACGCGGACGGGAAGGTTGAAGGCGTAGTGCATCTGCACGACCTATGGGGCGTGGAGCTGATTTGAAAGAAGCTGATCAGAGGCTCGCCGGGCCGGGAACCCCGCGAAACAACAATCGCAAGTATCCTGACATTTAGAATAGAAACTGCCGTTATTTGCTCTACGTCCTCTTCTGGCGGACGGGAAAGTTTGCTTACTTCTTCTATGCACCGTTGGTCGAAGCTCTTCATCCCCACCCTGCGCGAGGCCCCGGCGGACGCCGAAGTGGCCAGCCACAAGTTCCTGCTCCGCGCCGGCTACATCCGGCAGCTTGGGGCGGGGATTTACAGCTATCTGTTCCTGGGCCAGCGCTCGCTGAACAAGATCATGGCCATCGTGCGCGAAGAGATGGACAAGATCGGGCAGGAGTTTTACCTGCCTGGGATTCTGCCGCGTGAGCCGTGGGAGGAGAGCGGACGCTGGACGGCGATGGGCGACAACATGTTCCGCCTGAAGGACCGCAAGGGCGCCGACCTCTGCCTGGGCATGACGCACGAAGAGATCATGACCGCGATTGCGCGCGGCGAGCTGCGCAGCTACAAGCAGTTGCCGCAGATCTGGTACCAGATTCAGACCAAGTTTCGCGACGAACCGCGGCCCAAGTCGGGCCTCTTGCGCGTGCGCCAGTTCATTATGAAGGACTCGTACTCGTTCGACATCGACAAGGCCGGTCTCGACCGCAGCTTCGACCTGCACGACCAGGTGTATCGCGCCATCTTTACGCGCTGCGGGCTCAAGTTCGTCGCCGTCGAGGCCGACTCCGGCGCCATGGGCGGCTCGCAGTCGCAGGAGTTCATGGTGTACACCGACGCGGGCGAGGATCTGATCGCAAGCTGTCCGGTGTGCGGCTACGCGGCAAACCTGGAAAAGGCGACTTCGCGCCTCGAGCCGGTCGTCGAACTGGAGCCGACCGGCGACGGTAAGCCGGAGCTGGTCCACACGCCGGGCTGCGCCGCCATCGCCGACGTGGCCGCGTTCTTTAAGATTTCGCCGGCAAGCGACATCAAGTGCGTGGCCTACATGGCATTGCGCGGGTATGGTCCTGGCCCAGTGCTGCGTAATGCTGGATTTGGCCCGATGGAGCCGAACTGGGTACCTGTCGCAGCGTTTTTGCGTGGCGACCATCAAGTGAATGAGGTCAAGCTGATGGGCGCCATCGGCGCAAATGAATTGCGCCCCATGCAGGCCGAGGAGTTGGATAAATACTTTCGTGGCCCGGCAGGCTACTTGGGACCAGTTGGACTGAATCCAAAAGAAGTACAGGCGCAAACATCGTTCGGTCCTGCATTTTCCGAAAAAGGAAAGTCTCAAGGAACTGGGGAGCCCCTCGTCGTCATCATCGATCGCTCTCTCGAAGGCCGCAAAAACATGGTCTGCGGCGCCAACAAGCTGGACTACCACCTGCGCAACGTGACGCCGGGACGCGATTTTAACTGGACGCTCGGCGCCGACATTCGCAGCGTGAACGAGGGCGAGGGCTGCCCAAAGGATGGCTGCAACGGCAAGCTCGTCGTCGGCAAAGCAGTCGAAGTTGGCCACATCTTCAAGCTCGGCTACAAATACTCGGAGGCGATGGGCGCGCGCGTGCTCGACCCCAACGGCAAGGAGGTGACGCCGATCATGGGCAGCTACGGGATCGGCATCGAGCGCATCCTTACGGCCGCCATTGAGCAATCCAATGACGCCAACGGTTTTTGGCTGCCGGCGTCGATTGCGCCGTTTACTGTGGTGGTGACGGTAACCAACGCGGCCGACGCGGCGCTGCGCGAGACTGGCGAAAAGCTGGCCGCGGAGCTAGAAGCGGCAGGCCTTGACGTGCTGCTCGACGACCGCGACGAGCGCGCCGGAGTCAAATTCAAGGATGCGGATTTGGTGGGGATTCCCTACCGCATCAACGTGGGCAAGAAAGCCGCGGGCGGCCAGGTGGAGCTGGTGACGCGCGCGGCGGCCAGCAGCGAGGACGTGGCGTTGGACGGCGCGGTGGCGCGTTTGAAAGAGCGCGTCGAAGAAGAAACGCTGCTGGAGGCGAGTTGCTAGGGGCTGGTCTTTGACCGCATGAATTCGTTCCTTTTAGTTTCTGCTTTCCCAGGTCCCCAAGGGGACCTGGGGCACCCCGGGATGGTGCAAAATCAAGCGGTCAGAGACCTAGCTTCGGGCGGCTGATGTTCCGCGCGCAGCCGATCTAATAGCTGCCTCAAAAGAGGAGAGGTGTGGCAGACCAGTGAACCGGCGGCCGCCGGCGGGATGCCGGGAGTTTTTTGAAGATGGCGTTGAAGATCAAGTTCGTAAGACCGGAAGGCCGGCGTTCGGTTAAGCCGGCG
This sequence comes from Acidobacteriota bacterium, assembly GCA_021800255.1. Lineage (GTDB taxonomy): Bacteria > Acidobacteriota > Terriglobia > Terriglobales > Acidobacteriaceae > Telmatobacter. The sequence goes on from JAJYZC010000011.1 coordinate 50,732, forward strand.
CTGGCGCTGATTGCACTGGCTGCGGTGGGGTTGTGTGTCATAGCGGGCGGCTGGGTCTTCGTTTATTACTACTTCAAGTACCAGCGCATTGTCGATGCCCGCTTCCGGCATCCGGTCTTCGTTGATACGGCGCAGATTTACGCCGCACCGCGCGTGGTCCGCCCCGGACAAAAGCTGTCCATTTCGCTCATCGCCAACGAGCTGAGCGAAGCCGGCTACACCGCCGCCGGCGCGACCCCTGTGTCGCAGATGGGCACATACAGCCTGGGCCGGCAATCCATTACTGTACTCCCCGGCCCGCAATCGTATCACGCGCCGGACGGCGCGGTGATCCACGTAAGCGATGGAATGGTGGACACCATCACCGATAGCCAGGGCCAGCAGTTGGCCAGTTACGCGCTGGAGCCGCTGCTCATCACCGGCCTGAGCGAGAGCGCGGACCGCATCAAGCGCCGGCTGGTGACCTTCAACGAGATGCCGCCGAATCTCATCAACGCGGTGCTAGCCATCGAGGACCGGCACTATTTCGAGCATGGCGGCGTGGACTACGAACGCATCCTGGGCGCGATCTGGGCCGACCTGAGCCACCGCGACCTTAGCGAAGGCGCTTCGACCATTACCATGCAACTGGCGAAGATGTTCTTCCTCACGCCTGCGAAGACATTCAAAAGGAAGTTTCTTCAAGTAGTGATCACCTTCCAGCTCGAGCATCTTTTCGATAAGAAACAGATCTTCCAGATGTACGCGAACGAAGTGCCGTTAGGCCATTGGGGCAGCTTCGATATCGACGGCTTCGGCGAGGCGGCGCAGGCCTACTACGGCAAAGATGTGGGCCAACTGAATCTGGACGAGAGCGCGCTGCTGGCCGGCCTTATCCAGAGCCCCAGTTATCTGAACCCCTTCCGGCACCCCCACCGGGCCATTGTTCGCCGCAACATGGTGCTGGATGCGATGGTGGAGACGGGAGCGATCACCAAAGAACAGGCCGAGACCGCCAAGGCCCAACCGCTGCAAGTAGAGCGGGCCAGCCTAGACGCCAGCGAGGCGCCGTACTTTGTAGACTTGGTGCGCGATGAACTGACGCGCAAGCTGGGCAACCGCGATTACAACCGCGAGGGCCTGCGCATCTACACCTCGCTCGATCCTAACCTGCAACGCATCGCCACTGAGGCCGTGGATTCAACGATGCCACAAATCGATAAGGACGTGGACAGGCTGCACGCGCGCGACCGGCGGCGCGGCATTCCGTATCCCTATCCGCAGGTGGCGCTGGTGGCGCTGGACCCGCACACCGGCCAGGTGCTGGCGCTGGTGGGCGGGCGCAGCTACGGCGCCTCGCAGTTGGACCACGCGCTGGCCATGCGCCCCACGGGCTCCACTTTCAAGCCTTTCGTCTATGCGGCTGCCTTTCGGACGGCAGTTGAAGGCACCTTGCTGCCGGGCCAGACACAACTGTTTTCACAGCTCACGATCCTGAATGACGAACCGACCACCTTCAACTTCAACGGCCAGGAGTACACGCCGCGCAACTTTGAGAACGAGTATTTCGGCCCCGTGCCGGCGCGCGAGGCGCTGGCGCGCTCACTGAACAATGCCACCATCAGTCTGGCCAGCATGGTGGGCTATGACAACGTGGCCGCGCTGGCCCGCGACGCAGGCATCACCAACGCCCAGGGCACGCCCGCCGTGGCCATCGGCGCCTATGACGCCTCGCCGCTGGAGATGGCCGGGGCCTACACCATCTTCGCCAACAACGGCATCCATATCGATCCCTGGGTGCTGGCCAGCGTGCGCACCCCTACCGGCAACATCATCGCCGACTACACGCCCACAACCAACCAGGTGCTGGACCCGCGTGTGGCTTACCTGACCACCAATATGATGGAGGCCGTCCTCGAAGGTCACGGAACCGGCGCGGGAGCGCGCGATATGGGCTTTACCGCTCCGGCTGCGGGCAAGACCGGCACCGAGAACGACTCGTGGTTTGCCGGCTTCACCAGCAACCTGCTCTGCGTGGTGTGGGTGGGCAACGACGATTACACCGACCTCGGGATTGAAGGCGCGCGCGCGGCCCTCCCCATCTGGGCTAAGTTCATGAAAAGTGCCGTCGAGCTGCCTCAGTACTCAGACACGGAGGAGTTCATTCCCCCGTCTGGCGTGGAACTGGTAGCCCTGGACAAAGGGACTAACTTGCTGGCCGACGAATCGTGCCCCGACGACTATACCGCGGCGTTTCTAGACGGTACCGCGCCCACGAACACGTGCAGCCATCCGCATGGCCGCAACATCTTCCAGAAGATCCTCGGACTGGGCAAGCCGGGCAACTAAAATACAGATCGTTTCCGGTAGCCCGGCTGGCGTTTTGGCCTGGGCGGCGGCTTTCTTCCGTTGCCGGTGCGCTGGGCCGTCGCGCCGGCGAGCGGAGAGGTCTCTGACCACATGAATTCGTTCCATCCAGTTCGTGCTTTCCCAAGCCCTCCGCCGCGTCGGACGGGCCCTGGAGCATTCTCCAGTGGTCCAGAACTAAGCCGTCATAAAATTTATGAGGGTTCGATGCTGCATCCGGGCGCACGAGCGGCGAAGTGAGGGAATGAAGCCATGCATCTGTATACGCAGGCGCGGCGGGCCATGGTGATCGCCCTGGGTTTGTTTGCGCTGGTTGCCGCCGCGCCGCGCTGCGCCCGGCAGGGCGCCAAGAGAAATACTGGGAACGCGCTCCGATTTCCGTGGATGAACCGCGCTCTTTCTCCGCAGGCGCGGGCCGGGCTGGTGCTGAAGCAGATGACTCTCGATGAAAAGATCTCCTTGATCCACGGGACAAGCTGGCATGGCCTGGACTGGAAGACCTGGAACCTGAAGATGCTCGGCTCCAATGGAGGGGTGGGATACGTGGCGGGCATTCCGCGCCTGGGCATCCCTGGGATTCAGATGAACAATGCGTCCTACGGCGTGACGCGCAGCCGCAGGAACAGACGTTATTCGACGGCGCTGCCGGCAGACCTGGCGCTGGCGGCCACCTGGGATGAACACGCAGCCTATGAATACGGTGCGCTGCTGGGTCGGGAGTTGCGCGCCCAGGGCTACAACATGGCTCTCGGCGGAGGCGTCAACCTGGCGCGAGAGCCGCGCGACGGCCGCACCTTTGAATTTCTGGGCGAAGACCCCATTCTGGCGGGCACCATGGCCGGCTACGAAGTGGCGGGGACGCAGGCCCAGCATGTCATAGGCGATCTGAAGCACTTTGCCATGAACGACCAGGAAACCGGCCGGAAGAGACTCAACGTCCATATCGATGAGCGCGCGATGCGCGAGACGGATATGCTGGCCTTTGAAATTGCGCTGCGCATTTCCCGCGCCGGAGCGGTGATGTGCGCCTATAACGGCGTGAATGGCGAGTTTTCGTGCCAGAACAAGTATCTGCTGACCCAGGCGCTCAGAAAAGACTGGAAGTTTCGCGGCTTCGTCCTTTCAGATTGGGGCGCGGCGCACAGCACTATCGCGGCCTCCGCTGCCGGGCTGGATCAGGAAGAGCCATCGTCGGTCTTTTATGGGGATGCGATGAAGCGGGACGTGCGCAGCGGCAAGGTTTCCATGGCCGAGCTGGACGAACATGTTCGCCGCATCCTGCGGTCAGAGTTCGCCTGCGGGATTGTGGACGATCCTGCGGTGCAGCATCCCGTCGATGTGGATCGCGATCTCATGATCGCGCAGCACCTAGCGGAAGAGAGCATAGTTCTGCTCCGCAACCAGGATGCGCAGCTACCGCTCGACGCCGCCAAGCTCCGCACCATTGCCGTGATCGGCGCTCATGCCGATGCGGCGATGATCTCCGGAGGCGGTTCGGGCCAGGTTGATCCGCCGGCCGGGAGCGCCTTGCACTTCGGCAAGGGTGCGCCCTGGCGGAGTGAGGTATGGTTTCCGGATGCGCCGCTGAAGGCGATACGCGCAGAAGCGCCGCACGCCAAGGTGGAGTACGATCCGGGCACAAATCCCGCGGCGGCTGCCGCTCTGGCGCGGACCGCCGGCGTGGCCATTGTTTTTGCCGATCAGTGGGAGAGCGAGGGCATGGATCTTGCCACGCTCGCTCTTCCTGGGGACCAGAATGCGCTGGTCGAGCAGGTTGCGGCCGCGAACCCGCATACGATTGTGGTCCTGGAAACAGGCAGTCCCGCGCTGATGCCGTGGGCCAACAAGGTGAGCGCCATTCTGGAGGCGTGGTACGCAGGGAGCCGCGGAGCGGAGGCGGTGGCCAAGGTACTGTTCGGAGAGGTGAACCCGAGCGCCAAATTGCCGATCTCGTTTCCTTTGCGCGAGGCCGGCGTGCCCCAACCCGTGGTGGTGAAGCCGGCGCCGTCGCGGCTTGGCGTTTTTGCGCGTCTAGCGGCGCTGTTCAGCGGGCCTGGCGCGGAGCGCCCTCCTGTGCAGCTTGACTACCACGAAGGATTGCTCGTGGGCTACAAATGGTACGAGGTGAAGCGGCAAGCCGTGCTGTTTCCTTTTGGCTTCGGACTCTCCTACACCAAATTTCATTACTCCGGCTTGCGCGTAAAGGTTGACGGAGGAGTGCACGTCAACTTCACGATCAAAAATACAGGCGCCCGGTCCGGAGCCGAGGTTGCCGAGGTCTACGCAGAGTTGCCAGCGAGCGCAGGAGAGCCTTTCAAGCGCCTGATCGGCTGGCAAAGAATGCCGTTGAATCCGGGTGAAAGCGAGCGGGTCTCAGTGAAGATTCCGGTGCAGTATCTCTCGATTTTCAACATAAACAAAGGCGAGTGGCGGTTGGCTCCGGGAGAATACACAATCTTTGTGGGCGGATCGTCAGAGAACCTGCCCCTGCGGCAGAGAGTGCGCCTGTAGCTTGCTGCAAAATGGATGAAACGGCTACCGGGAAGGAACAGCCGCCGATTCCTGTTCGCGCGCAATCGCCGGCCGCAGCGGACGGTCTCCGCTCCGTCGAAAATCAATCGCCTATCCTTCGGCTCGGCTTGGCGCCAAAGCTCTCGCAGTTTGGCTCAGGATGACATCGCCCCATTCTCTTTGCAGGCGCCGGGAAAGGAATGTAAGGAACCTCCGCATGGGAACGCGCCCGGGCGGCGATCCCAACTTTGACGAGCGGCAGCGAAGGTTCCTTCAATTTGAGCTACTTTACCGGGGCCAGAATCGCGTCCAGACGGTCGGCCGTTCCCGGTATGCGTTGCAAGTGCGGATAACGCAGCCCGCCGTGGTAATCCACATCCACGCTGAATACATTTCCGTCCTTCTTCACCGCAAAGCGAATCGGCTGGGTGCTCTTTTCCGCTGTGGTAATCGCGTCTTTCACCACCTTGGCCGATCCTCCGGCAAGGCCATCCCAGGCCTTCCCATCGACAGCTATAATCTTCATGCCCGGAGTCAAGCCGGCCTTGAAGGCCGGGCTGTCCCACTGCACGTCAACGATGGTTCCGTTGCGCTGCACGCTGAAGCCGATGGAGGTGGCATAGCTGACGCCGCGGCGGCCGGGCTGGCTGTACTTCTGCCACGACGGCTGCGTGTCGTTGTAGACCAGCTTGTATCCGCCCCGCGTGATTCCCGCCAGAGGCACTTGCGGATGCAACTGATAGACCCGGGTGCGGAAGAATTTTGCCCAGTCGTATGGCTGCACCTTGTTGAGAGCCGCTACGATGCCGTTGAAGTCGTAGGTGCGGGTGATGAAGCTGCCGTTGTCGATCCCGTAGAACTGCTTGGCAAAGTCATCCAACGACCTCTTGCCGCCGCTCAGTTGGCGAATCTTCGTGTCCGCGTCCAGCCAGATCAGCACTCCCTCCATGTAGTAGTCCTCGTCCCGCTGCCAGCTTACCCAGCTCACCGGCCGCCGTTCGGAGAGAACCTCCTGGTTGGTGGTGTCGATCAGCGGCCGCCAATCGCGGCCGGGACTGTCTTCGAAGCTGGCCGCAATTGCGGCCAGCACGTCGCGCGTTTGCTGCGCTGTCCTCAGCCCCGCGCGCGCCGTCAACACTTCGCCCCAGTATTGCGTCAGCCCTTCATAAACCCAGAGCAGATTATCCTGCTCGGGCATGTTGAAAGCGGGCCGCCACAGGTCGTTCGGCCGCCGGAACTTTCCGTTCCAGGAATGCGTGTACTCGTGCGCCAGCAGGTCGCGGTCGGCTACGCCCGCCTTCCAGTCGGTAAAGTAGTTGGCGCCGGTTCCGTCTTCGCTCGACTGGTGATGCTCCAGCCCCTGATAGCCCAGCGTATTGCTCAGCGTAAAGAGGAAATCGTAGTGGTTGTAATGGTGTGAGGCGAAGAGCCTCTGCACCTGTACAGTCAGGTTTTTGTGAAGCTGCAGCTCTTCCGGGGTGATCTCCAGATCCTTCGGCTCATCGGCGAAGACATCCAAGAACACCTGGTTGCCGGGGCCCGTCGACAGATTCGCTTGCCGGTAGTATTCGCCCGCCGCCAGCGGCGAATCCACCAGCGTGTTCAGCGTCGTCTCCTTAAAGTGGACGGCGCCGCCATCCTTTGATACGGTCTCCAGCGCCGTGGCATACTTCCAGCCGGCGGGCAGCACCACCGCCGGCGCCACGTGAATATCCCGCGCGAAGTGTCCAGCCGGATAGAGCACCACCGTATTCCACTCCAGGTCCGCCATGACGCGCGACATTGACACCATCCCGTCCTGACGCTGAATGGGCGACAGGTAGTCGAACTTGATCTCCAGCGAAGTTGTTCCCTCCGGCACGCGCACGTGGAAGGCGTACATGTTCACCCGGTCGCGCACCCAGGGAATGCGCTGCCCATGCGCGGTGATCACCAGCCCGGCCATCGCCTGGATCGGCCCCTCCGGCGCGTGCGTGCCGGGAATCCACTGCGGATAGAGCAGAGTCATATCACCGGCGCGCACGGGGATGGTTTCATTGACCTCAGCCACGCGATCAGTGGTGTTGGTCAGGTCCACGGTTAGCGCAATCGTGCCCGGATACGGCGTGTCAGCCGGCGCAGCCACGGGGGGCGGCAGCGGCGCCGGTTCAGGCCCCGTGTAGCTTTGGGCCCAGGCAGAATGGATAGAGACAAGAAGAAAAACCACGGCAGCAGCCGCGGCAGCGGTCAGACACCAGCGACGCATCATAGGCGCACTCCGAAAGTGATTTTTGGGATATATGGTAACCGAAAGGTGGTTGGGAAAACATGTACACCGCTGTCCAGTCAGGGCACGGATCATCCCTGAGTTCTTTGCCTGCCGGCCTTTTGTGCTGCTGCACAGCGCGGCATCATGAGCGCGGTCAGGCGGTTCAATTTCGCTGCGGCGCGCAACGGCGGCCTGGAACCCACACGGCTTTATCTAAGGCCACTCCATCGATATTACTCCTCTTATGCCTGTGTCTCATTCGGACGAATGGCGCGGGGAGGACAAGCGCATGAACAGGGAAGGGCTGGGAAATAGCCCAGGACAAGCGCAGCGCAGTCCTGGGAACATGCTCACACCCGGCAGACAAGCCCCGTAAGGACGGCGCGATCCTCAGCCAAGTCCTCATTCGCCGTTCCTGCGATTTCCCTGAGACTCGCTAACCCTCAGCGCCAATGGCGCATTCTCGTTCCCGATGAGTCGGAACAGCGGCAGCGCCTACTCCGTCACGGTGCAGTGGCACACGCCCGGAATCACTTGTTCGATCAGCAACGGCAGCGGCACAGCCGGCTCCTCCGATGTGACGGATCGACGCCGCCTGCGCTGCCGGAGTTGAGAAAATTCTCCACTCTTTCGGCGTAAGCCCCGATGGGCAGACCCCGTATGCAGGCCTGACCATGGACCGCGCCGGAAACCTCTATGGAACGACCTACTCGGGTGGTGCGGACTACTTCGGCACGGTATTCGTCATCAACTGATGGGCGCGCTTAGCCTTGTCCTCTTGAAAGAGATTGATGGCGTGGGTCACGCGGTCGCGCGCATAGGCCGCGTCGCGCCAGCCCTTGATCTCCACCCGTTTGCCTTCCAGGTCTTTGTAAATGGAAAAGAAGTGGGTAATCTCCTTGAGCACGTGCGGATAAATGTCGGTGTAATTCCACACGTTGGTAAAGCGGGGATTGTTTTTGCCAACGGCGAGCACTTTTTCGTCCAGGGTGCCCTGGTCGAGCATCTCCAGCAGGCCGATGGGGCGCACCTCTTGCACGCAGCCGGAAAAACTGGGAGCGGGCACCATCACCAGCACGTCCAGCGGATCGC
>JAJYZC010000071.1 GCA_021800255.1 Acidobacteriota bacterium
CCGCGGTGACCATGTAGGTCCGGGTTTCCTGGGGAGCCAATCGCACGCAAGCAATATACAGCAGAGACCCGCGGCTAAAGCCGAGCCTTAGCCGGCCGTATTCAGGAGCCTGAAGGCTCCTGCTCCCTCCGTGTCAGGAGCCGGAAGGCTCCTGCTCCCTCCGTTTCAGAAGCCGGAAGCTCCTGCTCCCTCCGTGTCAGGAGCCGGAAGCTCTTGCTCCCTCCGTGTCCAGCCGGCGGCTGCTACGCGCGCCGTAACGCAGCCTCAGCCGGCCAGCAGCTTGCTTCCCGCCCAGCCCGCAGTTCCCAAACTGAGCAAGGCGCACAGCCATGCAAACACGTCGCCGTGCTCGGTGTAGAAGGTCATCTTGTCGCTGTAACCGAATTCGGCCGGCAGCGCGTCCACCTTGTGCCGCGGGATACTCTCCCGCACCCGGCCGTAAGGATCGATGACCGCCGTGACACCGTTATTGGTGTCGCGCAGCAGCCAGCGGCGGTTTTCGATGGCCCGCATACGCGCCATGTTCAGGTGCTGCCAGGGGGCGCTGGTGTCACCGTACCAGCCATCGTCGCTGATGTTCACGAAAACCTCGGCCCCGTTGCGCGCGAACTGCCGCACCTCAGCGCCAAAAACATCCTCATAGCAGATGAAGATTCCGTATCGACGTCCGTCCACCAGAAAAGCGTTGCGCAGCGTCCCGCGGTCGAACTTCCCCACCCGCCCAGTGAGCTTGTGCGCAAAAGAGAGCAGCTTGGCAAACGGCACGTACTCGCCGAAGGGCACCAGATGAATCTTGTCGTAGCGGCCCACCATCTTTCCTTTGGAATTGAAGATCATGGCGGAGTTGTATTCGCTCCAGGTCTCATTCTGGGGAGATAAATCCGTGCCGATGCCGCCCACGACCAGCGGCGCCTGGATTGCTTGCGCGATCCAACGCATGGCCTGCTGTAAGCGCGGGTCATCCTGAAAGAAGGGCGCGGGCGACTCCGGCCACACCACCAGCGCAGGCGGCGCCGGATTTTCAGGACAAGGGATCTGCCGCCTGGGGGCTCCGGTTTGGGGAATGCCGGCGATATAGCCCTTGCACGTCTCCCCCGCCAGATTCACGAACTGGGCGATATGCCGGCCCCACACCGCTCCTATCCAGGGGTTGTCATCGCCGACGTTCAGATTGGGTTGAATCAGCACGGCGGTCGCCGTGGGCGCGGGCCTGGGCGGGGCAATCGTCACTCCCGCCCCGCACACCATGAGCAGAACAGCGCCGGAGATGCCCCATACACGCCGGTTTGCAAGCCAATTGCCGGGGCAATGCTTGCCGCGGCAACACTCCAGCAACAGCCCGCCGGCGATGAGCGCGTTCACGGCCACCAGGACGAAACTGATCCCGTAGACTCCGGTCCAGGGCGCGATCTGGGTTACCAGCGCGTTGTCTACCTGCGAATAGCCTAGCTGGTCCCAGGGAACGCTGGTGATGCGCGCGGCTGCCAGGTCCAGCGCGGTCCATAGGACGGGCGCAAATACCAGCGCCAGCCGCGTCGAGCCACTGGCCTGGCGCAGCAGTTGGATGCCCAATCCAAAGAACCCGCAGTAGAGTCCCAGCACCAAGCTGAATCCTATGAGCAGCAGAGTGGGCGCGAAGAGCGGCATATCTCCATAGCGCATCATGGTATTGCGCACCCAGTAGCAGTTGCCCATGTACCAGAGGAAGCCGCAGAGATAGCCGAGCAGAAAGGAGCGGCGGAGTGAATGAGGCCGTCCGGCAACGGCTGCGGAGAGAACGGCGCACAGCAATGGAACCAGCCCGAACCAGGCGAAGACTGTGCGCCAGGCAGGCAGCGGCCCGGCCAGCGGGAACGGCAACTCAAGGAGGGCCGCAGAAAGCACTGCCGCCGCCCACAGTCTCCAAGATCGGTGCATACAGGGCAGAGTGTACAGCATCGCGCAGCCGGGCTGCGGCAAGAGCCGTAAAATCAGGCGATACATGCCAGATTACGCTACAATGGGCAGATGGACCTGGCTGTGTTCGCAATACGGTCGCTCGAAGTGATATTCTTCCTGGGCTTGGCTGGGTCGGCCGTTGTGGTCGTCCTCAGTTTTGTCGAAGATTGGACTGAACTCTTCAAGAAGGACTAGCCTACTCAGTTCCTCCGTCCACACCACTTAACTACAAAGCCGGTTGCGCGCCCGGACGGGGATGCGGCTTTGGTTTTGTTGATCGCTTCGCTGCCTTTTATAATTGACAGCGCCTTCATTCAGACATAGACTCAGCGCAGGGCGGCGGTGGTTACGCTTTCCTGAGATTCTGATTGCCGGCCGCCGCGCCGGCCCTTCGCACAATGGCCTCGACACGAACGACCGGCGTTCCAGCATCAAACCGCGCTCGCCTGATTGTGGCATCTTCGGTGATGCTCACATTCATCTCCTTTTGGCGCGCAGCCGCTATTGTTCTCAACGATCTGGGATCCTCCGCCTTTTATGCCGGAGGCATCGCCGAACATGCCATCGGCGCATCCGCTCCCTGGTTCATTCTCGGCATCATGCTGTTCAGCTTCGCGGTGCGAGCGGTCTACGTTGAAAGCTGTTCGATGTTTACGCGCGGCGGGGTATACCGCGTCGTAAAAGAGGCCATGGGCGGGACCTTCGCCAAGATCAGCGTCTCGGCCCTGATGTTTGACTACATCCTCACCGGGCCGATTTCCGGCGTCTCCGCCGGCCAGTACATCACCGGCCTGATGAACGAATTGATGGTGACCGCCGAGCGCCATCAACTGCTCCCCCCCATATTGCTCACCGCCCACCATCACGCCGTTCAGTTCAACATGAACTCGACCTCTGCGGTCTTCGCCGCCCTGGTCACGATCTACTACTGGTGGGAAAACATCAAAGGCATTGAAGAATCCAGCAACAAGGCCCTGCGCGTCATGCAAGTCACGACGGTAATGGTGATTCTTCTCTTCCTCTGGGGTTCCTATTCGATCATCGTGCGCGGCGTGCATCTTCCGCCCTCGCCCATTCCTTCCCACTTCCATTTCAGCCGCGACGCACTCGGCTTTCTGCGTGGACACGGGCTGCCGATCCTGGGGCTGTTTGGAGTTCTGATGGCCTTCGGCCACTCCATTCTGGCCATGAGCGGCGAAGAAACCCTGGCCCAGGTGAACCGCGAGATCCAGCACCCGAAGCTCAAGAACTTGAAGCGCGCGGCCATCATCATCGCCATCTATAGCACGCTGTTCACCGGCGGCGCGACCCTGCTGGCGTCCATGCTCATCCCCGCCTATCAGCGCACCCACATTTACGAGGACAATCTGATTGCCGGCCTGGCCATGTATATGGTTGGCCCGATGGTCCTGCGCATTGCTTTTCGCATCTTCGTCGTCCTGGTGGGCTTTTTGATTCTTTCCGGCGCCATCAACGCCTCGATTGTGGGCGCGTCCGGAGTGCTGATGCGGGTGGCCGAGGATGGAGTTTTGACCGACTGGTTCCGAAAGCCGCACAACAAGTTCGGCACCAGCTACCGCATCGTCAACCTGGTCTTTATCCTCCAGATGCTTACGATCATCGCCAGCCGGGGCAACGTCTTCATGCTGGGCGAGGCCTACGCCTTCGGCGTCATCTGGTCGTTCACCTTCAACAATCTGGCCATGCTGGTTCTGCGCTGGAAGTACCACGGCGAGCGCGGCTGGAAAGTTCCGATCAATCTGCGCATCGGCAACGTTGAGATACCGATCGGCTTGCTTTCCGTCTTCATGGTGCTGTTCACCACGGCCACCGTCAACCTGTTCACCAAATCCGTCGCCACCATCAGCGGCGTGGCGTTCACGGTGGGATTCTTCATCGTCTTCTCCATCTCCGAGCGCCAGAACCTGCGCCGCCACGCGCTGGCGGCGACGGAGATGAAGGACCAATTCCAGCTTGAGCACCAGGACACCATCAGCCGGGAGTCGGCCGCAATCCGTCCCGGCGGGGTTCTGGTGACGATGCGCGACGCCACCAACCTCGAAGCCCTGCGCTGGACGCTTGGGCGCACCCGAACCGAGGATCAGGACGTGGTGGTGCTCAGCGTGCGTTTGATGGGCGCCGGCGGACCGGAGTTTTTGAGCGCCGATCAACAAAGCTTCAGCGAACATGAGCAGATGGTCTTTACCAAAGCCATCTCTGTTGCAGAGAACTTCGGCAAAAAGGTGTCGCTGCTGCTGATTCCGGCCGGAGATATCTTCACCGCGTTGGCCCGCGGCGCCAACTCCCTGGAGGTGGACTCGGTGGTCTCCGGAACCTCCAATTCCATGAGTGCCGAAGATCAGGCGTTCTATCTCGGCCAGGCATGGGAGGCATTGCCCGAGCCCAAGCGCCAGTTCAACTTCTATGTGGTTGGTCATACGGGCGACGTCAAGGTGTTCTATATCGGGCCGCATGCTCCCTCGCTCGGTCCGGATGATGTGCAGCTTGTGCACCGGCTGTGGCTGAACATGCGCCGCGACCCTTCCATGCAAGACCTGCACCACAGCGACATCATCACGTATGCTCTGACCCGGTTTGCCAGCCAGTATGCGCGTGAAAAGGAAGAAATACTGCGCGACCTGCGCAATTATCGCGTGGCCGCGGCGCCCGAGGCCCCGCGTCTCGGCGGCCAGAACTTTCCTGCCATTCCATCCTCCACTTCTACGTCCGGCCAGACACCGATGCCGCCCAAAGCGGGACGATGAATTCGTCTCATAGCGCATCGCCCAGCCAAGACAACCGAGGGCGGTCGCAGTATCCTCTGTCCAAGCGGCTCATCGTGCTGCTTCCATTGCTCGCGCGAAGCTCCTCCGCGCGAACCATGGCGCAAAACTCCTATTGACACGGCGTCTGCGGTTCGTTAGCCTTGCGAGTCGCTTCGTAATCGCATACTCGCAGCCGCCTCTGGCCGCGCCCGGAGCCTTATGGCGGCTGCACAAAGCCCGCCAGGAAAAGACCATGTTCGTGCCCGCATCGTTCGCCGCCGCACTTTTGATGACCATCCTCTGCACGGTCTGCTGGGGATCGTTCGCCAATACCTTCAAGCTGACGCGGAATTACCGCTTTGAACTTTACTACTGGGACTACGGGGCCGGCATCTTTCTCGTCTCACTGGCCTTCGCCTTTACGCTGGGCAGCGCCACAGGCGGCCTGTTCAGCTTCCTGCCCAACCTGCGCCAGGCCGATGCGCTGCTGCTCTTCTACGCCGCTCTCGGCGGCTTCATCTTCAACATCGCCAACGTGCTGCTGGTGGCAGGAATCGACATGGTGGGCCTGGCCATCGCCTTTCCTCTCTCCATTGGCATCGCCCTTGTTGAAGGCACCGTGCTCAGCTATCTCATCCATCCCCAGGGCAGCGCCGCGCTGCTCGCCGCCGGAGTCTTGATGGCCCTGGTTGCGGTCATCTTCATCGGCACGGCCTATGCCGCGCGCGGCGCTGGAGGAGTGGTCACCTCGCGCAAGGGAACCACAGTTTGCATCGTCTCCGGAGTGCTGATGGGCGTCTTCGCTCCGCTCATCACCAAGGCCATGCAGGGCAGCCATCCCGATCCGTCGCTGCTGGTTTCGCCAGGCGCGCTCAGCCCTTACACGGCAGCCGTCTTGATGACCCTCGGCGCCTTCCTGTGCTGTTTCGTCTTCAATCCCATCCTGATGCGCAAACCGCTGGCCGGCGCGCCCGTCTCTATCTCCGGGTACTTCGCCGCGCCTGCCGGCTATCACGCGCTCGGGCTGCTGGGCGGAGCCATTTGGGGCACGGGCACGGTGCTCAACTTTGTCGCCGCCCGCTTCGTCGGACTACCTATCTCCTATGCCATTGGCCAGGCCTCGCCGATGATCGCCACGCTTTGGGGCGTGCTGGCCTTTCACGAGTTTCGCGGCGCCAGGCGAAAGTCCTGGCTCTACCTGGCCGCGATGTTTCTCTCTTATCTGTTGGCGCTGGCGCTTATCGCGCTGGCGTATAGGGCCGGGTAACTGTGCATCGTAATGCAAAGCTGGCTGCACGGCCGGTTCGGGCGCAAGAGCGAACCTAAAGGATCATTGAGTGATGGCAAAAGAATGGGTCACAGTCATGGGCAGTTTCGTAGCCGATCTAGCATTCCGCACCGGCCGCATTCCCGCCTGGGGCGAGACGTTGATGGGTCAATCCTTCAAGCTGGGGCCGGGCGGCAAAGGCTCCAATCAGGCCGTCGCCGCGGCCCGCGCCGGCGGCAAGGTGAGCTTCATCTCCAAACTGGGGCCGGACCCATTCGGCGACATGGCGCGCAGCCTCTATCAGGCCGAGAGCATCGACACTCGCTTCCTCTTCCGCACCCGGAGCGCCACCGGCGCGGCCGCCATCATCGTCGATGCCGACAAGGGCGAGAACGCGATTATCGTCGTCCCCGGCGCATGTTTTGAGGTGACCACGGCCGAGGTGGAGCAGGCACGCGAACTCATTGCCGGCTCCAGCGTCTTTGTCGCCCAGCTTGAGCTGCCGCTGGCCGCCGTCGAGCATGGGCTTGCTCTAGCGCATTCGCTGGGCGTAACTACCATCCTCAATCCCGCGCCGGCTGCGCCGCTGCCCGCGAGCATCTACCCGCACATCGACTACATCACGCCCAATGAAAGCGAGACCGCCGCGCTCACCGGCATTCCCGTGGCAACCCTTGCCGATGCCGAACAAGCCGCCAGCGCCTTTCTCGCCCGCGGCGTGCGCAACGCCGTCATCACCCTGGGCGCGCAGGGCGCCTACGTCAAGAATGCGCGCCTCAAGGCCCACGTGCCGGCCGTCAACGCCGGCAAGGCGGTAGAAACCACCGGCGCCGGCGACGCTTTCAACGGCGGCTTCGCCGTCGCGCTCTCAGAAGGCATGGATTTGGTTGCGGCCGCGCGCTTCGGCTGCGTCACCGCCGGCATCTCCATCACCCGCCCCGGCACCGCGCCCTCCATGCCCACGCGCGCGGAGATCGACGCGTTGTTTCGCAAGAGCTGAGGCATCCTTTCCCAGGCCCTAAAGGGGACCTGGGGCACCCTTCAGCGCCCTCAAGCGGTACAAAGTCAAGCTGCCAAAGCACTAGAATGGTAGTGCTCACCGAAGAGAGGAGTGCCCATGCGTCGATTTCTACTTTCTGCGCCGTGCCTGTTGCTTGGCGTTTCGTTCGTTGCCTTTGCCGGCATCGCCCATGCTTCCCCAACCGCCAGCCCGGCCGCGAGCGTCAACCCGCTCATCGGCACCGGAAGCGGCCCCGGCGGCAGCATCAATCTCTTTCCCGGCGCGACCGTCCCGTTTGGCATGGTGCAGTTGAGTCCGGACACCGAAGACAACGGCTACGGCTACCACTACAGCGACACCTCAATCCAGGGCTTCAGCATGACCCACATGAGCGGCGCCGGCTGCCCGAACGAGGGCGATGTCTTCTTCACCGCAACCACCGGTCCCATACACACCCGCGCCGCCAATTTCGGGTCGCCTTATTCGCATAGCGACGAGGCCGCCGCGCCCGGCTACTACCGCGTGCGTCTGCTGGAGTGGAACATCGAAGCAGAGCTAAGCGCCACTACCCACACCGGCATAGCGCGCTTTAGCTTTCCTGCCGGCCAGCCGGCCAACATTCTGCTTCCTCTCAGCCACACGCTCAACGGCACGGCCGGCGCTTCAGTCGAGATCGTGGACGGCAACCAGGTCCAGGGCTACGTGGAAAACCACGCCTTCTGCGGCAACCAGCAAACCTACAAGGTCTACTTTGTGATGACCTTCAGCCGGCCTTTTTCGTCCTCTGGCACCTGGACCGGCAAACGCTACGGCGGGCCGGGAACTATCGCCGCCGGCAGCCGTACCGCCGAACAGGCCGGCCACAACGAGTGGCTCGGCGCTTACGCCACGTGGGCGGCAGAAGCGCATCCGCAGACCATCATCGCCCGGATCGCCATCTCCTACGTTGATCTCGCCGGCGCCGAGAACAACCTCAAAGCAGAATCCGCCGGAAAAGATTTCGCTCAAATCCGCAGCGATGCAAGCGCAGCCTGGAACAAGGCCCTCAGCGTCATCGATGTTTCCGGCGGCACGCCCGCCGAGCGCACTGTGTTTTGGACCGCGCTCTATCACTCGCTGTTAATGCCCTCCATCTTCAGCGACGCCGACGGCCGCTACCTCGGCTTCGACGGCAAGATCCATCGCACCGCGCCGAACCATCCCATCTATGCCAACTGGTCGGGCTGGGACATCTATCGCAGCGAGATTCCGCTTCTGGCCATGATCGAGCCGCAACGCATGGAAGACATGGCGCAATCGGTGGTGCGGATGTACGAGCAAGGCGGCTGGATCGGCCGCTGGCCGCAGATCAACCTCTACACCAATGTGATGGCGGGCAGCCCGCTCACCGTCGCCCTGGCCACGGCCTGGCTCGACGGCCTGCACGGCTTCGACATGAAGGCTGGATGGGATGGTATGTGGAAGGACGCCACCCAGGCTCCGCCGCCGGGTCATCCCTATCAAGGGGAAGCGGGCATCAACTGGATCAACAAACTCCATTACGTGCCCAACGACAAGATCAGCTACGGCTCCGTTTCGCAGATCCAAGAAGACGCGATCGCCTACGCCTCGCTCTATCGCCTCGCCGACGCTCTAGGCAAGACCGCCGAGGCGCACACTCTCTATGACCGCGCCCTCTACTACCGCAACGTCTTCAATAAACAGGACCGTTTCTTCCGTCCACGCGACTCCGATGGCCAATGGGTTCCCAACTTCGATCCCGCGCAGGAAGACCACGGCTTTATCGAGGGCTCCGGATGGCACTACCAGTGGCTGGAACCCGCCGATATGGCCTGGGTGGTCAGCGCCATGGGCCGGCAGCTCTTCAACCAGCGCCTGACACAGTTCTTCGCTTACCCCACCCCCGGCTGGTACGGCCAGTACTACAACCCCTATAACGAAACCGACCTCGAAGCTCCCTTCGAGTTCAACTTCTCCGGCCGTCCGTGGGCGACGCAGCGCGTGGTACGGCGCGTGCTCATGGAAAACTACACTGATAATCCCGATGGGATTCCCGGCAACGACGACTGCGGCGAGATGTCCTCATGGGCCGTCCTGAGCATGATGGGCATCTATAGCATCGATCCGGCCAGCCTGGCGTATGAGATGGCCGGCCCGGTCTTTCCCAAAGCGGTTATCCATCTCGAAGCGCCCTATGCCGGCAAGACCTTCACCATTGAAGCCTCCGGCGCCGCGCCCGATGCGCCTTATATCCAGAGCATCACGCTCAACGGCCATGCGGATAGCAAAAACTGGATTTCATTCCGCGACATTGCCGCCGGCGGCAGGCTGCACTTCGTGCTCGGCACAAAACCCAACACGGCGTGGGGCGCCGCGACCGCGGATGCGCCACCGTCGCTGAGCAGCGAGCGGCCATAAGCGAACTTGTAAGGCTTGCGCGCGAAGCGTCCCGGCCGGCTTCTGTTACATTTACCGGGCCGGCTAAACGCCATCGGTTGTGGCTGGCGGGAGTGGTGAGCTCGCTGGGAATCGAACCCAGGACCCACGCCTTAAAAGGGCGTTGCTCTACCAACTGAGCTACGAGCTCTTGGAATGCCGCAACCTCTAAGTTACCACAGAGCGTATTCCGGCGTTGGGCGCGCAGCGAGGGCTTGCCAGTAGAAGTGGAGATTCTCAAGGGAAGAATCGCGCGCGCCAGGGAGCGGTCAAGGGGAGGGATGAGCAGTAACCGACTCTGCTGGTACTATGGTACTCGCGTCCCACAAAAGGGTTGGGTACCAGATGGGGATAAGCGCACGCATCGCTAAGAAAATGAGGGGTTTTGCGTCCTTCGCATGACGAGAAAGTGTTAGAGGGGCGGCAGTGCAAGTGTTATTGTTTTGCCAACACAAGTACGACTAGGATTTCGGATAAAGGCGCCCTGCCGGCGTGTACGGATTGCGGTCTTTCCTGGGCAGGAAATAAGAGAATGCGGGCGCGGTGAACGGGGCAAGGACGGAAGGCGCAGAGGTGATGAATGACTGACCGCAAGGTGCTGCACGATCCGAACGAGACGCCGGAAGACGTGGCGACGCTCTATTCGTGGGCAAATTTGCATGGCGCCAAATACCGGGACTTTTCGGCCTCGAGGGCCCAGACCCGGGAGAAGGCGCGCCAGCGTGTGCAGCAGGCGATGGAAGAGGAACGGGAGCGGGAGCGTCAGCAGTCCGAAGCACAACGCGCCATGGAAGAGATGCGCGCCCAGGAGGCCACGCGCCAGAGCGAGCTGGCTGCCCAATCAATCGCCCGGCAGGCCGCAGAAGAGGCGGCGCAACGAGCGGCGGAACTGGCCGCACAGCGGGCAGCCGAGCAGGTTGCGCAACAAGCGGCACGGCGCGTCGCCGAGCAGGCCGCGCAACAGGCCGCCCAACAAGCAGAAACCGCGCGGCAAGCGGCGCAACAGGCCGAGATGGCACGGCAAGCTGCACAACAAGCCCAAGCAGCGCAACAGGCCGAGGCGGCACGGCAAGCGGCACAACAGGCCGAGGCGGCACGGCAGGCTGAAGCGGCGCGGCAAGCTGAAGCGGCGCGGCAAGCTGTTTGGGAACAACCTATCGTGGACCGTTTCGCCAGGTTTGCGGCTTCGCCATACTATCCGCCGCAGCCCGATTCTGGAATACATGCCGCGGCTCCGGCGTACCGGCAGGCAATGAATCCCATCCATCCTTCGCCATCGTCTCCGATGCGCGAGGAAAGGTACGCGGAGCCCGGCCATGTGTGGCCAGGGGCCGGTGCAAAGGAGAACGCGGGGAGACCGGCATGGCTGACGCCGGAGCAGGTGGAGCGCGGAGGGCCGGCCGCCGCGCCGCAGGTTCCGGAAGATACGCTGCAGGGGTCGCGCGAACGGTTGGCCGCGCGCTGGTTCGCTCTGCGAGGCGTATTCGAAGGGGTGAGCGCGCACACGGAGGCTGTTCCGGCGCCGGTTCCCGCACGGGCGCCGGCAGTGGCTTTGTTTTCGTTGGCCGGAGGCGTGGGCAAGACCAGCGTGGCGGCGACTCTGGGCCGGGCGCTTTCAGCCCGCGGCGAGCGGGTCTTGCTGGTGGATACGGCGGCCTTCGGATTGCTGCCGTTTTTCTTCGGCGCCCACGACCAGCGGCCCGGCGTTTTGAGAACCTTCAGCCCTCCGGCAGCCAGCGGCGACGCTCCAATTCAGTTGGTGGCCATCGACCCGGAGGATTTGGGTCCGGAGACGGGCGGCCAGGAAGTGCTGGCGAGCGAGATCACGAAATATGCACGGGGATTGAACCGCATCATCATCGATCTTGCCACCGCATCGGGCGCGACCACGCGGCGTGTAATGCGCTTGTCTCCCCTGGTGCTGGTGCCCATGGTTCCGGATATGAATTCGGTGGTCAGCATCAGCTCCATCGACGCCTTCTTCCAGCACAATGGCGGGGCGGCGGGCAAGCCGCTGCTCCCCTACTATGTGCTCAATCAATTCGATCCCGCGTTGCCGCTGCACCTGGATGTCCGCGAGGTGCTGCGGGAGCAGTTGGGCGACCGGCTGCTGAGCTTTGCGCTGCGCCGCGCGCCGGCGGTGAGCGAGGCGCTGGCGGAAGGCATGACGGTGATGGATTACGCCCCCAGCTCCAGCGTGGCCGATGACTTCGCCAGCCTGGCGGGCTGGGTGAAGAGCCTTTCTGCACCGGCCAGCACCAGCTTTCGCGGCGTCCGCTGGAGTGAGCGATGACGGCAACAGAAGTTTGGCAGGATATTGGCGCCGGAGAGAATTTTCTCACCAAGCTGGCGCGTCTGCTGTTCCTGGCTATAGCGGGTGTGGCCCTGTATTTCATGGCCGTTCTGCCGCTCACCTGGCCGCAACAGGGAGTTCTGGGACTGCTGACCATTCTGATGGCTTTGGCCATGGCGCGCAGCTCCGATTCCTACCTGGTCACGCTCACGTTGATGTTGATGTCGATCTTCTCCACCTTCCGCTACGGATATTGGCGCATCGACCAAGTCATCCTGTTTTTCAAGAATCCGGCCAATCACTGGGGCGCGCTGGACGCCTTTTTTATCATGAGCCTGTTGTTGGCCGAGGTGTATGCATTCTTCATCCTCTTCCTGGGCTACTTTCAGACCATCTGGCCGCTGCGGCGGGCGCCGGTGGCGCTGCCGGAGAATACCGGCGATTGGCCCGACGTCGATGTCATCATTCCCACCTATAACGAGCCGTTAGAGGTGGTGCGCTATACCGCGTTGGGCGCGCTCAACATGGATTGGCCGGCGGATAAGCTGCACGTCTATATTCTGGACGACGGACGGCGCAAGGAATTTGAGCAGTTCGCGTTTGAGGCGGGCATCGGCTACAAGACGCGGCCCGACAACCAGCACGCCAAAGCGGGCAACGTCAACGCCGCGCTGAAGACGATGCACTCGCCGCTGGTCGCGGTCTTCGACTCCGATCATGTGCCGACGCGCAGCTTTCTGCAGATGACGATAGGCTGGTTTCTGCGCGACCCCAGGCTGGGCGTATTGCAAACACCGCACCATTTTTATTCGCCCGACCCGTTCGAGCGCAATCTGGAGCAGTTTCGCATCATCCCCAACGAGGGCGAACTTTTCTACGGAATCGTGCAGGACGGCAACGATTTCTGGAACGCCTCGTTCTTCTGCGGGTCGTGCGCGGTGTTGCGGCGCAAGGCGCTGGACAGCGTGGGCGGCATGGCGGTGGAGACGGTAACCGAGGATGCGCACACCTCGCTGCGCATGCAGATGCAAGGCTGGAACACGGCGTACATCAACATTCCCCAGGCCGCAGGGCTGGCCACGGAGCGGCTTGCGGCGCACGTGGGACAGCGTATTCGCTGGGCGCGGGGCATGGTGCAGATCCTGCGCACCGATAATCCTCTGTTCGCGCCCGGGCTTACGTTCTCCCAGCGGCTGTGCTACTTCAACGCCATGGCGCATTTTCTGTACGCCGTGCCGCGTCTTATCTTTCTCACCGCGCCGTTGATCTTCCTGCTCCTGGACCACACCAACATTCCCGGCTACTGGGCCGCCATCCTGGCCTATGCCCTGCCCCACCTAATCCTGTCCAACGTGACCAACTCGCGCATTCAGGGCGAGCACCGGCATTCGTTCTGGAACGAGATTTACGAGACCGTCCTGGCGCCATACATCCTGCTGCCCACGGTCTTGGCGCTCATCAATCCCAAGCTGGGCAAGTTCAACGTGACGGCCAAGGGCGGCCTTGTAAAGCGCACCTTCTTCGACACCAAGATCGCGCAGCCCTTCCTGGTCATGCTCTTGTTCAACATCGCGGGGCTGATTGTTGCCATCCCCCGTTTTCTGATCTGGGACCGCGACCGTCCCGGTACGGTGCTGATGAACGTGCTGTGGTGCGTGTTCAACATCATCATTCTGGGCGTGTGCACGGCGGTGGCGCGGGAGCTCAAGCAGTTGCGCACCGCGGTCCGCATCAATGTGGTAACCCCGGTGACAGCCAAAATGCCGGATGGAAGAGAAGTGGCTGGAGAGACAATGGACATGTCCAGCGGCGGCACGAGCATTCGCTTCGCCGGCGCCTTCGACATTGCTCCGGAAACGGAGATACGGCTGGCTTTTCCGGCGCCGTGGGCGGCCATCGATCTGCCGGCCACGGTGGTGTCTACAGAGGGCTCGGTGCTGCGGGTGCGGTTTGAAAATCTCTCCATTGCCGAAGAGGAAGTGCTGACCATGATTCTCTATTCCCGTGCAGACTCGTGGCTGGGCTGGGGCGAGTCGCGCGAAAGCGATAACGTATTGCACAGCCTGGTCCGCATCTTCCAAATCTCCATGCACGGCTTGGCCGTCACCTTCACGAGCCTGTTTGGCAACGGCGACCGGAGAGCGAGGAAGTCTGCCTCTCTTTCCATCGCCCGCCCGGTGGTGATCTTCCTGGCGGCGATTTTGATGGGGGGAACGCATCGGATTTGGGCGCAGGCCCGCAAACCTAAAAAGACCTCGCCCGCGGCGGCGGCCGTTGCCGGGGCCACCTCTCCGGCAGGCCAGCAGTCAAACGCCGCCGCAGCCGCCAGTGCGCCGATTCCTCCAGGGCAATACGAGGACCACTTCACCCTCGCCCAGGCCGGTGCGCCGCAGATCGAGTTGCACGGCATCGACACGCTGCACAACATCTACTTCACGCTGCCGCTGACGCACGTCCCGCGCAGCGCCATGATTCACGTGAACTATGCGTTTTCCCCCGCTCTGATTCCGCAGCTCAGCCACCTGAAGCTGATGATGAACGGAACCCTGTTTGCGACGATCCAGCCCGAGCCGGGGAAGATGGGCGGCTCGAGCGGCCAGGATTATCAGACGGATCTCCCCATACCTCCGGGCCTGTTGGTCCACAACAACACCCTGACCATCGAATTCATCGGCCACTACACGCTCGTGTGCGAGGATCCGGCCAACACCACGCTGTGGGCGCGGGTTCACAGCGACAGCTACCTAGACATTCGCGGCGATCTGCTGCCCATGGCCGACGATCTGAGTCAGTTGCCGATGCCGTTTCTGGATCCGTCGGTGGTTCAGCCGCCCAGTATTTCCATCGTGTTTCCCGCGGCGCCGTCGATGACCGCCATTCAAGCCGCGGGGGTCCTCTCCAGCTACTTCGGGATGATCTCCGATAACCGGCCGGTGCGTTTTCCGGTCCACATCGGCGCCATTCCGCAGGGCAACGTGATCGTGATCGCCGAAGATCCGGCCAGTTTGCCGGCGAGTTTGAATCTGCCCTCCGCCAGCGCGCCCACGGTGGCCATGCGCACCAACCCCAGCGATCCTTACAGCAAGATCCTGGTGATAACCGGCGCCGACGCGAGCCAGACGCTGGAGGCGGCACAGGCGGTGGCCTTACACAGCGACATGCTGTCGGGAGCGCAGGCCACCATCGACGACTTAACCCTGCCCGGCATACAAAAGGCCGACGCGGCTCCGCGCTGGGCACGCACCAACCAGACGATCGCGTTGTGGAATTACGCCACCGCGGAGCAGTTGCAGGGCGACGGAACGGCTCCGTTGAACGTTTACTTTCGCATTCCCCCCGACATCTTTTACGCCAACCGGCCCAACGCGACGCTGCACCTGGTCTACCGTTACGACTCGATTCCGATCGGCCCCATCTCCAGTATGCAGGTGCGCATCAACAACGCATTCCTGGGCTCGGAACCGCTTATTCCGGGACACGAGCCCTCGCGCGTCACCACCACGAATGTTCCCGTGCCAGTGGTCAATCTGCGCCCCTTTTCCAACTCGCTGTCGTTCGATTTCACCTTTCAGTTGCTCAAAAAGGGAGGCTGCCAGAATACGACGCCGATCAACATGGAGGGAGCCATTCTGCGCGATTCCTATATCGATCTGCGCGGCTACCCGCACTACGCGCCGCTGCCCAATCTGGAGACCTTCGCCAACGCCGGTTTTCCCTTTACCCGCTTTGCCGACTTGAGCCGGACGACGGTGGTGCTGCCGCCCACACCCACCGAGCAGGAGATCGAGACCTTCGTTACCCTGATGGGCCACTTCGGACGCCAGACGGGCTTTCCCGCCTTGCGTGTGACCGTGGCCGGGCCGGATGCGCTGCACATGGGCGCTACCAGCGATTTTTTGATTATCGGCACGGGCGACGACCAGCCCGGCTTTGAGAAGCTGCAGAACCACCTGCCGGTATCCCTGACCAGCGCCCAAATCCAGGTCCATGACACGCAGGGATTCTTCGCTCCTCTGCATCACGCCTGGTGGAAGCTGAAATCGAACCAACACCGCGAATCGGGCGTGCTCATCGCCGGCG
>JAJYZC010000072.1 GCA_021800255.1 Acidobacteriota bacterium
ATGCTCCCGCGTTCGCTCCACACGCGGGTCTTTCATCTCGGCAAAGTACTTCAGGGGACTCTCCATGTCCCCATCTCAACCTCTCTATCCCGCTCTGCATATAGCGTTTAAGATGCGTTTGCCCTGGTTGCCGTGGGGTTCCGTGTGCCGGTGGCGGAGATGCACACCGCGCAATCGCTGGCCCGTAGCGCAAAAATCCCGCGTCCCCAGGCCGATGTTCTGAGCGCCGCGTTCGACGCCGCCGCGGCAGTGCGCCGTCTGCTGGCGCACCATGATGAGGCTGTCGGCGACGCACTGCTGCGCCAGGAAGTGATGGCAGGAGTGGGCAATGTCTTCAAATCAGAGGTCTGCTTTGTCGCCGGCGTGCATCCGTTTTGCCGGGTCGCGTCGCTCACTCCGCAGCAAGCGCAAGATTTAATCGCCGCTGCCAGGCAGCTTCTCGCGGCCAACGTTCTTCAGGACTCCGGCGATACCGTCGTGACCTATGGCGGCCGAAGACGCCGCACCACGCACGCCTCCAACCCAGCAGCCAGCTTGTGGGTCTACGGCCGCGCCGGCGAGCCTTGCCGCCGCTGCGGTGAGCCGATTCGCCGCCGTCTGCAAGGGCCGGATGCGCGCGTCACCTTCTGGTGCCCGCGTTGCCAAACGCTGCCGGACGCAGCCGAGGTGGATGGCTGAGTTCTGAATTCACCACACTGACTACGGCGTTGGACAAACGCTCGAACTTGGCAAGTGCCACAATCCGAATGCGGCAAGTACCGTGCCCGCCAGAAAGCATAAAAACGCAAGTCCAACAAAAACGTACGCGCAATTGTGAAGTTTGGCTGCCGTTTCCCAAATCGTATGGCTTTGCGGCGATCCGTAGGTAGCATTCCCGTAGTTGAGTTGAGTCAAATAGGCGAAAATCATTGCGGGGATTGTCAGTGCTGCGCCAAGAGCAAACGCAATTAAAGAAATGATGAGTTGGCCAATTCCCGACTCGATGTGCCCAATAAATGTGAGGACTGATATGGAAGCTGCGCCATTGAGCAGGAATAGGAGTTTCACCCCTTCCAGTGCAAATTTTATTCCCTCGGCCCAGTGCCAATTTGCTTGCGACCCTGCGCTTGCCATAGACGCACCTCCGGGCGAAGTTACGTAGCCCGCACGGCTTCATAGTAGTGCGGATCTCAGTTCCCCCGCTTGCCCAATCCGAAGATTCTATGGAAGATGTTGCGTCCATGCGGATGGTCGCAAGTGTTCAGAGGCGCGGTGCCGTCCACGAAGGCGGCGGTGTAGTCGTCGGGACACGCCCCATTGGCCCGCAGGTACCGGCAAAACACATGCTAAACTGTTCACAGAAAACCGCGGAGAGATGGCCGAGTGGCTGAAGGCGGCGGTTTGCTAAACCGTTATAGGGTCAAAAGCTCTATCGGGGGTTCGAATCCCCCTCTCTCCGCCATATTACAACGCAAGCTATTTCAAATCAAAATAAATACAGTGTTTTCATTGCTATAGAAGGTTTTACCAGAGTCCACCCTTTCACCATATTCCATGCAATTCCCTGTTGTCAGGCCCTAAAACCTTACAAAATCGACCTCACCTTACAACGGGTTTTCCACCACTGAAATCCAAACCCCGAGGTGCGCGAACTTGCCGCGTACAGCAATTCCTGCATGTTCTGAGGACCACCCCCTCGCAACCGTTCACAGCGCGGCGCTGAAAGCCGCCAAGTTCGCCACAGTCTGAGCCGGATACCGGATTGCCAGTGTTCCGGGACGCCATCGGATGGCCTTCGGTGGAGGATTTGCCGCCCGGGAAACCTTCAGCGCAAGTTGACGGTCTCTCGATTTCTGCCGTGAATATGGATTTCCTTGCCGCTGGTGCCGGCAAATTTCACAGCCATGCCCATGAGCCGAAATTCCTCCTCCTGGAAGTCGGCGGCGAAAGCATCCTGGCGCAGAATGACGACAGGAATGTCCTCATCACGGCAAGCCTTTGCAAATTCTGGAAGGCGATTACCGATTGTCGCGATCAATTCGGTTTCTCTTCGTGTCAGCTCAGCCGCGTGATCGTCACCGCGGTCGCCACCAGCACCTTGCTGGTCACGATCGCCTTGCCCCGCTCCATGCGGCAGAGCGACGGCACGGTCGAGATCGTGTACTCGCGCGTCCAGCCCGACGGCGTGAAGAGCTCGTTGAGCCGGTCCGTGTAGGCGCGCGGATCGGCGAAGGGCAGGATGACGCCGCTCCGGCCATAGTCGAAGGTGCGCATCACGCGCCACTTGACGAGCGCCGGATCGAACGGCGCTTCGATCTGCGCGATGAGCTTCTCGCGCTCGGCTTCCGTAAACTTCGTTGCGGCCATAGATCACCTCCTTGGGCCAGGGGCCTGCGTTTTCAGGGGTAGAAAACTGAAATCGCTCCGAAAAGGCGCTCACAACAACAAGAACTGAATGAATCTGAGAAATGGTGCGACACATTCTGTCGCATTCCTATGCCACAGTTGATTCTTGAAGCCACGCTTCGGGAGTGTGCTCATGAATCGTCGAAAGTTTATCCAATGCATTTCTTCTATTCCTGCTGCCAGTTTGGCTCTTCCACGAGCAACCTTGATGGAACCGGGCCGGAAGTATGGGGCTGAAAAGCCTGAGATTAACTACGAACCCCGCTCCACCGAGCCACTCCGCATCGGTATTATGGGCATTGTCGGGGCCAGCGTTTACTATGTGGACCGGGTCGCGCAGAGCCTAAACTTTCCTTGCAGGAAAATCGCGGTAGAGACCGACAAAGTTCAGCTCTGCTGGTGCCGTCCCAGCGATAATTTATTGATAGGTGACTGCGGCATGAAACCAGCAACGATCAAAGATGCTGAGCTCATGGCTCGCGACCGGAGATCCGACATTGCGAAACTGGTTTCCGGGTTGGACGTGGCGTTCCTACTGACCGACCTAGACGGAATAGCGGGCAAAGGGGTTACTTCAGTTGTTGCTGAGACGCTCGGAGAATTGGACGTATTCACTGTTGCGGTTCTACCAGGCGTCGCAGATGCCAAAGTTGCAAATTCTCTTAACCGGCTGGTCGATGTCTCATGTAATCTCCCATTTCATGCGCTAATCAACGAAGCTGATGCACAACAACGTATATTGAGCCGACTCGATTTCGAAGTTGAAGCAACTGCACAGATATGCCATACAATCACTCGTTTTCTTGAGCAATCAGAATATCCGAGGAGTTCTGGGGCAAAAATGAGCTGGCTATTGAAAGGGGAAAAACCATGCGTGATGGGCTTTGGTGATGATAACGGTCCCGGAGGCTCCCTGGCGGCGTTCGAGGCGGCAACCAAGAGTCCTCTACTGGGCGCAGAATGGTGCAACCTCCCTGGGTATCGAATGGTATTTGTAGAAAAAGGACCAGGCATCCAGACGTGCGACGTTCACCCCATACTGGATAGAATGAGGGAAGTAATCCCGAACAAGGTGAGACGTCATTTCCGGATTATTGAGAATGAGCACCTCATCACTGACTACAGAGTCACGATCCTGTCGCGGGGGTGACTTCGGTACGAGAAGGAGGGATATGGCCGCGAATTATCCTCATATAGGCGACCGGATTAACGACCCTGCAAAGCTTGTTTGTAACATTAATGCCGTCCGTCAGGCTGCGGAATCCATGGGGAAAGAGGTACTAGACCTACCCGGATGGATACTTTACAGCTCTTACAAGACGCTGGTGCGTGGCGATTACTATTTTCTTGGTGTGAATCCTGCCGGGTCGGGAGAAGACCATCCCAAAACGGTTCAAAACTCTTTGGATGGGTTGATCCATTTTACGGGAGAGGCTGACAAGAACCAGTACCTCGATGTGAGCTGGTATAAGGATCCAAATGATGAAAGGCGTCGCCCCCTGCAAAAGCGGGTCGATTATCTATTCAAGCAGTTGAATGTGAATCCCAATGACGTCTGCGCGTCCAACCTAATTTTTGCGAGTAGCAAGAAGGGGAAAGATTCGGGGGGATCGAGGAGGGCAGAAATATGCTGGCGGGTTCACGAAGCCATCTTGGAGATCGTTCAGCCGCGCGTAATCATCACACATGGCAGCATGCCTTTTGACTTCGTCAACGACAAGCTCAGAGGTATATCTCTCCAGGAGCCGCAGAAATGCAACCACACGAACTGGACATGGAGATGTTCGAGACTTGGAGAAACAGGTCAAAAGCTCGTTGGCTTGCCACACTTGAGTATTTATGCGATTGATACTCCAAGCCGCGCAGTTACTGTTTTGGAAATAGTGAAACAAATTCAGTGGATTGACCTTGTTCGATTGATCCGAAATCGCAAGGCGACATGTCAAAGCGCCCAGCATCGATGGAAACACTGCAAGTCGCTCTGGAATTACTGCGCCGAATTCCGAAGGGGCGATCTGTAACGGCTCCACAGCTGCAGCAGCAACTTGCCGAGGCCGGCGTCGAGCGCAATATCCGCACCATCGAGCGGCAACTGGAAACGCTCTCTGACCATTTCGGCATCCTTCGCGACGAAAGCACCAAGCCCTATCGCTATAGTTGGGGCGCAAATGCTAGGGGAATGTCTCTGCCAGCACTTACCCCTCAGGAATGCCTATTGCTGACCCTGGCCGAAGAGCAACTTAAGAACCTGTTGCCGCCGCGCCTGAAGAAATCTATGTCGGCATTCTTTTCCCAGGCCAAGGACCAACTCGGCGAACAACCCGCAGGCCAGCTGGAGCGTGAGTGGCTCAGGAAGGTTCGTGTGGTCAGCACAAGCCAGCCCCTGCTTCCTCCCAAGGTAAACGATCAAGTCTTTGAGCAGGTTTGCAACGCGCTCTATGGTGACCAATGGCTCATGATTGACTATCGCAACGCAGCAGGCGAGGAAACCAAGAGCCGGGTCATGCCGTTGGGGCTTGTACAGCAGGGCCCGCGCATGTACCTCGTCTCCCGCTTCGATGGTTACACAAATGAGCGCAATCTGGCCTTGCACCGGATCGTGACCGCAAAGGCATCGTCGTTAACATTCAAACGTCCCCGGGAATTCGATCTCAAACGGTATGACGATGATGGGCGCTTCGGCTTCGGCAATGGCGAATTTATTAAACTCAGCTTCTGGATCGAAAAGGACTACGGATTGCACCTGCTCGAATCGCCGCTGTCGGAAGACCAGCAGGTCCTAGAAAGGCAAAAGAACTACCAAATCACTGCTACAGTCGTCGATTCAGCAATGCTGGATTGGTGGCTGCGCGGATTTGGGAAAGCTGTGAGCCGGATTTCAAAGACTATGCTAAGGACAAGCTGATCGATTTTTAAGTGAGTCAATACGGTACTTCTTCAGAACTGATCTCCGGTTCCTCGCTGAGTTCGGGCGGCACGAAGCCTTGCCCGCTAACGTAATGCTCCACATCGTCGCTGCCGCCATCGGGCAGGCCACTGGCGCGAGTGCTTCACCGACGACTTCTTCGTTCGTAAACGGACCGTAGACTTCAGCGGTGTCGAAGAAGGTCCACCCGAGTCGTAGGCGGCACGGCGGAAGAAGCGGTGGCCGCGATTCGGGTCATGATGACGAAGTTGAAGTTGACGGTGAACGAACACGGAAACTACAAATCCTTCAGGCCATATCTCACTCCACAACCGTAGAGACATGGCCGATTATGTGGCGCACATCCGTGCCGCTGAGCCACAAGATTACGTCTTCGGCAATGTTGGTCGCATGGTCTGCTACTCGCGAGAGGTTTCTTACTACGATTAGCGCATCAAGTGCCTGTTCGAGCGCCTCCGGAGCCTCGTGCATCTTGCGTACCAGGCTTACCCATGCTTGATCGTCGATACGGTCCAATACATCATCCATTTTCAGTACCGCATTGGCTAAATCGATATCTTTTGCAATGAATGCATTGAGTGCACGGCGAATCATTCCCGCTGCACCCGCGGCGATGCGAGGTACGTCTACAGGCAGTTCAACGGCCGGCAACTTCATGCCGGCCAGGCCGCGCTTGGCGATGTCGGCTGCGTGGTCGCCGACCCGTTCCAAATCCGAGTTGATCTTCATGCAGGCGGTAATGAAGCGGAGATCCACGGCGATGGGTTGCTGGGTGGCGAGCAGGTCGAGCGCTAACTGATCGATTCGGCGCTCGGCAAGGTCGATGTCGTTCTCTGTGGCAAGCACCTGTGAGCAAACATCGGCATCACGGGACATGTACCCCTTGACTGCCAGATCGATGACATCTTCCGCTTTGTTCCCCAGTTCGATCAGGAGTTCTTTGAGCGATCCTAAAGCTTCGTGAAAGTGAATTCTGGTTTCAACCATGGTTCGATGTTCCTCGTTTTTCACGGTGGATGGGATCATGGCAGTGAAATCAGCGCAAAACGGCTGGGCGCACTCAACCAAACCTGCCGGTGATGTAATCCTCAGTACGCTTGTCGGAAGGCTTGGTAAACATCTGAGTCGTCTCAGAGATTTCGATCAGCTCACCGTCCAACATAAACGCGGTGAACTCGCTGGCGCGCGCTGCCTGCTGCATATTGTGGGTTACGACAATCAGCGTGCAATTCTCTTTTGAGAGATACATCAGCTCTTCAATCTTTGCCGTGGATATAGGATCGAGCGCCGAACAAGGTTCATCGAGTAGCAATATCTCTGGTTTGATGGCCAGGGCGCGCGCGATGCACAGCCGTTGCTGCTGGCCGCCTGAGAGCCCCAATGCGGATTGGTTAAGCTTGTTATTCACCTCATTCCACAGACCTGCTCCAACCAGGGCGTGGCGAACGCGATAGTCCATTTCGGAGCGGCTCAGATTTTCATAGAGCCGGATTCCAAATGCGATGTTTTCGTAGATTGACATCGGGAACGGCGTGGGTTTTTGAAAAACCATGCCAATCTTGGACCGAAGTCTCAGGTAGTCGCTTGCAGCGAGAATGTTTTCGCCATCGAGAAGCACCTCGCCCTCGGCCCGCTGGCCCGGATACATGTGATAGATAAGGTTGAACACCCGCAAAAGCGTTGACTTGCCGCAGCCGGACGGCCCGATAAAGGCCGTGACTGATCTTTCATGGATCTCAACGTTAATGTCCTTGATCGCATGAAACTTGCCATAATAGAAGTTCAAATTCCGGACCGCGAGCTTTACTGGCATCTTGATTTCACTGTTGCTTTGGGTAGTTGTTGGTGGCTTGCCGGAAATCGACACGTTCAGCATCGGCAATCCCGTTGATTGATTGGTCATCATTTCTGCACCTGAACTCTGTCCACCAGCCAGCGGGCGAGGATGCTAAGCACGAGCACGAAGAGGACCGTGATGAAGGCAGCGGCCCAGGCCATCTGCTGCCAATTCGTGTAGGGACTGAGCGCAAACTGGAAAATAACCACCGGAATGTTGGCAATGGGATGTAGCACGTTGGTGGTGAAATACTGGTTATTCAAAGCGGTGAACAGCAGCGGAGCCGTCTCGCCGGTGATTCGCGCCAGGCCGATCAATATTCCGGTGAGAATACCGGCCCGCGCTGCTCTCCATGTAACCCTGGTGATTACGACTGAATTCGGCGCTCCCAGGGCGATCGCAGCTTCACGCATATCGTTGCCTACCAGGCTAAGCATTTCGTCGGTGGTGCGCACGATGATCGGGATCATCAAAATAGCCAAGGCTACACTGCCGGCCAGCGCTGAAAAGTGCTTCATTGGATCGACCATAATCGCGTAGGCAAACAAACCGATTTCTATCGATGGAGCGCTGAGCATGATGTCGTTGATGAAGCGCACAGTGTTAGCCGTGCGGCTGTGAAATCCATATTCTGCCAGCCAAGTGCCTGCCATTAAACCGACAGGAACGCCGATGAGCAGCGACAACCCCAATAAGATGAGGCTGCCGGCAAAAGCATTGCGCAACCCGAAGCTATCGGTCCCGGGCGGCGGAGTGTCCTTGATAAACAGGTCCCAATGCATGCCGGCAATGCCGAATCTCAGGGTTGTCCACATGATCCATAACAGAAAGAAAACGCCTACGGCGGTGGCCACGCCCATGAGGATCTTGCTTACGGCGTTGACAACGCGGCGCCTGGCAAGCACCCAGTTCATGTTGACGCTCCTTCCCGGCTACCGAGGCGGCGTATCAGGAGGACAGCGAGAAAGCGCACAACCAGCGTGACCGCGATCAGAATCAAGCCTAGATAAATTAACGAAGAAAGGTACAACCGGGTAGTCGCTTCAGTGAACTCATTGGCGAGCACCGACGGAATGGTGGCGCCAGGCATTAACAAGCTAGAAGAAATCATGTCGCTGTTACCGATGACAAATGTCACGGCCATGGTCTCGCCCAGCGCGCGCCCCAGTCCCAGAAACATAGCGCCGATAACGGCCGTCCGCGTATAGGGCAGCATGATCTTCCAAGCCACTTCCCAAGTGGTGCAGCCCATGGCGTATGCTGACTCGCGAAGGGACGACGGGACGGCCATGAAGACGTCGCGCATAATCGAAGAGATATAGGGCAGAATCATGATGGCCAGAACAATCCCGGCGGCGAGCATTCCAATGCCCATCGGCGGCCCCTGAAACAGCAGCCCGATCCCAGGAATTTCCCCGAGGGTCTGACTGATCCAGGGCTCTATCTGGGCAAAGATTGGAGCGAATACTATCAGCCCCCACAATCCGTAAACGATGCTGGGAATGGCTGCCAGAAGTTCAATGGCCCCAGCGACAGGTCTGCGTATCCATGAAGGCGCGATCTCCGCGATGAATACCGCGGTCCCGAAGCTGACCGGTACGGCTAGGGCCATGGCAATGGCAGAGCTCACCAGCGTGCCGATAATGAAGGGAAAGGCCCCGAAGGTTTGAGTGACTGGGTTCCACTCGCTCGATTTGAGGAATCTCCAGACACCGAAGCTCTTGATCGCCATCCAGCTATCAGCGGTGATTGCGATGACGGTGGCAAAGAGCACGGCCACGGCGATGAACGCCGCGATCCTCGCAGCTGTATGAAACAAAATGTCACCCGACAGGCGCCATGTCTTGCCCCCGCCTGCCGGGCATGCAGGCGCGGACCCTGTCTCAATCCGCGCCGCGGCGTTCGAACTGCTCATAAGCTTTCCTTATCGCAAAAACTGCGGAACCGGCGGCAACGATTAGAGGCTATAACCAAGGTTCTTTTTCCAATAAGCCTTAATTGCCGCGACCGTGCCCGGCGGCAGAGGGCCAAACGAGATGGATTGGGCCAGTTGCTGCCCATGCTCAAAGCCCCAATCGAAGAATCTCATCACTTCCAGGTTCGACTCTTTCGAGGCATTCTTGCGCAGAATCTCCCACGTGCACCCGGAGATTGGCCATGTGTCGGGACCGGTGTGGTCGGTGAGGATCACGTAGAAGTCTTGCGCCTTCGTCCAGTCCACGTTTGCCGAGGCATCCTGGAAGCCCTTGAGGCTGGGACTGACGATCTTGCCATCGGCGTTCACCATGCGGGCATCGGACAAGCGATTCTCGAGGATGTAGGCATACTCGACGTAGCCAATCGAGCCGACGATACGCTGCACATACGATGCCACGCCTTCGTTACCCTTGCCGCCTACTCCCGTGGGCCATGCCACGGAGGTGTTGGCACCTACTTTCTGTTTCCATTCCGGACTGACCTTCGACAGATAATTACAGAAGGTGAAGGTCGTTCCCGAGCCATCGGAGCGGTGTACGACTGTGATGTACGTGCTGGGCAAATGCACGCCGGGATTTAGCCTGGCGATGGCCGGGTCATTCCAGTGCGTGATTTTTCCGAGATAGATGCCGGCGACGACTGGACCGTTGAGGACGATCTGCAATGGCCCGATTCCGGGAAGGTTATAGATCAGGTCCTCACCGGCTACAGCAGTGGGGAACTGAATCAATCCCGCAGCCTTCAAATCTTCGGGCTTGAGCGGCATGTCGCTGGCGCCGAAAGCGACAGTGCCTGCCTTGATCTGAGCAATCCCGCCGCCCGAGCCGATGGACTGGTAATTCACCTGAATTCCGGTTTGGTCCTTATAGGCGGCTGACCATTTGGCTAAGAGCGGATAGACCCATGTGCTTCCCGCGCCGGTAAATCCGCCAGCCGCATATGCAGCGGCCGAACAGACAGTTGCAAGCGCCAGGGCGAATCCCGCACCCCAAAACAACCGCTCTGAATGACTTTTCCTAATCCTTCTCACCTTCGTTTCCTCCTATGTTCCTTGTGGGTTGTGGCCTGCTTGCTGCTTGACGATGGTGTCATTCCCTCCCTTTGGGTGAGAGAATGCTTCAGGAATTCTCAAACCTGACGATGAGCCGACAGGGGGCTTGGCGGACAGTCGTGCCGTCTATCCTTATAAACGCGCAGACCGATCTGGGGTGTGAAAACTGTGTGAATTCGCGCGGACCGGCTTCTGCGCGTCAAGTCATTCGAGGATCTAACTCTGGACGGTTCTAAATGAAGTGCTGTGGATTCGGCGTATCGGCACAGTGGCGGGAGTTGCCGGAGAAATATCCGCCAAACCAGACGGCGCATGGGATCTTCCCGCAATGGGTGCGTAGCGGACGACGCACCCTCGATTCCCGCGTAAATTCAAAGGATTGTAACCGGATTATTAAAAGACTGTAACTTAATTCATGACCGATTCAGGCATGATGGACATATTTCGGGCCAATTCTATTTACTTATGAACTGGCTGATCACGGGAAAGGACACGAGAGACCCAATGAACGCCATACTCAAGACCACCGCTGCGGTCATGCTGGCAGCCAGTTTCGCAGTCTCCTGCGCATACGCGAGCGGTTCCGCTGCACCGGCTCAAGAGCATCCCTCGAAACGGCGAGGGAAGGCGTCTTCGCAGCCGTCTGTAGAAGAGCAGATCCAAGAACTGCGGCAGCAACTGCAGGGCCAGATCGATGAGCTGAAGCAGGAGCTCGCTACCGAGCATGAGCAGTTGCGACAGGCGCGGCAGGCGGTAGCCGCCGCGCAAGCCGCAGCGAACAAGGCGCAGTCGTCCGCTTTTGAGCAGCAGCAGGCCGTCACTGAGAATGCGTCCGCTGTGGGTGCGCTGCAATCGAGCGTCAACGATCTGCGCAGCAGTCAGTCCTCCATGTCCAGCAGCCTCACCACCATCAAGAAAAACACGGCGGAGATCAAAAAGGCCGTCGAGACTCCGGATGCAGTCCACTTCAAGGGCATCACCATCTCTCCGACGGGCAGCTTCCTGGCCGCTGAAACGGATTGGCGCCAAGGGTCCACCGGCGGCGGCCTCAACACCCCATTTACTTCCATCCCGCTGGCCAACTCCGACTTTGCGCAGTTGACTGAGTTTTCAGGCACCGGCCGTCAGTCACGATTGGCCATCAAGGCCATCGGGGAAACAGGGCCAGTGACCTTGACCGGCTACTACGAAATGGATTGGCTGGGCACGGGCATTACCTCCAACAACAACCAGTCCAACAGCTACGTGCTGCGGATGCGCCAGTTGTGGGCGGATGCGAGGCTGAGGAACGGCTGGGACTTCTCCGGCGGCCAGGGCTGGTCGCTGGCGTCGGAGACAACCGACCTGCTGGCTCGCGGGAGCGAGATTCTGCCGGCCACCATCGACCCCCAGTACGAAGCGGGCTTTGTGTGGACCCGCCAGTACAGTTTCCGGGTGGTCAAGAACTTCGACAACAAATTCGCCATCGGAGCCTCGGCTGAGAATGCGGAGATGCTGAACCCGGCCGGCGCTAACCTGCCCACGAACTTGGTCATCGGGACGGCCGGCAACGGCGGCGGCCTGCTGAACCCCACCGCA
Organism: Acidobacteriota bacterium; assembly: GCA_021800255.1. Classification (GTDB taxonomy): domain Bacteria; phylum Acidobacteriota; class Terriglobia; order Terriglobales; family Acidobacteriaceae; genus Telmatobacter. Next base: position 11,755 of record JAJYZC010000072.1, read on the forward strand.
AACTACTCCTTCAACCTGACGCCGGACTTCATCGCCAAGATCGCGGCGCAGCCTGGCTGGGGCCACTGGGAGCTGTTCGGCATCGGCCGCAGCTTCCGTGACCGCATCTATCCCACCGGCGGGACGCCATTCAACAACACGGTATGGGGAGGCGGCATCGGCGGCGGCTTTCGCGGTCCGCTGCTCGACAAAAAAGTCAGTGTCGGCCTGAAAGGACTGTGGGGCCAAGGCGTCGGCCGTTACGGCTCGTCTACGATTGCCGACGTCACCCTGCGCCCGGATGGGACGATTTCGCCGCTGCACGGGTTCTCCGCGCTGAGCACGCTGGAGTTGTTCCCCACCCCCCGCTGGTACATCTACCTAAACTACGGCGGCGACTATATCGGCCGCGATTGGACGATCGACAACATTGCAGGCGACGCAAATTTCGGCAAAGAGGTTGGCTACGGCACCTACACCACGCCCATGACAGGCTGCAACGTTGAGCCGTCTCCTTCCGGCTCGAACAGCGCCGCGGGCTTCAACCCCGAGGCTCCGGCCAATTGCGGCGGCAACAACAAGGACGTGCAGGAGTTTACCGCTGGCTACTGGTTCAAACTCACCGACGGACCCAAGGGCAGTTTGCGCTACGGCTTGCAATACAGTTGGTTTAACCGCAATCTCTGGTCTGGCGCGGGTGGCACAACGAACCCCGGAGGCAACGCCAACGGCATCGATAACATGTTCTTCACCTCGTTCCGTTACTACGTCCCTTAGTTGCCCTCCGCAACGCTTACAAATCGAGAGGCAGCCTGCGGGCTGCCGGCGGCCTTGCACATGTGCATCGAGATTCCAGCAAAGCACCCGGTGGCCTCGGGGATTGGATTTCTGAAGGGGAAGAGTGCGATCACCATGGCGCGATTGTGCGGTAAGGAAAGAAATTTTAGCCGGGAACACTTCCGGGCCCGCGGTTATGCGGTGTCCACGGTAGGATTCGAACTGGAGCAAGTACGCAAGTACATCCGCGAACAGGAAAGCGCGGATGGAACAGGTGGAATGTTCAAAACCAGCGACCAAGGCGCGCAACGCGCGACGCCTAAAGGAGCGAACCGACCGCCTTTGAGGCGGCCCCACTCCTCAAGCCACCCGCTTTGCGGGGGGGGACTGACTCAGGCAAGGAATGAGACGGCGTTCGGCGCCGATCCCTTCTGTTCCTTCATCGCATCGCGCCACATGCGGCGCAACGGCATCTGCGCAAATGGCGTGGTCCTGTTGAGATTGATTCTTATGCCGCCGGTCCTTCGGGTCGCGGCGGCTTGAATGCGCGCTTTCGGTCTACGGTATTTTTCCGAAAATGCTTTATCCTTCGATCATCGGATTCCTTCACGGCAAAGTCGCGCTATGTGCTCCATTTCAACCCGCTGCCTGATTCTCGCCTGCGGCAATACACTGCGCGGCGACGACGGCGTGGGTCCCTGGCTGGCTGCGTGGGCTGAAGATCGCTTTCGCGCCACGCCGTCCGTCCGCGTTCTCTGCCGCCAGCAATGGACTCCTGAGCTGGCCGAAGAACTCGCTTCCGCCGAATCGGTCCTCTTCATCGACGCATCGGCCGCCTCACCCGCCGGCTCGGTGCTGCTTTCGTCCCTCCAGCCCGCCGGCGGCTATCCCAGCCCGGCGACGCATTCCTTCGGCGCAGCGGAGCTGCTTGCCCTGGCGCACGAACTCTACGCCGCCCGGCCCCGCGCCGCCCTGCTGCTGGCTGTGGGCGCGGCCTCCTTCGATCTGCGCGAGGGGTTAAGCGCCCCGCTGCAAGCCACGCTGCCTCGCGCCTGCCGCGTCATCGAGGAAACCGTACTCCGGCTGCTGGACGGCGAAGCTCCTTGGCTCCCTGAACATCGCCCCGCCCATTAAGCTATGGCTGCGCATAACGAAACGACCACCGGCTGGAAGCCGGTGGGTTGAATTGCGGCTGAAGCCGACCGAAACGCTTCGCGTTACCCTGTCAACGAGGTACACTGTGGCCGAGCCTGTCCATCCCGTGCCAGAGTCGCAAACGCAGGAGCCGCAAAACTGGAAACTCACCCTCGCCTACGACGGCACGGAGTTCCGCGGCTGGCAGGTGCAGCCGGGAGAGCCTACCATCCAGGGCGAGCTGCAGGCCGCTCTGGGCCGCATCACCGGCGAATCGCCTCTGCCTCAAGGATCCGGCCGTACCGATGCCGGCGTCCACGCACTGGCTCAAGTGGCCAGCTTCGCCCTGCGTGCGCCCATCCCTCCGGAGAACCTGCTGCGCGCCCTCAATCGCGTTCTCCCCCCATCGATACGCATCTCCGAAGCCCGACGCGTGCGCAGCACCTTTCATGCGCGCCGCTCCGCCCTAGCCAAAACCTACGAGTACCGCATCCTGCGCGCGGCTATCTGCCCGCCGTTTCTGGCTCGCTACGTTTACCCCTGTCCCTGGCCGCTCGATTTCAGCGCTCTCCAGGCTGCCGCGCAACTCTTCGTGGGTGAGCACGACTTCCGGAGCTTTGCCGCAACTGACCCCGACCTGGCGCACCGTGAAGCCGCGCCGGTCACAGACGTGGATACTGGCACGAACGAGGAATTTGACGGACCGAAGGGATCCCTCCGCACAGTGTTCTCCTCCGTTTGGGAGCTGCGGCCGGCCGAAGCCGGCGAGCTGCTCATCTACCGTGTCTGCGGCAATGGTTTCCTCCACCACATGGTTCGCAACCTGGTGGGAACGATGCTGGATGTGGGGCGGGGGCATCTGGCGGTTGCCAACCTGCCGGAGATCCTCGCCGCGCGCTCCCGCCCCGCCGCCGGCCCCACAGCTCCTGCGCGCGGTTTATTTCTCCACTCAGTCGAGTACGACGAGGCGGACCTTGCACTCGATAGATAGATCAGGGGGCGGGTTAAGAGAAACGCGTTTACAGAAATTCATTGGGGGTAGGCGGGCCGGTGGACCGGCCATCACAGTCACAGCGAGCGGTAAGAGTTGTGCCCTGTTCATAGCGTTTTTTTGCGATGAGCGGGGGTGCGGTAGGATCGTGGCGGAGAGGATCGACCGATGCCGGGCGGCCTGAAGCGCCTGCTGGCCACCAGCGATTCGGCAAGTTCCCGCGCCTCGCCAGCCACTCTGCCCGTCCGGCCCAGACGCCAGCTGAGCCCCGAGGGCGTCATCGCATCAGAATCCTCGCTGGCCGCGCGGGCTGTAGACGCGGTGCGCTCCAGACGCTCGGGCAAATCGTGCAGCAGATCAATCTGCGGTGCAGAGGCTGGCTGGTTCCTCATCTTCCGGCTCGGCCTCGTCCTGGCGCGGCCGCCGCACGGACGGATTCAGCCTGTCGATCTTTTCGGCCTCCTCCAGAAAGCCCAACGGCTTCTTATACACCTTGCGCTCTTCGGCTGAGTCCATCAGGTAGACCAGCGGGCGCACGTCCTTCGGCAGCGCCCTGTGCCAGCGTTCGGCCGCCGCGCCCCTCCGCAAAGCCTCCTGGTTGCGATCTCTTCGACATACAGATTTTGCGCTTCTACAAGCCTGCCGGAGACAGCGCATCGCGCGGTTCCGGCGCAAACCGGCGCTGAGTGAACGTGGGCCAGCTTGCCATGGTCGATTGCGCCGCCGATGCATCCTGCGCGGACGCAGATAAATGGACTGCGCCGGACCATGCGCCGCACTCAATAAGCGCAGCGTCACTCAGCCGGCAGCGGATAAGGCAGCGCCACTCTGATAGGTTAGTTACCCACCTGAAGTCCGATGCCGGTTCCATCGTGGCCGAGGATCGGCCCGTCCCGCTAGGCAAAGGGATCGCCCGCGATCCGATCATTTACAGAACGCAGCAGGCTGCTCATGCCCTCAATTTGATTGAACGGAAGATTCCGCCGGCGCCGCTTCCGTATCTGTCAGCC
>JAJYZC010000012.1 GCA_021800255.1 Acidobacteriota bacterium
GGGATGCGCTCCTGAATACTTGACGTAGATGCCCGCAGTCTGGTCCTGGAAGTAAAGCTGGCGCCAGATGGGATCATCGTAGGTGATGACGCCAGTGATCTGGACGGGCAAGGCGCGGGCGGCGCGCGCCACGGGCAATTGGCGAACCGCCATCACCGTAGTCAGAGGCCGAGGCGGCAAAGCGCCGGCGGGGGGCGCGATCTGCTGTGCGGCGATCTTCGCGGCTCGGGCAAAATAAAGATCGATGCGCAAACCGTCGATATGCGGATATCCCGTGACCTCTATCGCCGCACCGCGCCGGAAATCCTGCGGCCGGTAGAGGTTACATTCAATGGTTCCCCAGCGCCCGGCAAGCAGAAGCGAAGTGTGCAGCGAAGCAGCCACGCGGCCGCGGACACGAACGAGATGCCCCAAGGCGGCTCTTTTCAGGCGGTAGAGTTCGCGTATGGAGAGCAACGGGCCGGCGGCCGGCGCCGGCTGCACCACTTGTACGCCGCTCTGCGCCGGCACCCATAGATGCGGAATCAGGACCCCTGCCGCATCCGGTACCTGCTCAGCTACGCCGCTGACGCGCACGGTTGAATTAAGAAGGCGCGATTCGTGGCCGGCGGGATGGGCGATGGTTACGTCAACTGACGCGCCGCCGCTGCTGAGCGACAGCCCAGCGCGCCCGTAGCTTTCGCGGTACTCGTCTTGGAGCACGCCCTCCATCACCACGCGAATGCCATTCTTATCCGGCGCGGGGAAGTTCCAGATGGTGGTGGGAACGGGCAGAGGAAGTCTGATGTGGGCTAAAGACGGCCGTACCCGTACGTCCGTCAGGCCGATGTTCGCCCCACCCTGGGGATGATCGCTGGGCAGGGCTTTGCGGGCATCGACTGCCAGCGTCTCCCCTACCCGAACCCCGGCGCGAACAGGATCCAGCGGCACGGCTACGGACCCGGTTTCGTCCTCAATCCAGAAGCGACGGCCTGGACCGTCGGCATAGGTAACCACCCCCACGAAGTGAACCGGAGAGCCGGCAGGCAGCTCAGGGAGGGAGCTGATGACGGTACGCGAAGTTGAGACAAGGAAGCCGTGGACGGCGACAAAAAGCCCAGCACTCACCACCGCAAGTGAGATTACCGCTGCCCAAAGTGACCTGGCGCTGATGCGCTTCACCGCTCACTCCGCGATGGAAGGTAAACCGGGGTTTTCACTATGGTTTCCCGGTCGCTGTTAGTATATGCCCGTGAGCCGCTGTTGCCGGACCATCTTTCAAGAACCGCTTTCTGAGCAGTTCCGGGAAAGCCCGAAGACCCCAAAGCCTTTCCTGTTTAGGTCTTCTGGGGAAGGGATACGAGGGATCAACAGGCGCGTACAAGGGCCTGAAGGTGTGCGGCAGGCCGGCGGCAACTCCTCATCAGAACGAGCCGCGATCAGCCGGGAAAATTGGATAAGCTATCAGGCAAGGAGCGAGATGGCGGCTTTCCGGTCTAAGGCGCGCAAGCCGCGGGGCTTTCTCAATGAGGCGGAGCTTTACGAGTACGCGGTGAAGGCGCTGGGGCGGGCGATGCGCTCAGAGGCCGAGTTGCGGCGGCTGTTGCGGCGGCGGGCGGAGCCGGACGAACGCGGCGAAACAGCGATCACAGCAGTGATCGCACGGCTCAAAGAGCACGGCTACCTGAACGACGCGGCCTTTGCCGAGACCTACGCGCGGCTGCGCCAGGAGAACGAGAAGCTGGGCGCGCGGCGGGTGCGGCAGGCTCTTGGCCAGAGAGGCGTTGCGCCCAGGATCATCGACGAAACCATCGCCGCGCGCTACGGGCAAACCAATGAAGAGGCCCTGGCGCGGGCGCACCTGGAGCGCAAACGGATCGGCAAGCCGCAGAATGAGAAGGAGACAGCGCGGGTGATGCGTAGGCTGGCGGCGGCGGGGTTTTCAGCCGGCGTGATCGCCAAAATTCTGCGCCAGTGGGACCTGCCAGAGGAGGCGCTGACGGGGCTGGAGACGATAGAGGAAGAAGCGCAGAACGAGTGAAGGCGAAGCCTGCTCAGGGGCGAAGCCGGCTCAGGATCGAGGCGAACCTCCAATCCACAGGAATCGGAGGCCCGCACGAAAGCATCTTACAATCAGCAATGGCCAGGGGCGCCGGCGCCGCGTGCAACGGCCCGGTCTTTCCCGGCCCCCGGCGTCTATGCGCAATCGCCTCTCTCGCATCGTGAATTCGTGGGGAACGCGCGCCCATTTCCACGTGACCCAGTATCTGTGGGTGCTGGCAATGTTCGCCGTACTGGCCGAGCTGGAGACCAACCGGGTGGGTCTATTTCTCGTGCCGCCCTTCGGCGCCACGCTGAGCATCCTTCTGGTTCTGCCTGACGCCGCTATCGCCCAGCCTTATGCCCTTATCGTCGGCTCGGTTGCAGGAGCCTCTCTTGGCACCGTGTTCAGCCGCTATCATCGCGGCCCCATGATGGCCATCGTTGCCGCCTTCGTGGCCTTTATCGTGCTCAACCTCATCCGCTCCTATCACCCTCCCGGCATCGCCCTCGCCATGTATCCCCCGCTCCTCCACACTGGAGTCTGGTTTCCCCTGCTGGTGGTTCTTCCCTTCACGGCCGCAGCCGTGGCCTCAGCGGCCTTGCTGAGCAGGCTGGTCCGGGCCTGGCCGCCCTATCCCAAGCCGCTACGGAATCCCGTCCCATCGTGAATCCCGCTTCCTACGGCAAGGATGCCGGCGGTTTCGCGGCCTCTGCGGTTTCGCAATGTGACGCAACGCACAGGCAATCGTATACTTGGGACGGTAAGTGTAATAGTGGTAGTGGTTCACGAATGCCCGCAAGGCGCAACCGGAATGCTGGGGTGGTTGGCGCGTTTCAGCCGATAAATCCTCGAATGGCGCACGGAGCACCGCTCCGGCGCCCCTTCCAAGCGCGCGGTTCTTGCGAAATTTAGGCTCCGGCGGCAGGCGTTCGCCGCCGGACGCGAAAATTAGACACACGGAGGATGTACCCCATGGCGCAGGGCGTGATGGAAGCAGTGTCTGCCACCAGCGCAGGCTCAGGATCAACGCAAACCAAATATGTGTACTTTTTCGGCGGCGGCAAGGCCGACGGCAACGGCAAGATGAAAGATGAGCTGGGCGGCAAGGGCGCGGGCCTGGCGGAGATGACCAACGCTGGTTTGCCGGTGCCTCCGGGATTCACCATCCAGACCGAGGCCTGCCGCGAGTATATGCGCGGCAAATTGAACCCGCAGATCGACAAGGAGATGTACGCCGCGCTGGAGCGCCTGGAACAGATGCAGGGGCAGAAGCTGGGCGTGGGCGAGAATCCGCTGCTGGTTTCAGTCCGCTCGGGCGCCAAGTTCTCCATGCCCGGCATGATGGATACCATCCTGAACCTGGGTTTGAACGACCAGGCCGTGGAGGCTCTGGCCAAGCGCAGCAACAACCCCCGCTTCGCATACGATTCTTACCGCCGCCTGATTCAGATGTTCGGCGACGTGGTGCTCGATATTCCCAAGAAGAAGTTCGAGCACATCTTCGACAGCGTGAAGGCGGCCGCAAAGGTGAAGTACGACTACCAGCTTCAGCCCGAGGCGCTCAAAAAGATCATCGCCGAGTACAAAAAACTGGTAAAGCAGGAGACCGGCAAGGATTTTCCGCAGAATCCGATGGACCAACTGGTGCAGGCCCGCGACGCGGTCTTCCGCAGTTGGGACAACGACCGCGCGAAGACCTACCGCCGCATCAACCGCATCGATGATTGGCTGGGCACCGCGGTCAACGTGCAGTGCATGGTCTTCGGCAACCTGGGCGACAACTCGGGCACCGGCGTGGGCTTTACGCGCAATCCGGCCACCGGCGAGCACGCATTCTTCGGCGAGTACCTGATGAACGCGCAGGGCGAAGACGTGGTCTCCGGCGTGCGCACGCCGCTTTCCATCAGCGAGCTCGAGAAGGCCATGCCGCACATCTACGAGCAGCTCAAGGACATCACCAAGCGGATGGAAAAGCACTACCGCGACATGCAGGACTTCGAGTTCACCATCCAGGACGGCAAGCTCTACATGCTGCAAACGCGCAACGGCAAACGCACCGGCCTGGCCGCAGTGCGCGTGGCCATCGATATGGTGCGCGAAGGGCTGATTACGCAGGAGGAGGCCGTCTTCCGCGTCGAGCCCAACCAGCTTTACGACTTTCTGGTTCCGCGCCTCGTCGAGAAGGGCGAGAAAGTTGAAGTGCTGGCCACCGGATTGCCGGCCTCGCCGGGCGCGGCCGTAGGCCAGATCGTCTTTACCGCCGAAGACGCGGTGAAATTTCACCAGAAGGGCACTTACAAGAGCGTCATTCTGGTGCGCGGCGAAACCACCCCTGAAGACATCGCGGGCATGGAAGTCGCGGCGGGGATTCTGACCTCGCGCGGCGGCATGACCTCGCACGCGGCAGTGGTCACGCGCGGCATGGGCAAGTGCTGCGTGGCCGGCGCCGGCGATTGCACCGTGGACGAAGCCAAGAGAGAACTGCGCGTGAAGGGCAAAACCTTCAAGCAGGGCGACTGGATCTCGCTCGACGGCACCACCGGGCGCGTGATCGCCGGCCAGCTCAAGACTCTTCCTGCGCAGCCCGACGATCCCGATCTGGTCAAGTTCATGAGCTGGGTCGATCCGGTTCGCCGCCTGCAAGTGTGGGCCAACGCCGACATTCCGCGCGACGCCAAGAATGCCCGCGCCTTCGGCGCCCAGGGCATCGGCCTGTGCCGCACCGAGCACATGTTCTTTGCCGAGGACCGCATCGGGCACATGCGCGCCATGATTCTGGCCGACAACGAGAAGGACCGCCGCGCGGCGCTCAAGAAGCTGCTGCCCATGCAGCGCGCCGACTTCGCCGGCCTGTTCAAGGCCATGGAGTCGTTGCCGGTGGTCATCCGCACGCTCGATCCGCCGCTGCACGAGTTCCTGCCCAAGCGCGAAGAGCTGCTGGTCGAGATCACGCGCCTGGAAGCCACCAAGCCGCGCTCGCCCAAACTCAAGGAGCTGCGCACGCTGCTGGCGCGCGTGGAAGAGCTGCACGAGATGAATCCCATGCTCGGCCTGCGCGGCTGCCGCCTGGGCATCACCTTCCCTGAGATCACCGAGATGCAGGCGCGCGCCATCATCGAGGCTGCCATCCAGGTCAAGGCCAAGGGCGGCGATCCGCATCCCGAGATCATGATTCCGCTGATTGGCTCCGTCGAGGAGATGCGCAACCAGGCGGCCATCGTGCGCCGCGTGGCCGAGGAGGTGTTCAAAGAGAAGAACGCCAAGATCGACTACAAGGTGGGCACCATGATCGAGATTCCGCGCGCCGCGCTGACCGCCGATCAGGTGGCCGAAGAAGCCGAGTTCTTCAGCTTCGGCACCAACGACCTGACGCAAACCACCTTCGGCATCTCCCGCGACGACATCAACAACTTCCTGCCGGCGTACCTGAAGTATGGCATCTTCAAGCAGGACCCCTTCGCCACGCTCGACCATGCGGGCGTGGGGCAACTGGTGAAGATGGCTACGAATAACGGCCGCAAAACCCGCCCCACGCTCAAGGTGGGCATCTGCGGCGAACATGGCGGCGATCCGGAGAGCGTGAAGTTCTGTCACCGGGTCGGGCTCAACTACGTCTCCTGCTCGCCCTTCCGCTTGCTGACGGCGCGGCTGGCGGCGGCGCAGGCCGCGCTCGAAGAGAAACAAGGCTCGGCGGGAACGGGATCGAAGTAAATCAACTTTAACCCTTCAACGCGCGGGCGCAGCCGCTTGGCTGCGTCCGTGCTGTCTTTGGGCGCTTCCACACTTTTGATGAAGAACGGCAGGAAACAACAAAAAATACGTACAACCACCTCTCGCACACTAGATGAAAAATCGGCGAGCCGCAAGTCCGATAGATTCAACGCCAGGTTACCGCATTTTCTCCAGGCTGGGGAGCATTATCAAACATCGAGGAAGAACCCAATGGTTAGCGCCGAAACAGCCTGCTAGTCCGCAGAAGGGACGCGCATGTGGCCGCCATGCCACTGGGTAACGCGGCGCGATTTTTGCCCTCTTGCCAGGCTACTTTTCGCTGATTGAGTTCACAGGCCCCCACGATGCCATTTTTGAGACCACAACCTGTTGATAAACAATCACTTCCAAAATGATATAGCGGAAGACGAGTCTGATGTGCTGCACGGCAATATTGTGATGGCAATCACGGATAATTGTGATAGCCATCACAGATATGTGATGTAGATCACAGTTAGTTTCTTCTCCGTCGATATTTTTGTTGTGATTCAGCTTGGCGATTTCCCTTCAAAATGATCTCCGGGGCGCAGAAATCTCGCACGGAAAGTTCTGGTGAAAGGAATTAAAGCCTATGCCCGTGGTGCGTGCCCAATTGTTGGGCGGCTTCCTCTTTGTTGCGATCATGGTGTTGGCCCTTTCTGAGAAGGGAGCGGCGGCCAATCGGGCAACTCAAGCCGCTCGGGGCAAGTATCTTGTTGAACAAGTCGCAAAATGTGGAGACTGTCATTCGCCACATAACGCCATGGGGCAGGTTCCTGCCGGCAAGGAGCTTTCTGGTGCCACTCTCAATTTTGCGCCGATCCATCCTGTTCCGGGCTGGTGGACAGTATCTCCGCCAATTGCAGGTCTACCAACGGTAACAACCAATCAGGCGATACGATTGCTGACCATGGGCATCGCGTCGAATGGGAAGGCGCCGCGGCCGCCGATGCCCGAATATCATATGTCGCGCACAGACGCGACGGCGATCATCGTCTACCTGAAGTCGCTCAAACCAGAAGCCAAATAGACATGCGCAAAATTTCCGCTACGACGCGCGTGTAGATGCATGGGCTAGCCAAGTAGAAGCGGCCTTGTCCATCGTCGTGCTGGTCGGCATGGCCGTAATTGTTTAGCGTGATATGGCCAGTGAAATCATATACTTGCGGGATGCGCTATGTGCATTCCGCTCCAATTTGCCCGGCGCATTTTGCAGAAAAACATGAAAACATTGGGAAATCCACGAATTTTGCTCAGCGCAATGGCGAAATCACGCTAAACAATACCGGCATGGCGTTGGGTGCTTGAAGAGTTCTTCGCGGTGCACGCACCGCCGGTACCTCAGCAAAGGAGGAAGTTGAACATGGAAGCTAACGATAGAAAACATGAAGGAGTTGACACTGAAAAATTTCTTCAATTGCACTTTTCTTTTGGCCCATCGCGCGTTTTGACGACGGCATTGCAGCTCAAGGTATTTTCACACATTGCAGGAGGAAACAGTTCAGCGGCGGCAATTGCTCGTTCTGCCGGAGCCTCGGAGCGCGGTATGCGCATGTTGCTTGATGCCCTGGTGTCGCTTGATCTACTTAGCAAGACCAACGGAGAATATACCCTCCCACCTTTTTCTGAGCGTTACCTCGTCCGTGAGAACCCGGATTACTTGGGCTACATCATGGAAAATGAATCACTGTGGGATGCCTGGAGCAACCTAACCGAATGCGTTCGAACAGGCAAACCCTCTGCTGCCGTCAACCAGCGAGAAAAGGCAGAAGAATTCTTTCCCGTGCTAGTACGAGGCCTGCATATAACGAATCGCATGCCAGCACGACGTTTAGCGCAAGAACTCAAGTTAGGCAATCCCGACAATGATCTGCAGGTGCTCGATGTGGCATGTGGTTCGGGAGTGTGGGGTATCGCTGTGGCGGAAACCTGCCCCAAAGCTCACGTAACCGCACTGGATTTTCCCAAGGTTTTGGAGTTAACTCGGCAATTCTTGCATCAGCACGGGGTAGAAAATCAATATGATTTTCTTCCCGGAGACCTGAAGCGAGTGGACCTGGGCGAGAGTCGATTTGACCTAGCACTGCTGGGAAACATTGTACATTCTGAAGGTGAAGGTTCTTCCCGCGAACTCTTCACCAGGTTGTATCGAGCGCTCCGATCCGGCGGTCGTATCGTTATTCTGGATATGATTCCCAACAATGATCGCACTGGACCGCTTTTTCCACTGTTGTTTGCTCTGAATATGCTTGTGAATACCGATGAAGGCGGCACTTACACGCTCGCCGAATATACGCAGTGGTTGCTCGACGCTGGCTTTGCCCGGATCGAAACCGCCAATATCGGCTTGCACTCGCCAGCAATTATCGCTGCCAAACCATAAAACCTGGGCACTACCGACCGTACTGCATATTCCAGAGATGGGTTCTTCCTCGATTTTGATGATGCTCCCAGTCTGGAGAAAATGCGGTAAGCTGGCGTTGAATCTATCGGACTTGCGGCTCGCTGATTTTTCATCTAGTGTGCGAGAGGTGGTTGTACGTATTTTTTGTTGTTTCCTGCCGTTCTTCATCAAAAGTGCGGAAGAACCTGTTTTGGAGATCCGCACAAAAGTGAGGCTGACCGGACGAAAACGATGCCGCTTTCGCCAGCGGCATTGCTCAGCCGTTTTCAGGGCGGGCAACGGCGGCGCGCACCGGCGACCCCGGCGGCGCGGCGCGCATGTATTGCACCGGCCAGCTTGTCTCCGCGCCCAGCGCCGCGGCGGCGTGGAGCGGCCAGTAAGGATCGCGCAACATCTGGCGGCCGAGCAGAACCAGGTCGGCTTCGCCCGCGGCGATGATGGCGTTGGCCTGCGCAGGTTCGGTAATCAGGCCCACGGCGGCCGTGGCAATCCCCGCCTCGCGGCGGATGCGGGCGGCAAATGGAACCTGAAAGCCGGGAGCGGCGGGAATCTGCGCGTTGGGAACCATGCCGCCGGAGGAGACATCGAGCAGGTCCACGCCCACCTCCCGCAATAGCCGCGCCAGACGCACCGACTCGTCCTCGGTCCAGCCGCCCTCCGCCCAATCGGTGGCCGAGATGCGGACGAAAAGCGGCAGGTGGGCAGGCCACTCGGCGCGAACGGCCTGTGCGACCTCCAGGAGCAGCCGGGTACGGTTCTCAAAGCTGCCGCCGTAGCTGTCGCCGCGCCGGTTGGCCAGCGGTGATAGAAACTCGTGGAGCAGATAGCCGTGTGCGGCGTGAATCTCCACAAAGTCGAAGCCGGCCTTGAGCGCGCGCCGCGCGGCCTGGCGAAAGCCGTCGATTACCGCGCCGATGCCGGCTTGGTCGAGCGCCCTGGGCACGGCGTAATTCGGCGCAAAGGCCAGCTCGCTCGGGGCCACCGGCTGCCAGCCGCCGTCCTTGGGCGCCAGCCATCCGTCGCCGGCAAAGGGCGATGCGGTGCTGCCCTTGCGTCCGGCGTGGGCCAGTTGAATGCCGGCTCGCGCGCCCTGCGCGTGAAGGAACTCGACGATGCGCGCGAGGCCGGGAATGTGCTCGTCCTTCCAGATGCCATGATCCTGGGGCGAGATGCGTCCTTCGGGCAGCACAGCCGAGGCTTCCATCATCACCAGGCCCGCGCCGCCCTGGGCGCGGCTGCCCAAGTGGACAAGGTGCCATTCGGTGGCGAATCCGTCCTGACACGAGTATTGGCACATGGGTGAAACGCCGATGCGGTTGGCAAACTCCACCGACCGCAGTGGAAAGGGAGAAAAAAGAGGGCAGTTCATAACTCAATGGATGAGCGGGAACGCGTTCCGATGCAAAGTCCGCCGTTATTGCTTCCTGAGCACCGCTACGCCCTGTTCGTCCTCAACGATGGCCGCTTCGAGCTTGCGCAAGCCGGCGGCCTTCGAATCAGGAATCTCCACCTGGCGCACGACATATTCGCGCTCGTAGTGGAGCACGTTTCCCTTGATTGTGGTTGACGAGCGGTAGCTGGCGAAGCCCACGTCGATATTGACCGGATCGGGAGTATCGATAGCGGCGTAGCCGGGGGGCAAGGTAATGTCAAAGCTCGTGCGCCAGCGGCCGGGGTAGCCGATCTCGATGGGATAGCTGTACTTGGCGGTCTGGGCCGCATCGGGCACGGTGCGCGTGTCGCTGCCGAAGACGCGCGGACGCACCAGGATCAGCGGGCCGGCATTGTGAGCGTAATTGGCGGCGCCCAGGTGAAGACTGAGGGTGAGCGGCTGGTTCAGGCTGCTGGCCTGTTGAAAGGCGTAGTCCTTCAGCGTGAGACCGGGAAGATCGGCGCTCAGGGACGTTTCCAACTCCTGACGCACATCCTTGGGGGCGGTCTCCCTGAGAAAGTAGCGTTCGCCGGCCGCGGAGTTGCCGGTGTAGACGCTGGTGTCTGAACCGCTGAGCGACCCGTCCGCGGAGAGAACGAAGGAGCCTGTGCGGTCGATGCCTGCCGAATCCGGCGGAAGCACAGGCATCTCCAGGACCTGGCTGTCGTCGCCGTCGGCCAAATAGCCGTACGCTCCCTGCAACTGCCCCCGGATCAGTCCCACGGGCGTTTCCTCGTCGGTGGGATCGAAGATGAGCAGAGTTTTGCCGCTGACGGCCTTCACCCGCGCCATCAGCCGCGGATCGTTCTCCCCCTCCGGCATCTCAATGGCGGCAACCATGTGGTTGGCCAACAGCGAGGGAGCGGCGGGATTGACGACGCCGCGCTGGCTGTCTACGGAGAGAGAATAGGCGCGGATGCCCACCGCTTTCAGCATGGCGATGAGCAAGGTGGTCTTATCCTTGCAGTCGCCATAGCGGTTGCGGAAGATTTCGCTTGCGTAATGTGGCTGGAAGCCGCCGATGCCTCTCTCGATGATGAAATAGCGGATGTTTTTCTGGATGTATTGGGTGATCCGGCTCAGCTTGGTGTAGAAATCGGGCGCACCGGCCACGAGCTGTTGCGCAGCGGCTGTAATCTCCGGTGTGGGATCGGCGCGCCCAGTTTCGAGCTGCTCCTGCCACTCGCCGATGGCGCGCCACTGGTTGGCCGCTCCCTGGATGGTGGTGCTGCCCCACATAACATCCATGCGCGCCGCCAAAGCGTCCCAGGGCGGAGTCGCGTGCAGGTTTTCAAGGTCCAGGGCGGGCATGTTTCTGATCTCCCAGCGAAGATGATCGGGGCCTGCCTCCACCGGCTCTACCGGCGCATGCCGGCTCCAAGATTGGGAAAAATGGCCGCCGGCAGGAAGAACCAGATCCAGGGATTCGTCCACCACAGGAATAGACTGCTGAATCTGCCAGGTCTCCGAGTTCATATAGGGAGGCAGATGCCGCTCGGTTTCGCACACTACCACCGAGCCGGGATCGTCGCCGGGTGGATTCAGCGTGCGGACGCGCGCGGTGAATTGCAGGATGGGCGCATCGTAGACGCCAAGATCACTGAAATCCGTCTTCATGGCCTGCAACTGGCGCCCGCCGGGAGTGATGGTCCAGGAGCGGAATGAATCCAGCTTTTCATCGGTGTCGTACTCGGCCTCGCAATCCGCGTAGCTCCGCCCCTCCGGCTGGAGGATGCGCACCGCGTAACGCTCCTGCTCGACGGCGTGATTATCGCGGTCCACCGTAATCACGTATGCGTCTGAGAGCACGACCGCGGATGCGTTGCCGGCGTGCGGCGGCGTAGGCGTTTGCGCGGCCTCGAGCGCCCATTGCGGCGCATGCTCTTTCGCTGCGGCCACGGATGCCAGTCCTAAAAACCCAGCGCCCAGCCAGACCGCTGCGCAAAGGAAAGAGGAAGCCGGAGTCCGCATGCGCATCAGTTACCCTTCGCCGCCGGCGCTGTTTTGAGCACAATATCCTGCTGGTCGGCAGCGGCAACCTTCTGGTAAAACCCGCGCAGGTCAGGGTATGCGTCCGGCTTGACCTCAGTGAAGGCGCGAGCCAGAACGCGCGCCACAATGATCTGCCCTGGACTGGATTGGGTCTTGGTAATGTAGATTGCTTGGCCAGGCCAGGAAATGTTGTCATCCCGCGGCGCGCCTTCCACCGTCATTCCCGCCGGAAGGTGATAGGTCAACTGCTCGGTATTCTGATCGCCGTATTCCATGTCCACAGGCTCCAGCCGCTTCCCCTGGTTGACAAACGGCTCCTGCTCGCGGGTCTGAAAGAAGAAGGCGGGCAGGATGAGGAGCTTGCCGTTTCTCGTGCCCAACGTTCCCTTCACTTTGACCACAGCCATCAGGAGACTGTCCGGCTGGTCCACTCCCAGAAAGTGATCGACGTGCGCCTCCACACCTTTGGGCGCCATCGCCCCTAACTCCCGGTCAAACTGATTCTTCAATTCGTTGGCATCGGTTTCAAGCGCCCTTTGCCGCCAGTAGAGGGCTTGCTGGCCGGTCATCACGATCTCAAGGGATCCGGTGATCCCTCCCTGATCGTCCACATACAGGTCGCCCGTGCTCCGCCGGATGTTCGCCCCGAAGACCTGGGTAGGCGTGACGGCCCGGACCGGCCCTTTGGCGGTCTGCCGGAAACCCACGGCGTCTGAATGCCTCCAACTGACGGTCCCGAAGGGGCACATCTTTTCGCCGGGATCGAGCAGGATTTCCTTTCCTCCCGCGCTTAGAATCACCAGCGCCCGGTCGAGCTGGTGAAAAGACATATAGGAGGGATCGAAGACGCCCTCTGCGCGATCCACTACTTTTATCCCGTAGGCCGTCAGCCCCGCGGCGCGCAGCATGGACAGATAGAGCAGCGCAATATCGTTGCTGGACCCGCTTTTCTGCGTCCAGGTGTCTTGAGCGCGGTTGATATTCTTGAGCTTCAACTGCCGGCGCTCCGATTCCGTTTTGGTCCGCGAGTAATCGGTGTTGTTCAGCGCCTCGACAGCGGCATAGAGCTTTTGCGCCTTGACCAGATCGCTGTCAGAGGGCGAAACCAGTCCCTTCACCGCCGTGCGGATGGTCTTGGTCGGCTTCGCAAAACGATCCACGTCTTTGGACCAGCCCGTGGCTTCGGCCTTCCAGAAGTCGTTCGCGTTGAGGGGGGCGCCGGCCTGCGTGTAATAGAACCACACTTTGTAGAGGAAGCTGTTGATAGGCGGCATCCACGCCTCGTCGGGGATGGACGGAATGTCTGTCAGATCTAAGGTAAAAAGGCCGCGCGAGTAGGTCTTGACACTCGCGCCCGGCGGCAGATGGGGCCACCACGCCAGATTCAGCAAACCGGTGGGTGCGAACTGGAAATGGGCCTTACGGACAAAGTACTTTTGTTGCACCTGCCACTCCGGGGCCAAGTGCCAGTTGTACTGGAGATCGAAGCGCAGTTGGAATGCATACTGCAAAATGCTGCCCACCGTCACGCTGGGCAGAGTGAAAACCTTACGTTCAATCTGCGCGCGTCCAACCTTGACAACCAGCAGATTCTCCGGTTTGACGTTCAGCGGAACCACGGTTCCATCCGGATGGATGGTTCGTCCGCTGATGCTGCCGATGGAGAACTCGCCTCCCAGATAGGGAAGCTGCACCGTGGCCGCATCCCTGCCTTTTTCGGTAAACACTTTGATCTCCGCGTAGTAGTTCTGGCTGTGCGCCGCGTCGTCGTCGATCTCCTGGTAATAGAGGTACTCCGCGTCCGCCCCAGGGGCGCTGGGGTCGGAGGTCATCTTTAACTCCGCCTGGGTGGGCGGCTGGAATTCAACCTGTGCAAAGACCGGCGTCGCGCTGAGCAAGCAGAGCGCCGCGCGGCAGAAGACGATACGAAGCCGCATGGGAATACCCTCTAAAAGTGAACGGGCAAGTGTAGCATGGAGATGAAAAGTTGATCTACAGTTTTTTCGCGCCGCTGCCCCGCGGCGTCAACGATCGGAAATCTGCGCCGGCGAATCCGCCACGCCGTACCATCGAGGGCGAGCGATCCGATAGGGGGCTTCAAACGGCCTTCGTCATAGCACGGGGCCAGCCATCTTGCACTGGTTGCGCCCAGCGGCTTTGGCCGCATAGAGGGCGATGTCCGCCTCGTGCAGCATCCGTTCCAGCATCCGGCTTCCCAGGCCATCGACGGCCAGCACACCGAAACTGATGGTCAGCGAAACCGGGCCGCGGGCGGTAACCATGGGCGTGGCTGAGATCGTCTTGCGCAACTGGTCGGCCCGAACCAGCGCATCCGGCCCTGCGCAATTAGGCAGGATGACGAGGAACTCCTCGCCGCCGTAACGGCCCACCAGATCGTAGGGACGCACCGTGTGCGTAAGCCGACGGGCGGTTTCGCACAGCACCTCGTCGCCCACCTGGTGGCCGTAGGTGTCGTTCACATCCTTGAAGTGATCCAGGTCGCCGAGCAGCACAGCCGTCTGGCTGCACATGCGCGCACCGCGCGCAAACTCGCGCTCCAGCATTTCCACGATTGCGCCCCGGTTCAGCAGCCCCGTCAGGCTGTCGTGCGTGGCCTTGAACTCCAGTTCTTTCTGTGCCTTGCCGAGCTCGGTTTCCAAATTCTTGCGCGCGGTAATATCGCGCCCGATTCCAATCACGCCAAGGATGCGGCCGTCGGCGCCGGTGAACGGAACCTTAGTGGTCAAAATCCAGCGCGTCTGTTCGCCAGTTTCCTTCAGGTGTTCGTCCTGGCTCACCAGGGGCTGCCCGGTGCGAATGACCTTTTGCTCGTCGTCGAAGAAGCCTTGAGCCAGTTCCCGCGGATAGAAGTCGAAGTCCGTTTTTCCCAGCAAATCCTGGCTACTGGCGGCGCCCATCGCGAAGGCCGTGGCCTGGTTGGCCAGTAGAAAACGGCTCTGCGTATCTTTCACATAGATCAAGTCCGGCAGGTTGGCCACCACGGCGTGCAGCATCTCCGCCTCTTCCGCCTGTCGCTCGCAATCCTTGTGCCGTGCCGGTCTCCGCAGCCATCTTCCCGGCAAGGCGCCGGCGAGGCGGGACAGGAGCGCGGATGCTGTACGGCGCACACCAGAGCGGTGCAGCAGGGAAGTCTGGGAAGCGGCTTGCAGGTGAGGAAACGGTTCCCACGGAACGGCTCCCATCCTCAACC
This sequence comes from Acidobacteriota bacterium, assembly GCA_021800255.1. Taxonomy (GTDB): domain Bacteria; phylum Acidobacteriota; class Terriglobia; order Terriglobales; family Acidobacteriaceae; genus Telmatobacter. The sequence continues at coordinate 14,813 of JAJYZC010000012.1, forward strand.
CAAGTTGCGCCACGTTCTTCACTCTTCAGACCCCAGGTTCCCATTCAGCGGCGTCCGCAGCGAGCGTGGAAATAGCGACCGCGCCAAGCGCCGGATTCGCCCCCGTACAGCTTCCTGATACCCTTTTTCCTTTCTACCGCGAAAGCTGCGTGAAGTACAGCAGAAATTTGCGCAGGAACCTGGTCTGGTTATAGGAATTTGCACGCCAAGGACGCGCTGCGTGGATCAGGAGACCCGGCACAACAGCCGGTTTGGAGACCGGCGCTAGACTTCGGCGATTGAAAACCGCAGCCAAAGCTTCATTGCCCGCTTCCGCGTCTTGCCGCGTGACGGCTGGTGAGCAGTCCGTCTAATCCATGGAAATCTGCACGAGTTCCGGAGCTGTTTGCGGCGTTGGCTGCTCGCGTTGGCGCCAGGCGGGCAGGGCGGCGCGCTGGAGGCGAGCCATCACGTTGCCGATCCACATGGAGCCGTGCAGTATGTGCTTGGCTTTGAGCGGGCCGGCGAGGCGCATTTCGTTGATCCAATGGGCGGCGGCGCTGGCCGAGCAGCCGCATTGGGAACAGTCGGGATCGCCGCCAAAGACGCAGGGCTCGACGCGGGTGGCAAGATCGGCGGAGTAGTTTTTGGAGAGGCGCGAGAAGGTGCAATGGCGCGGGGAAGCGGGCGGATGGAGCAGGGCTTGCGCGTAGCCTGCGCCCGTGAGCAGCTTGGGATAGAGCGCGCGCAGGCGGGGCAACTCGCTGGTTACCTGGCGGCGCTGCGCGGCGGTGAGGCGTTCGGCGCTCTGCTCGCCGCGCTGCGGCGAGTAGAGGCTGACCCAGATGTTGCTCACCTCGGGGCGAGCGCTCCAAAAGCGCACGTACTCCTCCAGATAGCCGGCGCGCGCGAGCATCTGCGCGGTGATGGTCCAATGGACGTTGACGCGGCGGCCGGCGATGTTGGCCAGGATGCGCTCGTAAGTAGCGGGATGGCGGCGCACGTTGTGGTGCTCAGGCAGCCCGTCGATGGAGATGGCCGCGGTAAAGCTGGGCAGGCTCATCCATTCCATGGGAATGGGGATGATGCCGCTGGTGACGACCATGGCGTGGATGCCGCGGGCGGTGATCTGGGGCAAAATGCGGCTCAATTCACGATGGCGCAGCATGGGTTCGCCGCCCACCAGCGTCACGTGCAGGGGCTTGTGGAGGTGAACCAGGTCCAGCACGCCGCTGACCAGTGCTTCGCCGCGCTTGTCGCTGAGATCGCGCAGCGTTACTTCGCCGCCCAGGTGATCTTGGCCGTATGCGTAGCAGCCGGGGCAGTGCAGCGGGCACTCGCGGGTGATTTCAATCGAGAGCATTGGAGTATAGCCCGCTAGCACCTTACCCCAGGACTTGAGAACATCGGTGGTCCGCAATCTTCACTCCATGGGAACCCTGCAAAAAACCGGGAACAATGCGCCCTCTCTTGCCTTCGCACGGCTGGCTTTTCCGGCCAAGTGCAGCTCCGGAGTGGGCGCAGATTACTTTTCCCGGCTTTGCGATGGGAAGATCGGCTTACATACGTGCTTACACACATTTTAGATGCGCGGCCAGGAAAAAGGACACTCCCGCGAGCCTCCGGCGGGGAACCCATTCGGGGTATTCCTTATGGATTGGTCCAGAAGAACCAGCCGGCCATGGAAAGACCGATGAGGACCACGATGGTGCGCAATATAGGCTGAGAAACGCGGTGCGCCTGGCTGGCCGAGGCGTAGCCCCCAATGGCGCAGGCCAGCATGGCCAGCAATCCGTAGCGCCATATCACCTGCCCGTCCACCACGAAGATGAGGAAGGCGATGCCGTTCGCAGCCAAATTAGCCAGCACCTTGAGGGCGTTGATGGTGTGGATGTCCTGATAGCCGAAGAGCGCCAGCAGAGTCATCATCAGAAAGCCGGCGCCGGCGCCGAAGTAGCCCATGTAAAACGCAACTGCCAGAGTGGCGAAGAAGAGCGGCAGGCGGCGCGGCGCATGGATGCGGCCGGCCATCGCCTCCTGACGCCGCGTCTGGTTCAGGCGTTCGAGACCGCGCGAAACCGGGCCGCTGACGGCGAAAATAGATGAGGCTCCGAGCAGCAGCCACGGCACCAAGTGCAAAAAGGTCGTCTGCGGAGTGTTCAGCAGGATTACGGCTCCCGTGGTGCCGCCCAGCAGGCCGGCCAGGCCCATGGGCCAGGCGATGCGAAAGTTCTTGCGCACATCGTCGCGGTAGGCCGCAATGGAGGTGAGCTGACCGGGCCAGATAGCTATCGTGTTCGTGGCGTTGGCCTGTACGGGCAGGATTTTCATGCTCAGCAGGGCGGGAAACGACAAAAAGGATCCGCCCCCGGCCACGGCGTTCAACGCCCCGGCCAGAAAAGCCGCGACAATGAGCCAGACCCCGCGCCAGTCCACGAAAACAGGCAGGCCGGAAAAGTGGATCATTTGGTTCCTAGAGAAAGATTTGGATCAACCGGCTCTTCTATTGTAAAGGCGCGGCGCGCGGGCCGGCCCGAGATGCGATTGGCTGGAACCGCGTTTCTTGAAATTCGATGGAGCCCTCCGCCTGCGCGCGCCCGCGGTGTGCAGCGTTTGCAGAGCCATGGCTGGCCGGGGCCGGGCCTTGTGCTCTGATAGCATCTCTCCTATGAGTTGGTATTCACGCTGCGCGCTGGTTGGCGCCGCATCCCTGGCATGCGTGGCGTTGCTTTTCTGTCCGGTCTTTGGCTATTCCGAGCCCCAAAATCAGGTCTCGCATCAGGCCGCAACTCCGGCCGCGGCTCACATCGCAGAGGTGCTGCGCAGCCTCAACCGGGGACGGTTTCTCGGCCAGGTTGCCATCTCTCCCGACGGCAAGCGGTTGGCATGGATCGAAGGGTCGCATGGAGAAGCGGAGATTCTGACGGCCCCGCTGAACCGCCTGAGCGAGAGCCGGCCGGTGACTGCTGCTCAGGAGCGGGGCGAGCCATGCGAGGAGGGCCAGATTGCGTGGTCGCCGGATTCCCAGGCGTTGGCATTTTTGTCCGACTGCGCGGATCCTGGCGGTCAGGAAGACCTGTACCTTTCGCGGCTCGACGGCACTCCCGCGCGCCGCCTTACAGAACTGAACGGGTACGTGCACGATCCGGCGTTTTCGCCCGGCGGAACCCGCGTGGCATTTCTCTATGTGGAGGGCGTGAAACGTCCCGCCGGCGCGCTGGCCGCACAGAGGCCGCCTTCCGGCGTCATCGGCAAAACCGACCTTGAGGTACAGCGCGTGGCCGCGGTGGGGGTGAACGCGGCCCAGCCGCAGCCGCCCACTTTTCTTACGCCTGCGTATTTGCACGTCTACGAGTTCGACTGGTCGCCGGACTCGAAATCGCTGGCTTACATCGCCGCCAGACCGCCCGGCGAGAATAATTGGTGGATTGCCAAGCTCTACACGCAGCGTGTGGTTAACCCGCCTGAGCCAGCCGGGGAAGATGGGGCTTGTTCCGCTTGGGCGCAAGGCGATTGTTTTTCTCCCCACGCCATTCTCGACCCCAGCGCCATCTCCGGCCCGCTGCACGGATTGCAGATCGCCGTGCCGCGCTGGTCGCCGGACGGGAAAGAGATTGCCTTCATCGGCGGATTGATGAGCGACCAGGGAGTGACCGGCGGCGACGTGTGGATCGTTCCCGCTGGAGGCGGACGGCCGCACGATCTCACGCCGCAACGGCGATCCACGCCGGCGTGGATCACGTGGGATGGCAACCGGCATCTTTATGTGGATGAGATCGCCGGCGGCGATTGCCGGCTATTCCGGCTGGCGCTCGGCGGCAATCCCGCCGGGCCCGATGTTTCCGCCACCCCCGGCGGCACGGTATTCAGCTTTCCCGGTGCGGTGGGCGATGGACGTTTAGAGCTCAGCCTTTCCAGTACGGCGGGTCGCTCGCTTTTTGTGTTTACGGCCAGCACCCTCGACCGCCCGCCGGAGATCTACGCCGCACGGCCGGGCGCGAAAATTACAGCCGGCGCGGCGGGCGCATCCGCCGGCTTGATCCAGCTCACCCATATCAACCGCGGAGTTGTGCCAGCGTGGGGCAAATCCGTCTCGGTTAGCTGGAAAAATGAGGGCTTCAACGTGCAGGGCTGGCTGACGCTGCCCAAAGGCTACAATCCATCTCACCAGTATCCGCTCATCGTCGAGGTTCATGGCGGGCCGGCCGCAGCGGTGATTCCGTACTGGGGCGCGGGCGGCAGCCTGAGTCCCTCGGCATTCTCGGCGCTGGGCTATTTCGTGCTGCAGCCCAATCCGCGCGGCAGCTACGGGCAGGGCGAGGCGTTTACCCAGGCCAACCGCAAGGACTTCGGCTACGGCGACCTGCGCGATATTCTGGCGGGCGTGGACGCCGTGGAGGCAAAATATCCTATCGATCCCCGCCGTGTGGGCCTGACCGGCTGGAGCTACGGCGGATTCATGACCATGTTCGCCGTCACCCAAACCCAGCGCTTCAAGGCCGCTGTAGCCGGCGCCGGCATCTCCGATTGGCTCAGCTACTACGGTGAAAACTCCATCGATCAGTGGATGATTCCGTACTTCGGCGCCCCGGTCTACGACGATCCTGCGATCTACGCCAAAAGCTCGGCGATCAATTTCATCAAGCGGGCGCACACGCCCACGCTCGTGGTGGTGGGCAGCCGGGACGGAGAATGCCCGGCGCCGCAGTCGTTTGAGTTCTGGCATGCGTTGCGGGACCTGCACGTGCCGACCGAGCTGGTTGTCTACGCTCACGAGGGCCACGGCTTCGTCAGTGCCGCGGACAACCGCGACGTTTTGGAACGCGCCGCCGAATGGTTTGCCCATTACATGCCGTGAGATAACCACGGCACCTTTACTCGCCGGGCGCCGCTGCCGCAGTCTCTTCCCCTGGGATTCGATTCAACTTCGCTCGTGGCCGCGGACGGCCCCTGGCCTGATACACTTTCATCTTGGAGCCTTTGACAGCTTGGGCCGCTTCCGGCAGCCTTGCAGGCGCGCCGCCGGAAGATTTGGTTTGGGCTATGCCCACCCGGTTCAGGCCGCTCATAGGCGTAGATGCGGGTGTTGCATCCTAAGGCAATTTCCCAACAGATTCGGAACGACCGTTCCGCGGGTGCCTGAGCAGAGCGGGGAGGATTCATGCGGCGGTTTTTGACGCTTGTTTGCTTGTTGATGTTGGCCATTCCAGTTGGAGTATCGTTCTCCGGCTGCACGCGCAATCCGGCAGCCAACACCTGTAACGGCCACGGGTACGGACTAACCCTTTCCAATGTGGACTCCATCATTTTGCAACCGGAGCTCTCCGGCATTTCGCTGGCCTACGGGCAGACCGCAACCATGAGCGCGCCGACGATCCTAAACTGTAAGGGCAGCACCATCAGTGTGGGCACAAACGGGATAGCCTGGGCAACCACCAACAACCAGTTGGTGGATATTTCGCCTACGGGCCAAATCTGCGCGGGCACATGGAATCGTAATACCGGCGGGGGCATCGCCGACTACACGTACTGCAATGCTCCCAATCCGCTGCCCTCGACCGGCGGCCACCCCTACGGCGTCGCCTATGTCTCAGTCACTGCTCAAGGGGTTGATTCCAATCCTGTCGAGGTATGGGTCCATCCCACCATCACCTCGGTATCGCTGGTCGGACCATCCACGTGTCTTTCTCAAGGCCAAACGGCGCAGCTCGACGCCGATGCCTACTACGACCTGAATGGTGTGCAGACCTTGCTCTGCGCCCCCAATTCGAGCACGGTTCCCGATTGTTCGCAGGTCATTGGCACGCTGGCCTTCAACGTGGGCACGCCTGCTGTGGCCACCATCAATGCCGTCAACAACCAAATCACCGCCAAGGAGCCTGGCACCACCGCCATCACGGCTTCGATCGCCAGCACGGGCGCCGCGGCCGGCTACTTTTCCACCTGCCCGCCGCAATCGATCAGCGTGACCCTGGCCAACGGGGCAACCTCGGGCACCATTGCCCAAGGCACACCCCAGAACCTGACTACGACCGTTCTGGATACCAACGGAAACCCCATCACCGGCCTTGCGCTCGCCTACCAGTCCACGAACCCGATTGACATCACATCCGCCGGTGGAACCATCACTACCAGTTCTCCCGGCGTGGCCGCGGTCAATGCCATCTGCGAACCGACGGCCTGTAATCCCGCCCCCATCAATGAATTTGGCTTGAATGGCACCGGCTTATCCATCTCCTCCAATCCTGTGGACATCACCGTTCCCGGCACGGCCAGCGACTACGTTTACTTCTCGGCTCCGGGCCAATCGCGGTATTTCGTCCCTTACGAGCTGCTTACCGGCACGCTTGGTTCCACCGTCCGCCTGCCTTACGTCCCCAACTCGATGGTGATGGCCCAAACCGGCACCACAATCTTTTTTGGTTCCCCTCGGGAGTTGATGGCTTACAACACTTCCACCGATTCCCTGGTCACACCCAACCCCTCGGTTCCCGGCATAGTGCTGGCCGTCTCGCCCAACGGCGCACAGGCGTTGATTAACGACCAGGAGCGCCATCTCTTTTATCTCTACAACACTTCTACCAACGCCTATTCCACATTTCCCGGCATGGGCAACGCGGCGATGTGGACCCCGGACTCACAGACCCTCTACATTACCGACAACGCCAACCTGAACACCCCGCCGGGATGCCCTACGCAACTGATTACAGGCCACACAGACACCCTCTACGTCTATAACGAGGCTACCGGCTGGAGCACCTACGCGCTGCCGCCGAGCCCGCTGCCGCCCGATGCGGAACCCTCTTGCTCAATGCAGCCCAACGTGGCGCCTCCGATTCTCACCCAAACCCCGGCTATCACCATTCCCGGCGTGGGCGCCTACCTGCGGGGCGATCCCACGATAGCCCACACCTGGTGCCCCGCGGGGACAGTCGGAAACACCGCCAGTATGACGTTTTATCCGCAGGGCGATTCGGAATCCGTCCAGAGCGATGCTTTGTCGGCCACCTTCGACGGCAAACACATCCTGAGCGCGGAGTGGATGACCGGGGGCGGAATCACGCTCAGCGATATTGACGTCACGATTCCCGGCGTGAACCAGGCCAGCGGCGTCATAACTCCTGCGGAGTGCCCAGTCACCACCACCGGCTCCGGCGCCAGCCAGGTGCAAACGCTTACGCCGCTCTTCATCAAGAGCAGCTACACTCAGACGCCGGTCACCAGCGTCGATGCGACCGCTGTGAATCAAGTGGTGGCCGGCGCCACGCCGGTGGCCGCCGGCCAGACGCAGGGTACTCCCCTGGCCTTCATCACTTATACCGGCTCCACGTCCGGTGCCTTGCTCCCATACTATGTGCCCGGCGCTGCCGGCGCCGCAGGCACGCTGAATTATGTCACGCTTTCCGGCAGCGCGAACATCACCGCGCCCTTAGTTGGCGCCTTCAGCCCCGACAACAGCTACTTCCTCGTTTCCACGGCGGGCGACAATGAGGTTCACTTCATCAGCATTCCCAACACCATCACTTCCACGTCGGCGCCCACCGATACCAAACAGGTCAGCCCCAATCTGCCGGCGTGTACGCCGGTTTCCCAAGGCGGCAACGATGCTGGCTGCATTTTTTCAGGCAGCGGAACCGTAGTTCCGGCTACTGCCATCGCGGTCAAACCACGGCCAGTCACGTAGAGCGGCTTCATCCGGCGCAAGCAGTTGCGCCGGTTTAGGAAAAGTGGGAAGCGGCAAAGAGATTGCGGGGTCGCCGCTCCCTGCTGGTTTCACCTCAGTGGCGGCTCTTGGCCGTTGGGGTGGGACCTTGAGGTGTGGCGGCCTGAGAATCAATCTCAACAGAACTACACCACTTCTGAAATCGCCGTAAACTGCTATACGCCGGCCCCGCCTGGCCTTTGCCTTCAGGCCGGCTTCCGGCGCACGTTAAAATCAAACCATGATTAAGGGCATCTCCTTTCTGCGCCGCGCCGGCAGCCGGGCAGCCTATGACCGCCTGAGCGGCTTTTTTGCTGCGCTGGGCTTTACGCCCGGCAAGGGATGGCAGGAGGAGGGTAGCCGCGGAGCTTCGTTTCTGGCTCCGCTCGGCAACCTTGAATTTGTGGATGGCGAGCTGCCGTCCGCAGCCGATGTATTGGTTGAAGTCACCTCTCTCGACGCCGCGCACCAGGCCGCTGAGGCTTGGCTGCGCGCGCAAGGGGATGAGGCGGCCCTCGCCGGTCTCGGGCCGATCCGGGAAACGCACTGGAAATCGCACATCTTTACCGTCGAACCCGAGCCGGGTTTCGCATTCAGTTTTTGGGCCTGGACCGACCCGCTGAAGAGCAAGCCGCTTGCTGTCGAAGGGGATCTTTCGGCCGCGGGCATGAGGTTTGCCATCGTCGTCTCGCGCTGGAACGCCGTGGTGACCGACCGGCTGCTTGAGGGCGCACTGGACGCGCTGCTGCGCAGCGGCGCCGCCCGCGCCGATATTGAGATTGTGCGCGTGCCCGGAGCATGGGAGATTCCGGCCGCTGCCCGCGTCTGTGCCCAATCCGGCCGCGTGGACGCCATCATCACGCTCGGCTGCCTGCTGCGCGGCGAAACCGCCCACTATGAGGCCATCTACAACGAGGTCGCGCGCGGCATCGGCCAGTCGCAGCAGGAGACCGGCATTCCCCACAGCTTTGGCGTGCTCACCTGCGAAACCCTGGAGCAGGCCCTCAACCGCGCCGGCCTCAAAGGCGGCAACAAGGGCTTCGAGGCCGCAGCGGCGGCCATCGAGATGGCCAGCTTGGGCAAGAAGCTCGCGCAAGGCGGCCCGGCTTGAGCTCCGGACCACGCCGCAAAGGGCGCGAACTGGCCATGCAGATGCTCTTTCAGGCCGACATCGGCCGCCAGACACCCGATCAGGTTCGCGCCACCTTCTGGAAGGCCGGAGGCGAAGTTGACGCCGCGGCTCACGCCTTCGCGGAGGATCTGTTCCAGGCCGCGCAAACCCGCCAGGAAATGATCGATGAGCTCATCTCCGCCCACTCCCAGCATTGGCGCTTGGAGCGCATGTCGGCTGTGGATCGTAACCTGCTGCGTGCCGCGGTTGCTGAGATGATCGCCTTCAAGTCCACGCCCTTCCCCATCGTCATCAATGAGGCCCTGGAAATTGGCCGCCGCTACTCGGCTCCCGAATCTCTGAACTTCCTCAACGGCGTGCTAGACTCAATCGCCCGCGCGCTGATTGCAAAGTAGCATCCGCTCCTCGCGGTTGCGCCGGCTTTGCCCCCGGCCGCCGCGGCTTGGGCTGCGCGCCGGTTCTCCGGAGACAGAAAGCGCCTTAATTTCCCGCGCTTTTACTGCTATTCTTTCCCTGTGACTGCCCCCCTCCGAACCAAGGGATTTTGGGTTCTGGCCCTGTTTTTACTCCTTACACTGTCCGCCTGCCGCAAGGCAGAGCAGGCCGCCGGAGGCGTAGCACAGAAAGCTAAGAACGCCGAGGATCAGGCTCAGGCTACAGCCGCCAAACGCGGCCAAGAGCGGGCCGAGCTGGCCGCGATCCCTTTGCCCACCAAGAGCCTGTACGTGGATGTGACCGATCCTTGGGCGTGGGCCAATCCCTTTATCGTGGTGGGGCCGGATATGCTCACGCTGCGCATCACTCTGGCCGACGTTAACCCCAGCAGCATGGGCGAGGGAACCTTCCTTCGGCCGGCCAATGCCCGCCGCCAGGAGATGCAACTGCGCCTCTCCGACCTGGGCCGGGCGGTGGCCGCGATTCCCGCCATCGCTTGGCCCTACGGCCGCGTGATCGCGGTGGCGCAGTCGCCAGCCGCGCGTCCCCAGGACCGGCCTACAGTGCGCCGCAACGCCGCAGCCGTCATCGGCCAGCTCAACGGCCTGGGCATTACCGTTGAAGAGTGGCCGGGACGCTGAGGCGCGGCGCATTCCCACTTAGGCGTTACCAATCTCTCGCCGGGGGTAACAACAACGGACCCAGGCACGGTTATACTGCAAATAGCGATTGGATCCCGCAACCGCGGAGGGTGGGAGTGAGAAAAGCCCCCCAGCGGAATCGCCTCATGCCTACCCTGAGACGGCGGTTCGGCGTCTTCATCGCCAGGAGGACCGGGCAAAGCCGCCGGACTGGCGCGTATCGCGCGATGATCTGGGGAGGAGTGAGCAATTTGCGGAGGGCGCTGGTTTTTGCTACGCTCAGGCATCCTTTAGGCTTAACGAAAGGAGAATTTCGTCATGGCAGAGGACAACAAATCGTACGGACTGGCCTGGTTTCTGGCGGGATTAGGTGTCGGCGCCTTAGTGGGCATTCTGTATGCTCCCAAGAGCGGACGTGAAACCCGTGACGACCTGGCAAACAGCGCCCGCGAAGGCACGGAATATCTGCGCGCGCGCACCAGGAAGGCCGCCGAAGGGATGAGCGTCCTGGTCGACAAGGGCAAGGAACAACTGAACGAATACGTCGAGCGCGGCCGTGAGGCCGTGGATCGCGGCCGGGCGCAGTGGGAAGAGTTTGTGGAACGCGGCAAGAACCTAGTCAGTGAGCAGACAGACCGCGTGACCGCGGCCATTGACGCCGGCCGTCAGGCTTACAAGTCGTCTGCCGGCGTAACCGAGACTCAGGAATATTGATCTGCCGGCCACGCCTAAGCCCGCAAATCTGCGCTAGCTTGCGCGCTGTAACCGTCTATTGTGGAAATGTATGCGCGCCGCGGAAGGTTAGCCGGGAGTGGTTTCCGGACAGAACGTAATCTCCGCCGCCGGGGGCGCACATCATTGTGTTAGCACAGATCCAAGGGGTACTTGCGCAAGATCATTGAGATCGCTTTCATGCCGAATTTCGACCCTCAGACCGTTCAGTTAATCATCGTCGCCGCAGTCGCGCTGGCCCTGTCGCTCCAAACCATCTTTCTGTTGGCCATCCTCATCGTCGTGCGCAAGCAGGCGCGTTCCATACGCGAGGACGTGGAGGATTTACGCACTGAGCTGATGCCCATCATCCATAACGCGCGGGAACTTTTTGTGCATGTTGCGCCCAAAATTGAAGCAGCCGCCGGGGACCTGTCCGCCCTGGCCCACGGGTTGCGCTCGCAAGCCGCTGACGTGCAGTCCTCGGCCGCGGAGGTTTTGGAGCGTCTGCGCCGCCAGGCCGGCCGCGTAGACGCCATGACGTCTACTGTTCTCGATGCCATCGACCGCGCCAGCGCCTTCATGACCGATGCCGTCGCCAAACCTATGCGCCAGCTCTCCGCCTTGCTGGCCTCCGTTCGCGCCGTCGTCGAATCGCTGCGCACCCCGGAGCCGCCGGCTCAGCCGCAGCCAACCCACCTCCCCGAAGACAAAGATATGTTCGTCTAGGACCCCGGCGGTAACGGAACACATGGCAACCGGCTCCGGCTCCCAATGGGATGGCGTGGGCCGTGGGGAATCGAGGGCAGGGAAAAGCGGCTGCCGGAGCGCATGGTCCGGCGCGCTGCCATCTGCCCTGCCCGGGCTTGCTATCCGGCGGCTGGCTCCTCGGCGGCCGGCTCAGCGGATGCGGGCTGCTCAGCTTCAGCTTCTTCGGCTGCTTCGGCCTGCACCTTCACCTTCACACGCGCGGTAACCTCGCGGAAAAGCCTGATGGGCACGGTGAACTCGCCCAGGCTCTTCAACGGCTCGTTGAGCGCAATTTTGCGGCGGTCAATCTCGAAGCCCTGCCCAGCCAGCTCCGCGGCGATGTCGGCCGAGGTGACCGAGCCGAAGAGATGCCCCTGGTCGCCGGCTTTGCGCGTAAAGCAGAGCGCCAGCGGCTCGAGTTTCACGGCGAGCTCTTCGGCTTGCGCCTTTTCCGTGGCGGCGCGGCGCGCAGCCGCGGCCTTCATTTGCTCGATGACGGCCTTGTTATTTTCGGTCGCCTGCAGCGCCAGCTTGCGGGGCAGCAGATAGTTGCGGCCATAGCCGTCGGCTACCTTTACAACGTCGCCGCGATGGCCGAGGTTGATGACGTCTTCTTTCAGAATTACTTCCATGAAAATTCTCCGAATCTGTTTCGTGCGCGGCCAGACCCTTGGGCCGGTCGAACCGTGGCGCCGCACACGCAATGAAAAAGCAGCCGCAGTTCCTTCGCTCGCCGCGCCTTGCGCGCCCCGCTTAGGATTTCACACCGTAAAGACTGCGGCCTTCTACCCTAAGTCTCTGACCGCTTGGTTTGAGCCATCCTGCTTTCCCAGGTCCCCTTTGGACCTGGGAAAGCACGAACTCAAAGGAACGAATTCATGCGCTCCAAGACCTAGCGGCGAAAGCCCATATTCTCCAGTCCGCCTTAGTGGCGCGCGGCAAAGGGCAGCAGAGCGATATTGCGGGCCTGCTTGATAGCGCGGGTCAGGCGGCGCTGGTGCGTGGTGCAGACGCCGGTGAGCCGCCGCGGCACGATCTTGCCGCGCTCGGCCACGAACTGCTGCAACAGGCGCACGTCGCGGTAAGAAATCGCGTCGATCTTTTCGGTGCAGAACTTGCACACTTTCTTGCGGCGGAAAAATTTGCCGCGGCCGCCCGGCCCGCCTCCGGGGCGAGGGCCGTTCGCGTGGGAACCGGAACCCTGCGCCGGTCCGGACGCGGCTTGAGGAGCAGCCGGTGCGCTGGCTTCCGCCGCCTTGGCTTGAGTTTCTTCAGACATCGTGTTTCCTCTTCCATGGTTTTTGGTCCCGCCAGCGCCGAAACGCGGCGAAACAGTGGATGAAGCCGGGTGGCAGTGCTCTTAAGCCGGCCGCGGCAATTTGGGCGTCTTCGTCAGGCGCTGGCGTGAGCCGGCTCGCCGCTTACCGGAGCCGCGCCTGCCCCTTCGCCAACCGGCGCGGCGTTCGCTTGCTTGCGCACACCGCGCAGAGCCTTCACCTTGGCCAGTCTTTTCTCTTCCTCGTCCATGCGCACGGTGAGAAACTTGATCACCGGCTCGGTAACGCGCAGACGGCGCTCCAGTTCCATCACTGCTGCGCCGTTAGCATTGATGGTCAGCAGCACGTAATTGCCGTCAGCAAATTTGCGCACCAGGTAGGCCAGCTTGCGGCGCCCCATCTTTTCCGCCGATTTGACCGCTCCGCCGCCGGCCGTTACGGTGGAAGAAAAACCGGCGATCAGCTTGTCGATCTCCTCTTCGGCCATATCCGGCCGGACGATGAACATCACCTCATACAAACGCGACATCAGCATTCCTCTTCTCAGTTTTCGATTCACAGCTCTCAGTTCGTAGTTTGCTGTCCCTAGTCCCTAGTCCCTAGCCCCTGATCGCTGTTTCCGGTTTCCTGATCCTTTCTATTGAACTCGTTCATGGCGGCTGCCGGCCCTAATTCCAGGATGCGCCGCGTGGCCGTAGCCACCCGGTCGAGCACCTCGTCCAGCACCGCCAGATCCGCCTTGCGCATAGGCGAGAGCAGGTAATCCCTGCCCGGCCGTTTTCTACCGCCGGCCGCAACGGTTTGCGGCGGCGCGCCGGAACCGGCAAGGACCGAGCCCCGGTCGCGCCGCGCCGCATCCGGCCCTACGCCGATGCGCAAGCGCAGCCACTCTTGCGTGCCCAGGGCGCCGGTGATGCTGCGGGCTCCGTTGTGCCCGGCGGCTGAACCGCGCGCCCTGATCTTGAAGGTTCCCAGCGCCAGATCCAGCTCGTCGTAGATCACGAGCAGATCCTGCGCCGGGTCCACATCCAACTCGCGAACCAGAGCGGCTACCGCAACCCCGCTCAGGTTCATAAAAGTCTCCGGCTTGGCCAGAACCACCTCGCGCCCCGCCATGCGGCAGGTTGCGGTGGCGGCCCTGGAGCGCCGGTTTTGAACCACAACCCCCTCCTGCTGGGCGATGCGGTCGATGGCCATGAACCCGGCGTTATGCGGGGTCCATACATACTCGAGGCCGGGGTTGCCGAGGCCCACGATCAGAAACGGGCCGCGCTGGCCGGCAGACTCGTTGGAGCGGTTCCGGGATTCGCTCGCCGTCCCCGGTCCCCCGGAAGGCTGCCTCTTGTTCAGAAACAAGCCACTCAGTCGCATCGTGTCAAGCCAGGTCAAGGCGCAGCCAATCCAGAACCGCCGATGCCGCCGAGGCTCATTTCTTCGCTCCGGCTTCGGGCTTCTTGGCCGCCGCCTCGGGCTCGGCTTTGCCCTTCTTGGCCACTTCCGGTTCGGCCGGCGCAGCAGCCTCCGCCGTTGCCGCCGCCTCCGCTGCTTCCGCCTCCGCCACTGGTGCCACTTCCTCGCGGATGGTAATCACGTGCGCCACGGTGGCGTCTTCGGGGCTGATATAGCGGATATTCTCCGCGTGCGGCAAGCCGCTCACGCGCAGCACCTGGTGCATCTCCAGCCCGCTTACATCCACGTCGATGTGGCCGGGAATATCCACCGGCAGGCATTCGATCTCCACCTCGCGCATCACCTGGTCCAGGACGCCTCCCTGGGTTTTGACTCCCACCGGCGTGCCCAGCAGCTTGACGCGCACCTTCACGCGCAGAGCCTTGTCGAGGGCGATGCGCTTCATGTCGATGTGGATCAACTGGTCTTTGATGGGCTCGCGCTGCCAGTCCACAATCATGGCCTTGGCTGCGGGCTGGCCCGCGATTTCCACGTCGAAGATGGTGTTGTGGCCGGTCTCGGAAAACAGAATTCGGGAGATCTGCTTAGGTTCCACTTCGATGGCCACCGGATCGCGGCCGGGACCGTAGAGCACAGCGGGAATCTTGCCTGCGCGGCGCACGCGGCGCGCGGCATTTTTGTTGAATTTGCCCTCGCGGGGCTTGGCTACGACAACTTCCGGCATTTTGCGTTTTTCTCGTTTCCTTAGAATCGGGCACGGAAAAGCAGCTTCCAGCTATCAGCCGGTCTCTGCGGCTGCGAACTGAGTTGCTCCGCTCCCTTTGTGAAGAACAGATGTTAGCTTTCAGCTATCATCTGCTCGTTGCGATTGCGCTCCGAATCAACTTCATTTCGAAGCCTTCCTTCGCTCAACCGTGAAGGCCGGTTCTGCAATTTACTCACTGAGAGCTGAAAGCGGATGGCTGACAGCTCTGAGCTTCAGCTCAGGAAAACAGCGAACTTATGCTGGTCTCCTTGTGGATGTTTTCGATGGCCGTACCGACCAGACCGGCGATGGAAAGCACCTTGATCTTTTCCACCTTCAGCGCCGCCTCGCGCAGGGGAATGGTGTCGGTTACCACCACTTGTTGCAGGCGGGAGTTAGCGATGCGGTCGATGGCGGGGCCGGAGAGCACAGCGTGGCTGGCGCAGGCATACACCGCCGCCGCGCCCGAGGCATAGAGCGCGTCCACAGTCTTCACCAGGGTTCCGGCCGTATCGATGATGTCGTCGATAATCAGGCAGTTCTGGCCGCTCACGTCGCCTACTACGTGCATCACTTCAGCCACATTCAATTCCGTGCGGCGTTTGTCCACGATGGCCAGCGGCGCGCCCACCTTCTGCGCGAAGAACCGCGCCCGTTCCACGCCCCCGGCGTCCGGTGAGACGACGGTCAGGTTGGGAAGCCGGAGACCACGGAAGTGATCCACCAGCACCGGGCTGGCAAACAGATGATCCACCGGAATGTTGAAGAACCCCTGAATCTGGGCCGCATGCAGATCCAAAAACAGCGCCCGGTTCGCCCCTGCGGTGGTGAGCAGGTCGGCAATCAGCTTGGCGCTGATGGCCACGCGGGGACGGTCCTTGCGGTCCTGGCGGGCGTAGCCGTAGTAAGGCATCACCGCCGTAATCCGCGCCGCCGAAGCCCGCTTAAGCGCGTCGATCATCACCAGAAGCTCCACCAGGTGCTGATCCACCGGATAACAGGTGGGCTGCACCACGAACACGTCCACACCGCGCACGTTCTCGAGCAGTTGGAAGTAAACCTCGCCATCGGCAAAGCGCTGCAGCTTTGCCTCGCCCACGGGAACGCCGATATGCTCGCCGATTTTGCGCGCCAGCTCCGGATTGGCCGTGCCGCTGAAGAGCTTGAATCGCTTGTCCTCGCTCAGCCGTCCGGGCTTCTTCCGTTCCGGCGCCGGCTTGGCCTCCTTGGCGCTCGCTGCCGCCTCCGGAACCCGGGCCTGCGCCGGACCGGCGCCGTCGCCCGGCGCGCCGCTCGCGCTTCCTTGGTGCTTCTCTTCCGCAGTGACCGTCACAGTTGCCGTTTCCATCTGAAGAGCACCTCCAAGCTGCTTCCCGCCCCTGGATGCAAAGACCGCTTCCTGGGGATCCGGGGTTGGCTTTGGCTGCTTTCCGGGTCTAGCCCTCAGCTTTCAGCCTTCAGCTATCAGTTCCTTCCCTGTGATGAGAACTGCTTCAAGTTCCCACAGGAATGAAGCTGAAAGCGAAGGGTTAAAAGCTGCCTTTCTGGCTGGGCGACCAGGATTCGAACCTGGACTGAGTGCTCCAAAGGCACTTGACCTACCATTAGTCGATCGCCCAACGATACTTTCCGCAGCCGATGGAGAGTCTCGCTTGCTCAACATTCGGCTGTCAATGCTGAAAACAGCTATTACCTGTTAGCTCGGTCTCTGACCGCTTGATTTTGCACCATCCCGGGGTGCCCAAGGTCCCCTTTGGGAACCCGGGAAAGCAAAACTCATCTTTCGCCAAAGGGCCGAAACCTAACAGCAAACTTCTACAAGCTCAATCCAAAATCATCCCGCTCCAGTAGTCTTTGCGGGGCAGGGTTTGCGTCATACGCGCTTCCACTCCCCGAAACTGCCTGCCGAGCCGGTCTACCGCTGCTTCTGCGTCTCGGCGGGTGCGGTACAACCCGTAGAGCGCCGAACCAGAGCCCGACAGCGAGGCATATAGGGCCGCCTCCGGCGTGCCCGCGGCCGCAAGAAGACGCTTGATCTCAGCAAGGGAGGGATGCTGGGGGAAGACAACGCGCTCGAAGTCATTCCTGATCCAGCTCGTGATCCCGGTGCGGACAAGCACGGACTCTTGCGGTCCGGCCAGGCCCTCCCTGCCAAACTCGGGGAGGACACCGGAGGAGCCGGTTCCATGCTCACCCCCAGGAAACTCTTCCTGGAAGGCGCTGGCATAGGCGCGGCTCAACTCCTTTAGTCTAACGGCACTGGCTTCGGCGGTCAAACCCTCGGCGGCCGAGAGCGCGTCCCAATCGCGAAATGCCTGCGGCGTGGAGACGCCGTCAGCGGGCGTGGCCACAACGCACCAAAGCGGTTCAATGTCCGGCAGCGGGCGCACTTGCTGGCCTCGATCAAGCCCCAGCACCGTCCCGCCAATGAGAAAAAGGGGTACATCGGAGCCTACCTCGGCGGCCAGCTCCAGCCGTTTCGCTTCCCAGGTTTCAAAAGCCATCCCCTTCGCCAAACTCAGGACGGGCTCTGGGGCGCCCGGTCTGATCCCTGACCTCTGATCTCTGATCCCCAGTTCCCGCTCCAGCCCAACCAGGGCCGCAACGGCGTTAGCTGATCCGGCGCCCAAACCGCCCTCAACCGGCAGCCGCTTGTCGATGTGAATCTCCACCTCAGCCGTGAGTTCCAGCGCCTTCAGCGCCAGTTCCACCATCTTCCAGGCCGTATTGCGGCGGTCAGTGGGCACGCGGTGGTCGTTGCAAGTTAGCCTCAGCGCCGTCGCCGCCGCGCGCCGGGCCGTCACCGTAATCCTGTCGTGTATTTCCAGGGTCTGGTAAATGGTGGCCAGAGCGTGAAAGCCGTCGGCGCGCGGCGCGCCTAAGTAGAGCCCCAGGTTGATCTTGGCGTGCGAGCGGACGGCGGTGGGCATACCCATCGATTGTAACGGTCTCCCAAAAATCCGGCGGAAAAGGGAACCGGAGAGAGTACACTCTGCGTAGTATCCTTGAGCGTGTTTCATGAATTACCTTCGTGGCTGACCAAGCTCCTGCGCTCCGGCTTGCCGCAGGACCCCACACGAAGCCGGGCCATCCACATCGGGCTTAGGAAACACACTGCGAGAACATTGCGGGAGCATATATGCACTTTCTGTTGCTAGGAATAGGGCTCTATTTCCTCCCGGCGATCATTGCGGCCGTGCGGCACACGCATAATGCGACGGGGATCCTGGTGCTGAATCTCTTCCTCGGATGGACTGGCGTGGGATGGTTCGTCGCGCTCCTCCTGGCGATCTTCTCAGCGCCGTATTACGTCTACTATCGCCGCGGATGGTAGAAGCGAGAGCCGCCAGAAACGAGCGGGGGATTCGCTTGCGTGTGCGGCGCCCGGTGCGCTCTATTGCCCACCCTGCTTGAAGATCTCCTCCGCATAATAGTTCCGCACCTTGGCCTGGTCCTGGAGTATCTCTAGATAGGCATTCTCCAGCAACTGTTTTTGGTTTTCGTGAAGGATCTGATGGATGGCCTGCTGCACGCGGGGATCGCTCAGTTGTCTCTGGCCCGCGGGCTCGCGCCCAATCAGCTTGTAGATGGCGTAGCCGATGAGCTTGTGGCCCGGGCTGTTGTTGTCGTAAATAGGAAGAACATTGGTGTACTGATCGGGCTGTAGCTTGTTGACCGCAGCGTAGACTTCGGCATCGCTTTTGAGCGCCGATTCGGCTACAAAGCCCATATCCCCGCCATTGGAGGCGGTGTTGGGGTCCTCAGAGAAGTTCATGGCCAGGGAGCCGAAGTCCTCGCCGCTATCGAGGCGGATGTGCAGGGCGTCAATCTTTCGCTTGGCGTCGGCCAAGCCGGAAGCCTTGTTGTCCTGGAGGTTGCCGGCCTGCTGAGAGGGAGCGGCAGTGACCACGATCTGAGCGAGGTGATATTCGGGCTCAATGAGGTCGAAGTCAGCCTTGTGAGCTGCATAATAGCTGGCGATCTCCGTGTCGGTGATATTGATCTTAGACTCGATTTCCTTGTTGAGCAGCTTGGTTTTGGTAAGCGAGCGGCGCAGGTCCTCCTTGAACTCAGCGAGGGTAAGATTGCGCGCTTTGAGCAAATTGTAAAACTCATCCTGGGTGTAAGGAGCCTTGATCTCGGTCAACTTGGCGTTGACTTCCTCATCGGTGGCGACAAGGCCGAGTTTGGCGGCGCGCTGTTGCAGAATTTCGTCCTCGATCATCTGGTGCAGAATCTGGAGACGCCGCATATCCGCTTCACTGGGGGAGAGTTGATGCTGGGCGCTGCTCAAGCTGGCCTGATAGTACCTGTCCAGCTCGGAACGCATAATCGGTTTGCCGTTCACGGTGGCCACCACGTCCGCGGAGGGCGAACGGCGGCAGCCGGCGACAGTCAACAACAGCGCGGCGCTGCCCAGGATGAGGACGGCGGAAAGAGGGCGAAACCGGATCATCGATTGAACGTGCAACTTAAACACTCCTGCGAGACAACGAAGGTCCCGGCATTCAAGAATAAATCCGCGCGCGGCGGAAGGGATAGCAGCGTCTATGGTCCGGCTTTCTTACCACTTCCTGCATTTTCGCCGGTCGTGGCAGGTTGCTGCGTGTTGGCTGCCGGCGGCTCGGCCGGGGGCTGTTCCCCAACGGCGCGCAGGGCGCGGTTGATCACCGTCCACAGTTGATCCTGGGGCACGGCGCCGTCGATGCGTTCGCCATTGACGAACAGGAACGGTGTTCCCTCAATCCCCAGCGTCTCGCCTTCCTTCATTTCGGCTTTGATTCCGGTTTCGTCCTGCTTCGCGATGCATGCGTCGAGGCGGCTCTGGTCGAGTTTGTATATCGAGCCTTCTCCGCTGGCGAGACGATCCAGGGCGGCGAAGCTCTTTTGCAAGTTCAGGTTCTGGCCGGTGATCTCGCCGTCGTGGCTGTGCACGTAGTCCACATAGTCCCAATAAGCGTCGCCGTTCAGCGCCGCCAGGCAGTTGGCGTCTACAGCTGCATGCAGGGCCCATGGGTGCAACTGAGTCAGTGGGTAATCCATATAGATTAAGCGCACCTGGTTCTGGTAGTGCTCCAGGGTAGCCGGAAAAAGCTCATGATTCATGCGTGCGCAGAAGGGGCACTCAAGATCGTCGAAGTTGATGACGGTAACTTTGGCCGCCGGATTGCCGCGGATGGGACGGCCGGCAACATTAATGTCTGCGGCAGGATCGTTGCTCAGGTTCATCGTGTCCAGGTGAACCAGCTTGGTGTTGTCGTGGGAGATCAAGAAGTTGACGATCTGCGATGTGCCCCCGTCGGAGATGGTGATCGGCAAGGTATCGTAGTCAGCGAACGAACTGGGCTTGCGGAGGCCTAAGCTGAGAGTAGCATCCGGGGGCAGATCGTAGCGGGCGCGGACCATGATGTCGATGCGCCGGATGAGCGTGGGGGTCAACCCCGATGACGGCGATATTTGGGCTTTGCAGCCCACAGTCAAAGCCAGGACAAGCAGCCCTGCAAAGAAGCGGTTGTGCGGCAAGTTGATTCCTCTCCCAAAAGGATACTCCAGCGGGGCTGCGACGGCCCGGCATAGAGCACGTTTTCCCTGCCCTATACAATGGACGCTGCGCGCGGGTTCAGGCATCCGCTCGAACCCTAATAAGCGGGTGGGAGCCTGGGGTCGCGAAAAATCGAGGTGGCGCGGCGGATGTCCCCCACGTTGCTGAAGTCGGCCAGCGTAAAGCTGTAGAGCCACTGTGTTTCATCGCGGCTGGTGGTGTTGGCCGTGCCCAGCTCGAAGCGCCGGTAGCCGACGGTCAGTCCGCAGCAGTCCCAGTTGTAGACCGCTTGTACTCCGGCATACTGCAACGTGTGCTGGACAAAGTCGTAGCCGCCGTTGAAAGCCATATCGAATCCCTTGCCGCTTTGTTTGCCGATTTGGAGGTAAGGCTGGAGTTCCTGGCTCCGAAGGGTTGAGGAAGCGCCGCTGCCGCCGGCGTTCTCGTCCACGGCGTTGAGCAGCGCGTGGGTCAGGCTGATGGTGGTGCGGCCCCAACTGTAGCCGGCGTAAAGATTGTCGGCGAGCAATTGGCCGCGGATGGTGTCGTAATCCATATCCCACTGGATGCGCAGATTCTTGACGGCCTGGAAACGGATGCGCGAGGTGATGGGCGCGATGTTGCGCGGCGAGGTGAGAAAAGTGGCGGCCATCAAACCCAGCGTGGAGTCAAAGACGTTGCGCCGGCCGGGAATGAGCGCGCCGCCAAAGTTGGGGTTGATGAAGTACTCCTGCGCGATGCGCCAGCTTGCCCATTCGCGCGGCTGGGTGGAACAGCCTTTCGCGGCGCCGGCCGCGGCCGCCGCGCAGGGCGGCTGCACGGTGGGGTGCAGATAAAACCGCTGCGTAAGCGAAAAACCGGCCTCGTTCACGTTGGTGGCGACGTCGGTGGTGTCAAAGAGAAGCACATTGCGGGCCTGGGAGCCAATGCCGCCCACATAACGGTAGTTCAACTCGGGCTCGATCACATGGCGCAGTTGGCGATTCCAGGGAAGTGTGAAGTCGCGTTCCAGGACGGGCGGACGGATGTCTACGGAGGCTTCCGCATCGACCCGGTTGAGCGGTTCATGGCTGATCGTGGGAATGCCGTTGTTGGCGCCGGTAAGGTCGGGGATCTGGCTCTTGGTATAAGCGGTTTCCCGGAAAGCGCCCTGAGCCAGCAGGCTCCATCCGCCGCCGTGAAGCGGGAGGGAAAGATGGGGATAGAAATCCATGCGGCCCACGTTGCGGGAATGGAAATGCGGCTCCGAGCGGCTCAGGTAATCGAGCGACGAACCCAGGCCCCAATAGAGATGGGAGACGCCCAGGGGCCGGTCGAGCACGTCGTAACGCACGTTGGGCAGGTGGAGAAGCCGCACTTCATCGCCGTTCGTAGTGCTGGCGAAGTTCTGGAAGCGTTCCAGACCAACCGAGGGAATCAAACCGCCGGAGTTGTGAATATAGGCCACATTGCTGCTCACCTGGGAGCTGGTGGCTGCGGAGTAGTTTTCATCGAAGACCAGCCGGTATACGTAGCTGGAGAGATATTCGGCGGTTCCGGCGATGCGGGTGCCAGGGCCAAGGCTTTTGCTCCCGTATCCGTCGATGTCAACGCCGCCCTGATTGATGAGCTCAGGACCGGATGGGGTGGACTCCTCGATGCCCCGGTCAAGAAGCGCGCTCCAGTTCACCCGAACATTGTCAAGCCCGCGTCCCCGGTAGCGAAAATCGCCATTGGGCGCCCAGCCGCGCTTGCTGAAATACTCCGAGCCAAGCACCATGTCCATGCTGCGGCTAATGGCCCAGTACACCTGCTCGCCGACGATGTAACCGCGTATGGAATCATTGCCGACTACCGGAATCAGCAAGCCGCTTTGGCGTCCTCCGGCGGCAACAGCGTGGTGCAGGTAGGGCAGATAGAAGATAGGCGCGCCCAGAAACTCAAAGAACGAATTCGTGGTCGAGGCCTGACCGTTGGCCAGAGCAATGGAGCGGGAGATGATCCGCCAGTCCGGATGAGGCAGCCGGCAGTTGGTGATCGAGCCGTCGATCAGCCGGTAATCGTTGTCGCCGAGTTGCACCAACTCTTTGCCCGAGAAGAGCAGCGGATTGGGGGTGGAATAGACCGGCACTCGGCCCGAGGAGAGCAGCGGGTTGGTGGTGGAATTGGCCGGCCTGAGGCCGATCCTGCGCACACCCTGGGAGCCGTGAACGTCATAGAAGCGTCCCGTGTGCGCGTTCAGGCGCATGACGCCATGCGAGGCGTAGATGAGCACATTTTGGGGGCCCCCGCTGACCCGGACGTGGCCCTCGGCCTCCAGTTCCGTGGTGGCTTCGTTGTAGACCGCCCTATCGGCGCGCAGAACGTAACCCTCGTAGTGGATCACCACGTTGCCGGAGAGGGTCCAGGTCTTATCAGCGTTCGACCAGGTTTGATTCTGCGCCTGGATACGGATAGGTTTACCGCTGGCGGGCGCCGGCTCCGGCATCGCCAGGGGAAGAGTTTGCTGGCCGGGATCGCCGGGGAGCGGGGAACGGGATGATTGCGCCCTGGCGCCGGCCGCGCCCAAATCTCCGCTTTGCGGCGGAGGTAACGCGTTGGTCAACGTCTGCGCGTCAACTTGAGCGTGACAGAACGCGAGCAGCGTGATACATACTAATGTACGAGGACGCATCCGTAGACCAAAGTGGTGCAAGGCTCAGCATAGCAAAACCACCTTGAATATAGACGCGCTCCGCGTGGCTCTGGCAACAGGCAAAAACCGGATTTTGGGGCGGGCGGCGGATGGAACGATCCGCAGCCGCACCAGCCGTGTCCGCGCAACCTCCCGCACATTTTGGAAGATCGCCGGCAACGTCCCGGAGGCCATTCGGGCTTTGCGCAAACGGCAACAGCCGCGGGGTTCGTCCGCCAGACAAACGCCCGCTTCAGAAGGAGCGCAGGAGCATTGAGCACATCCCTCAGCCAGGCCCATCTCACCAGCTTGTGGAAGCAGGAAGTCAATCAGCGCGTTGCCGCGCACAAGAGCCGCAAAGGCGCCGGCGGCGCAGAACCGGAAACCGGCGTGGAGACCCGCCCCAGCGTCAACCGGCGCGCCGCCGAAGCCGCAGCGCGTGTGGCTGCGCGCTATGCGAACGTGCCCAGCTACAACGAGATGCTGGCCGATGAAGCGCGCGCGGCATTGCGCGCCGCCGAAGCTGCATCCAAGGCCGCGCTCGAAGCGCAGGCTGCCGCCGCCTCGGTTCTGGCTGGTATTGAGGCTACGGCTGGCTCGGAACCGGCGCCGGAACCGCAATTTTCTCTCAGCGCGATCCATGTAGCGGAGGATCGAGGCGTACCGGAAGCGGCTCTTGCGAACTTGCCTTCGCATGGCCCGGACCGCAACGCGCCGCCACGGGCGGCCGCTTGGCCCCTTGATCGCGCGGAGCTGCCGGTTGAGCACGCGATTGCCCTGCCTGCGCCTGCGCCGCTCCCCTTTGCGGCCGGGGTAGAGGATGGGCGGAAACCCGCGCCGCAGGATATGGGTGAGGGAAGCGGCGAGGAGATTCCGGTGATCGAACCCGGCCAGCCCATTCACGGCAATCTGATCGAATTTCCACGCCAACTGGTGGCCGCGCGCAAGGCACGCCCGAGGCGTGCTGAAGGACCGTATGCCGCGCTCGAAGCCGGCACGCAGTTGAGCATCTTTGAAGTCGATCCGGCTGCCATCTCCACCCAACCTGAAGCGGCCGCCGCCGGCCTGGAGAAAACGGAGGCGCCTGCCTGGATCGCGCCGGAGTGGTCGGAGATTGAGCTTGAGCCGCAGCCGCAGAGCGAAGCCGAAGAGATTTTGGAGGAACCGGCCGCTGAGCTTGCGGCCTCTCCGGAGATCGAACCTGCGCCGGTGAGCCGGCGGTTGATGGCGGCGGTTGTGGATGCCGCGCTGATTTTGGCGGCTGTCCTGGCGGCGGCCGTGATGGCCGCAAACCATACCCAGGCATTTCCGGGCAAGCACGAAGCCGGGATCTGGGCGGGCTTGGCGCTGCTGATTGCGGCTGCTGCTTACCAGGCGCTATTCTTCACGCTGGGCCAGGCCACGCCGGGCATGAGGTACGCCCAAATCAAACTCTGTACGTTGGACGGCCAGAACCCCACATGCGCGCAAAGGCGCCGCCGTCTGGCCGCACTGCTGCTCTCAGTGCTGCCAGTGGGGCTGGGCTTTGGGTGGGCGCTCTTCGACGACGACCACCTGACCTGGCACGACCGGCTTTCGGGAACCTATCCGCGCCAATATTGAGGGGATGAGTCCGAAATCAAGAGCACAAACTCCGGGGGCGGCGCATCTAATTCCGATTCCAGCGGGCGTGGCCGGTTCTCCCGGCCGGAATTCATAGCCTCAAGTCCGGCAGTTCCGTCCTGCCCCCGGCCGCCAATTGGAAATAGAATCGCTATAGCATTTTCGGAAAGGTGTAGACCGGAACCGCTCCTGCTGAGTGGATTTTCCCTCAAGAAAAATCCACTTTCACGGCTCTCAATCGTGCACAGTTTTCCGAAAATGCCGTAGAACGGCTGACTCGAATGGCGCATTGTCCGATGAAATTTCGCTTCGTGCGCGGCAAGTTCTCCACGCCTTCGCCGCGCATACTCGATGTCGGCTGCGGCAATGGCTCGCCCACGGCAACAAAGCGATGGTTTCCCGGCTGTCACTACGCGGGCGCGGACATCCAGCGGTACAAGCTAAGCGACGCCGACGTGGCGGCGATGGACAGGTACTTTCCGCTGGGCGCGGACGGATCGGGCTACGATGCGATTCCCGGCGCCGCCTACGACTTCGTAATTCTGAACCACGTGGTGGAGCACATGCGCGATCCCAAGCCAGTGGTGGCGAAGCTGTGCGCCAAGCTCAGGCCGGGCGGATTCATGTGGATCGCGTTTCCATCCTTGCGCAGTTTATCGCTGCCGCATTCCCAAGACGAAACCTTGCAGTTTTGCGATGATCCTACCCACGTGTACGTGCCGGCGGTGCGCGAGATGGCGAACATCCTGCTCGCCAACGGCGTTGCGGTGCTCCATGCGGGCCGCTCGCGCGAGGGATTTTGGACTACGCTGGCCGACGTGACGAAGTTCGGCAAGCGCGCCGCAAGGAAACTGTTCACTGGAGAATTTTCCGGGCGCGGGATGTGGTACTTGCTGGGCTTTGAGGATCACGTGTTTGGGCAGCGCAGGTTGAATGAAGGGCAGGAGCGCATCCTTCACGATAGCTAGCAGCTAGAAACTGGAGCTAGTCGTTTTGGTACCTGTGCAGCCGGCCCAGGCCGTTGAAGGCCGCTACCTTGTAACATTCGGCGAGGGTGGGGTAGTTGAATACAGTGTCGATGAAGTAGTCGATCTCGCCGTCCAGGATCATGACCGCCTGGCCGATGTGGACCAGTTCGGCAGCGCCATCGCCGATGATGTGCACGCCCAGCACCTTGCGGGTGTCGCGATGGAAGATGAGTTTCAGCCGTCCGGCGGTGTCACCGCGGATTTGGCCGCGAGCGACCTCACGGTAGTAGGCCATGCCCACTTCATAGGGCACGTCCTCGTCTGTCAACTGCTCTTCGGTCTTGCCGATAAAGCTGATTTCAGGGATGGTGTAAATGCCATAGGGGTAAAAGCCGGGATTGGAGGCGGCCGAGCGGTCCCCGAAGGCGCAGCAGGCGGCGATGCGGCCCTGCTCCATGGAGACCGAGGCCAGGGCGGGGAAGCCTACCACGTCGCCGGCGGCATAAATGTGCTCGACCTTGGTCTGGAAGTGCCCATCCACGGCGATGCGGCCGCGCGCATCGGCCTCCAGGCCGGCGGCGGCCAGATTCAAATTGTCAACGCTGCCCTGGCGGCCCACGGCATAGAGCAGTGCGTCGCCCGAAACGCGCTTCTTGCTCTTCAAATTGGCGACCACCGTACTCCTGGCCGGGCTTGCCTGCGACGGGTCTTGAGCAGGCTGCGGAGCCAGCTCCTCGACGCTCTCCACCTCCTCGCCCAGCCGCAAGGTGACGCGATTATCGCGCAGGTGGTAGCTGAGGGCCTCAGCGATCTCGCGATCAACAAAGTCCAGCAGCCGGTCGCGCCTTTCAATGAGCGTGACGCGCACGCCCAGAACCGCGAACATGCAGGCGTATTCCACCCCGATGACGCCGCCGCCCACGACAATCAGAGAGCGGGGCAGCTCGGGCAGGCTCAGGATCTGATCGCTGTTGATGATGTTGCGGCCATTGATGGGCACAGCGGGCGACGAGGCCGGCCGGGTGCCCACAGCGATGATGATGCGGCCGGCCTCGAGAGTGGTTTCCGCCTCAGGACCTTGGACGTGAACCTGGTGGGGATCGAGGAAGCGGGCGATGCCGTGCACCACGTCGATGCCATTGCGCGAGAGCTGCGCCTCAATCACATCCACTTCAGTCTTGATGACCGCCTGGACGCGGAAGGCCAGGTCGGCCATGGTGATCTTCTCCTTGACACGGTAGTTGATGCCGTAGATCGCCCGGTAGTTGTAGCCGGAGAGGTGCAGCACGGCCTCGCGCATGGTTTTGGAGGGGATGGTGCCGGTGTTGACGCTGACTCCGCCTACCACGGTGCGGGCTTCGACCACGGCCACGCGCTTGCCGGCCTTGGCGGCCGCCACGGCCGCACGCTGGCCGGCGGGTCCGGAACCGATGACGATCAAGTCATATTGAACGGTGCTCATGCGGAGTGTTCAGATCTCCTTGAAGTTTTGATCTGCCATGAGAGACAGGGAAGTGGTTGTATTGCGATTGCTTTGCTGCCGGCCCCTGAAGGATGATTTCTCGATGGTGCGAAAGAAGTTCTATCTTATCGACGCTGCCAAATAAACTCGGTAACCTGGCCTCCCCAAAAAGCATAGGTTTCCGCATACTGAGCAGTTTACCCCGGAATGTCTCGCCGGAGAGATTGTAATTTCCACCACATTAATCGATGCTTCCTAGTCGAAAAAAGCCGCCTGAAGAAATAGGCGAGTGTAATCTTGGCGTAGGGCGAGCTCCTATCGCGCCGCACTTGCCGTATCGCGCGTTCGAAGATACGCAGGGTATGAAAGGCCCGTCCGGCGCCGCTCCGGTACGTGTCCCAAAATGCGCCTTCCGCGGCAAGAAAGCTTGAATAACGCTCGGCTGACATCGAGTTTTTAAAATCGATCACGCTGATTTTATGCTGTAGCGACAAATCACCTGCAATGTAAACCTGCTTGCCATGCTGGTGCAGCAGGTGAAATACGGCGACGTCGGAGTAATCCAGCCAGAAATCTTCATTGAAGCCGCCGATCTCGCGTAACGCATCGGTTCGCATTAGCGCGCCGCTGTTGGCCGCCGCCACCTGCCTGGGATATACCCCTTCGAACCGCCTGCGCAGTGCCCTGAGATGTTTAAAACCAACCTCGACTGGCGAAAGAATGCGATCGCCGTTCATCAGAAACGGAACCACTGCGGCGATCAGGGGTTTGTTCAATAACTTACAACCGAGATCGAACATCTGCGGCAGGAAATCCGCAGGTACTTCTGTGTCCTGATCGAGCAGCAGCAGCCATTGGCAATCCATCGCGCCCGCGATTTCCATGGCGCGGTTATACGCGCCGGATACGCCGAGATTGTGCAGCGAGTGCTTATAAATAAATGAGGACAAGGTCGGAGGGTTCGTAAGTGGCGCCGGGGTATTATCCCAGATCAAAACGCTCAATGAGTCATGCAGCTTTGGATTACAGGCGAAGCTCTGCAGAAGCCCCTGTATGGCCGGGGACTCCGTCAATGGCATTTTATACAGGACCACAGTTACCAGAATCCGCGCTTTCGGCATCCCATCAACCCGGCAATTTCCGTAACGAGCTAAACTCGATTCATCGATCCACTTTCACTGCGGAAACCTCGATTTGGCGCCGCGATCCCTAAATAACCCCAAGCGCCTGGTCAAATTGGAACACGCAATCATGAAGCTGCGGCCGGCGCGGCTCGCAGAGTTGTTCGCGGCGCGCATTCTGCGGCGTCCCCTCAAGAATACGCCTTCGCAGAGGGATAAATAATCTCTCCATCCAGGATAAACTTCATATCCTGGCGTATGGAACAAGCTGCTCTTACCGCCCTCGCGGGTCAATTCTTGACAAGCGTCGTATAACTTGCGCTGCCCGGAGTCTAACAATAGGCTTTCAGATCCGCTAGGCCGGCTCGAATCCCTTCCCTCTGTCTCAATGACTCCCATCATCGCATCGAGACGTTGGCGGGCGTCGCTAACAGCGCCGAACGTATCATTGAGGAAGCCGCTTAGGCGAATGCATTCCTGCGAAGGCTGCTGCAGAAAGCCCTCATATGACACATGCAACGAAGGCGCCTCCTGGGGCAGTTCGCATAAGATGGACTGAACGTAAAGCTGCCAGAGTAATATCCCTGCACTTAAGGGAAAGCCGTTACGCGTCTTTAACGAATGTGCTACAGCAACCGGATGCCGAATGGCAATGATATACACGGCGTTGGGCAGCAGCGCCCGCCAAAACGGCAGAAGAAGTGAAAGTCGAGGGTCTTTCCACACCCACAATGGCGAGAGCGAGCCCATGGATTGGATCAGTTGCTGTGCGCGTTCAACGAGTGCGCTTTGTTTGAGGAGATCTGAGATTTGGTCGGACGATGAAGGCGGGACCGCCCAGGACGCATCGGCAGTCTTGAGCAGAAAATTGTTGAATTTGACCAGAGGCTCGTGCTCCCAGTAACCGCTTGGGTTATTCGAATCCGGCGTCAGAAGGTCCGACGTTTGCCCAATAGATACGCCTGCCGCGTGAACGAGATGAGCGAGCATGGATGTGCCGCTGCGGTGCATCCCCAAGACTATGATTTGACGGCTTCCCAATTTTCCGCACCCAATTTCCGGTTGTCGCTGTGCCATGATTCTTTGAATTTTTAAGGCCGGTGGCGATTCACTGCAAGCAGATTGCCATGATAGCTCAATCGTGTCTCCGTGCCAGGTGTCTTTTATCCCAACTTAGCGCCCATTCTCGCATCATGCGCCTCGCGTGCTCTGCCGGCTTACAATGCGGCGCGCTTCCCTTCGTCATGCCGATGCCGGCGAAGATCGCCTCCGGCGCACGGGCCTTGCTGCGGCTCCTGTAGAAAGGCAGCCTGAAACCGATCATAGCATCCAGACGGATCGCCGCGGCTGCACAGGTTACGGACGCCGCTTCCACCTGGTCTATTGCGCGCCGCGCGCAATGAACCCTGGGTTTTGCAGCGCAGGCTTGTTGTAAACCAGCAGCTTTCCCTCCAGGTCAGTCACTGAACCGCCGGCTTCCTCCACGATGCAATGGGCCGCGGCCGTGTCCCATTCCATGGTGGGCCCAAGCCGCGGATAGATATCAGCGGCGCCCTCCGCCACCAGGCAAAACTTCAGCGAGCTGCCCAGCGAGACAAATTCGCATCTCTGGCTCCCGTTGAGGAAGCGTTCGATATGTTCTTCGCCGGACAGGTGCGATCTGCTCATGGCAATCCGCAGGCTGACGCCGGGGGGCGGCGCAACCCGGATCTGCGACCGGCGCTCGCCTTCGATCTTCCAGGCGCCTGTTCCTCTGGCGGAATAGTACAGCCTGTCGATACCAGGCGCATACACCACCCCCAGCACAGGACGTCCACCTTCGATCAGCGCGACGTTTACCGTAAACTGGCCGCTGCGGCGCAGGAATTCCTTTGTGCCATCCAGCGGATCCACCAGCCAGAAATTGCGCCAAAGCCGCCGCTGCTCAAAGGCGATCTGCTGAGACTCCTCGGAGAGCACCGGCCAGTCCGGTGTGAGCCGCCTCAGACCCGCTTCGATGATCCGGTGAGATGCCAGGTCTGCCGCGGTTACCGGCGAACGATCCGGCTTGTATTCGACCGCCGGATCCAGTTGACGGTAGATCTCCATGATCGCGTGACCGGCACGGCGCGCCAAAACAATGGCGCTTTGCAGCAGCTCCGTGGCGCGCGGTTCTACTTGATCTTCCGTCATCTGTCCCCAATATCTTGTCAAGCCAAGCCAAGTTTGGCGAGAATCCGGTCGACGCACTCCTCGGGGCTATGCTGGGTCGTATCGAGACGCAGTTCCGGAGACTCCGGCGGTTCGTAATTGCTATCAATGCCGGTGAAGTTGATCAACTCGCCGCGCCGGGCCTTGGCATAGAGTCCCTTGGGATCGCGCCGCTCGCATTCCGTGACAGGCGCATCGACGAAGATCTCGAGGAATTCGCCCTCTTCGAAGAGCGATCGCGCCCGCGCCCTTTCGCTGCGATAGGGGCTGATAAACGAGACGAGAACCACTAGGCCGGCATCCACCAGCAGCTTTGCAACCTCCGTGACACGCCGGATGTTCTCGACGCGGTCCGACTCCGTGAAGCCCAGATCGCGGTTCAAGCCATGGCGCACGTTATCGCCATCCAGCAGGTAAGTGTGCCTGCCCGCCGCAAACAGGCGCTTTTCGAGAAGATTGGCGATGGTCGATTTTCCCGAGGCCGGAAGCCCGGTGAACCACAGGCACATCGGCTTCTGCAGTTTTTGCGCGGCGCGGGCCGGCTTATGAATCTCCAGCGCCTGCCAGTGGATATTGGCGGCGCGGCGCAAGGCGAAATGGATCATGCCCGCAGCGGCCGTTTGATTCGTGATGCGATCAATGAGAATCAAGCTGCCCAGCCTCCGGCAGCGCTGATACGGCTCAAAAGGCACAGGGCGATCGAAGGAGAGATTGACCACCCCAATATCGTTCAAGGTTAGCGATTTCGCGGCCAGATGATTTCCCGCCGTTACATCCAGTTTGTACTTGATGGCTGTGACCGTAGCGGCTGCCTCACAGGTGTGGAGGCGAACGAGATAGGTGCGCCCGGCAACCAGTGGATGCTCACAAAGACACAACAGCACGGCCTCGAATTGATCGCTCATTTCCACCGGGCCGGTGGCGGAAGAAATGACGCTGCCACGCGAGATGTCGATCTCATCCTCGAGAAGGAGGGTGACGGAATCTCCGGCGCTGGCAGCAGCGTTCTCCTTTTTCCAGGCAACGATCGATCGAATGCTGCTTTCCATGCCCCCGGGCAGCACTCGCACGCGATCCCCCACCTTGACCTGGCCTGAGGCGATACGCCCGCAATAACCGCGGAAGCCCTGATGAGGGCGGTTCACAAGCTGCACGGCCATGCGAAATCCGGGCGGCGATCCGCCTTGCATTACATCCACGTTTTCGAGATATGTGAGCAGCGCAGGACCTGAGTACCAGGGCGATGCCAAGCCCGGCTGTGCGACGTTATCCCCATGCAGCGCCGACACGGGAATGGGTTGAAAGGATGCGAACTCAAATTCGCGCGCCAGGGGTTCGAACTCACTCACGATCCGGCAAAAAGCCGTCTCGTCCCATGCCGTCAAATCCATTTTGTTGACCGCCATCACCAGGTGGCGGATGCCGAGCAAAGCGGCGATGCGGGCGTGGCGGCGGGTCTGCATGGTCAGGCCCTTGCTGGCATTCACGACCAGCAGCGCCAGATCGGAGTTGGAGGCGCCGGTGGCCATATTGCGCGTGTACTGTTCGTGGCCGGGACAGTCCGCCACAATGAAGCGGCGGCGCGCCGTCGAAAAAAAACGGTAGGCTACATCGATCGTGATGCTCTGCTCCCGTTCCGCCTGCAAGCCGTCGACCAGAAGCGCAAGATCCAGCGCGCCGCCTTGCGTTCCGTACCGCGCCGAGTCCGCCGCCAGAGCCGGCAGGTGATCCTCAAAAATCTGCTTCGATTCCCAGAGAAGCCGTCCGATCAGCGTCGATTTGCCATCGTCCACGCTGCCGCAGGTGATGAACCGCAAAGGCTCGCGCATCAAAAATAGCCCTCCTGCTTCTTCTTCTCCATGGAAGCGGCCTGATCGTGGTCGATCAGCCGGCCCTGGCGTTCGGAGTTGCGCGCCGTTTGCGTTTCGCGAAGAATATCCTCGACGCTGCCGGCGGTGCTTTCGATTGCGGCAGTGAGGGGGTAGCAGCCGAGCGTCCTGAACCGCACCATGCGGATTTCGGGTTTCTCGCCGGGCTGAAGGGGGAATCGGTCATCATCCACCATAATCCATCGGCCAGAGCGTCTGACCACCGGTCGGGGCGCAGCGAAATAAAGAGGCACGACTGGAATTTCCTCTTCGGCGATGTACTGCCAGATGTCCGTCTCAGTCCAGTTGGAAAGCGGAAAGATGCGAATCGTTTCCCCTGGATTGATGCGAGTGTTGTAAAGGTTCCAGAGTTCAGGCCGCTGCATTTTAGGATCCCAGCCATGGCCGGCGGAACGAAACGAAAAAATTCTCTCCTTGGCGCGCGACTTTTCTTCGTCGCGGCGGGCGCCGCCCATCACCATATCGAATCCTCCCTCATCCAACGCCTGCTTCAGGGCTTCCGTTTTCATCAGCGCAGTGTAGCGGCCGGAGTCGTAGGTGAATGGATTCACGCCTTCCGCCAGACGGCGGCGGTTGATGTGAACAAGCAGTTGAATCCCGTCCTCGGCCGCGATCCGGTCGCGGAACGCGATCATGGCGCGGAATTTCCAGGTGGTATCGACGTGGAGAAGCGGAAATGGCAGCGGCGCCGGCCAGAACGCCTTTTGCGCCAAATGCAGCATCACCGACGAGTCTTTGCCGGTCGAATACAGCATGACCGGCTTTTGCCCCAAAGCTACTGCTTCCCGGAGAATCTCAATCGATTCAGCCTCAAGGCCGGCGAGATAACTTTTCATGTCTAGGCTCTAGGAATGCAGGATGTCATGCGACTCGCGCCAGGGAATGCCCAAGATGCTAAGCGCGGCGGGCTTACTCAAGCGTGTACCTTCTGCGCAGATCAAGGACGGTGCGGCGGTTACCGGCATCTTTGATCCACTTCATACGAGCTAAGCCACATCCACAGGGCCGTACCGCTCCCAATTTGAAAAATGCGGAAATCGTCACAAATCGTTAAGAAATTATAGAACACGCGCAGTGCTACAGTGGGCGCCGGCCGGCCCCGGCTTTCTCATCCCAAGGCAACCGCGGTTTCCCAGTCCCGCGAACTATTCCGCTACTGCAGGTTGCGGCCTGGCGGCAGCGCGCGGCTTCTGTACCTGGAGAACCCGAAAGAGCACGAACCATAACAGCACGCAGGCCGCGCCGCTGACAAGAGCGTCGGCAAGGAAAGCTCCCGTTACGCCGCGCCCATCGTAGCCGTGGCCGTCGATCACCTCCATGTAATTGATGGGGAAATTCATGCTCGCCGTCAGCAGCGCGAAGATGGTGGCTGCCAGCGGATTGCCCGGGCCGATGACCTCGTAGATCACCGCGAACCCGGTAGCGAAGGCCGCGGCCTGAAAGATGTTCTCGCCGAGGAAGGCGAGGCCGTAGGTCCACGGCGCGCGCGGCATGAGCAGCAGGCTGAGCGTGAACCCGGCCCCCACCAGCCCGATGACCAGATAGAGCGGTCGCAGCGGAAATCTCTTCGCCAGGGACGGCACGAAAGAGCAGCCCACGATGCCGGCAACGATGGAGCCGGCGCCGCCAATCAAGCTCACCAGGCCGGGGCTGGCGTGAAAGTCCTTGCCGATGCCGCCCAGCACATTGGTGAGGGCAAAGGACGCCGACGGCAGGGTGAACAACGTCAGAGCCACCAGCACGTCGCGGCGCTTGAGCAGCGAAACCACTTCGCGCGAGAAGCGCAAAAAGCTTTCGCCGGCCAGCGTTTGATCGGGCGGCGGGGCGGGAATCAGAGGGAAAACCGTCATCGGAGCGAGAAAGACGAGAAAGATGACGGCCGCGGCGTGATCTGGCGACAGATGCTGCGTCACAAAGCCGGAGAGCAGAATGCCGGCGCCTCCGCCGCCGATGTTGGCGACCGTGACCCACGCGCCCAGGCGGCTGTCCTGCTCCTTTTCAATAATGCTGCCCGTCCAACCGCCTTGCGCGGCGGCATACAGCGCCAGCGAGCTATAGCCGATGAGCATGAGGGCCACCACCTCGTGTTCCGATGAGTGGCGGAGCACGGCAAATCCGTTGGCGGCGATGGCCAGGAAACCGAAGACCAGGGCGTAGGTGCGGCGGCGGAAGCGCACGTCGAGAAACGGCGCCAGCAGGAAGATCCAGAAGCCCGGCGAGGTGATGATGGCCACGTCCACCGCGATGTGGCCGCCGGGAACGCCTTGCGCGGCCAGCATCTGCGGCAGGGTCACAATGATGAAGCCTGCCATCATCCCGAAGGTGACCACAGGAAGAGCCAGAATCCACAGGGCGGGAACGCCGCGTTGCGGGCTCAAGCGCGGCCTCCGGAACGCAGGCTCGGAGCGTGCTCATGGGGGAGGGAGCGAGACGGGGCAGCGATCAAGGGACGAAACCTCCCGTTTCTTGGCGTCAACGTTGCGCGCAGATCTGGCCATTCGCGCGTGGCGGAAGGAATGAGAATAGCAGGCGCAGCCTCATGCTGGGCAGCCGGGGTCATCTCCTGTCCGGCAGATTCGGCCTCGGCTTGCAGCTCGGCTCGAGGAATGAAGAACCGCGGCGCATCGGCATGACGAGCGGCCGGCAGGCGTCCAGCCCCGTCTCCGTGTGACCAGAACACAGTGCTGCGCACACACCCCTCCGATTGAGTTGATTAAAATAATCTGCGGCTGGAGGACGCGATGGAGCCATTCCGCTTTCACCTCTTCGTTTGCACGCAGCAGAAGCCGGAGGGCGCGCCCTCCTGTGCTGCTCAAGGGTCGCTGGCCCTCCTCGACGATCTCGACCGCGCAATCGAAGCGCACGGCCTGCGCGGCCAGGTGCAGCTCACCACTTGCGGCTGCATGGGCCTGTGCGAGGAAGGCCCTGTTCTGGTCGTCTATCCGGAGGGCGTCTGGTACAGGCGGGTGCAAGCGGCGGATATTCCCGAAATCGCCGCGCGCCACCTCGGCCAGGGCCAGCCCGTCGAGCGTCTGATCTGGAACGATGCAGCCGCCATGCGCGCACTGTCCGCCGGGCACGCAGAAAAATTCCGCGCTGCCGCGGCGGCCCGCGACCGGGCGGGCGTCTTGCCCGAACGCATCGAGCAGATGATCCGCGGCTACATGCCCAGCCGCGTGATCCTCACGGCGCTGGAGCTGGACCTCTTCACCGCCGTGGGCGCCGGCGCCAGCGCCGAAGGGATCGCGGCCAAGATCGGAGCTGATTCCCGCGCCGCAGCCATGCTCCTCAACGCGCTCGTGGCCCTCGGCCTGCTCGCCAAAAATAACGGCATCTACACCAACACGCCGGAGCCGGCCCGCTTCTTCACGCAGGACTCCAAAGACAACCAGCGCGACGGCCTGCTCCACACCGCCGATATCTGGAGCCGCTGGAGCACGCTCACTGAGGCTGTGCGCCGCGGCTCCGCCGTCGCCGATCGCCGCGCTCGCCCTCCGGAGTGGACCCGCAACTTCATCGCCGGCATGAATCGTAACGCCAAATCGCGCGCTCCGCTGGTGGTCAAAACTCTTGGGGTCGAAGGTGTGCGTCGCATCCTCGATCTCGGCGGCGGCTCCGGCGCTTACTCCATCGCCTTCGCGCAGGCCAGTCCCGATCTGCGCTGCGAGATTCTCGACCTGCCTGAAGTTACTCCGCTCACCTCGAGTTACGTGTCCAGGGCCGGCGTGGATGCACAGGTCACCGTGCGCGCCGGCGACATGCTGCGCGACGAATTAGGCTACGGATACGACCTCGTTCTGCTCAACGCCATCTGCCACAGTTTCTCTGAGCAGCAGAACCGCGAGCTGTTCCGCCGCATCCGGCGCGCGCTGGCGCCCAAGGGCCGGCTCGCCGTGCAAGACTTCATCCTCAACCCCGATAAGACCGGCCCCGTGTTCGCGGCGCTGTTCTCGCTCAACATGCTGGTGGGCACCAGCGGCGGTGCCTCCTACAGCGAGCTGGAATACTCGGCGTGGATGAAAGACGCCGGCTTTGCCGAGGTGCGCCGCTACGATCTTTCCGGCCCCAGCAGCCTGCTCGCCGGCCAGGCGGCTTGAATCCCGGGCGTCCACAGAATCACTCACCGTCCGCAAAATCGTTTCACTACGGTATGATGGTAGATTGGGTCTTTGCGGTGGCGTCCACGTCCACTGCGCAAGCTGATACAAGGAGATAAAAGATGCAAAAGTCCCCATGGGGGTGTACTGCGGAGGGGGTTGCTGTTCCCATCTTCACGCTGGCAAGCGACGCTGTCGAGGTTCGTGTGATGGCGTATGGAGCCAAGCTGGTAAGCATCCGCACCGCCGGCCGCGCCGGCCGCATGGCCGGCATCGTGCTCGGCTACGACACCTTGCAGGACTACTTGAACGACACAAAAACGCATTTCGGCTCGATTGTGGGCCGCTACGGCAACCGTATCGCCCTGGGCAAATTTGCCATCGACGGAAAGAGCTTCCAGATCCCCGTGAACAACGGCCGTAACGCCTTGCACGGCGGGCCGATGGGCTTCGATCGCTACGTTTGGCAGGCGCACGAGGAGCCGAACGCGGTGGAGTTCACCCATGTGAGCCCCGACGGAGACATGGGATTTCCCGGAACGCTCACCGCCAAGGTGCGCTACGCGCTCGAGGGCAGCGCCCTGCGCATCGACTACACCGCCGTCACTGACAAACCCACGGTCGTCAACCTGACCAACCACGCGTACTTCAACCTGCGCGGCGACGACAACGGAAATATCCTCGGCCATCGCCTGGAGATCTGCGCGGACCGCTACACGCCCGTGAACGCGGAGCTGATTCCGGAGGGTGAGTTGGCGCCCGTGGCCGGCACGCCGCTCGACTTCTGCCAGCCCGCCGTCATCGGCGCGCGCATCGGCGACCCCCACGAACAGCTCAGGCGCGCGGGCGGCTACGATCACAACTTCGTCGTCAATGGTCAAGCAGGAACCCTCCGGCCCGCCGCCATCGTCACCGACCCCGAGAGCGGCCGCCGGATGACCGTGGAAACCACCGAGCCCGGCATGCAGTTCTATTCCGGCAACTTTCTCGATGGTTCCTTCACCGGCCGGCATGGCGTCAAATACGGCAAGCACTCCGGGTTCTGCCTGGAGACGCAGCACTTTCCCGACTCGCCCAACCATCCCAACTTTCCCACCACGGTTCTGCGCCCCGGAGAAACCTACCGTTCCACAACCGTCTTCTCATTCAGCGTCGCCTAGCGCGCTCACAGCCGGCTGCCAGATGGCTTGCATCTGTTCCAGGGAGCGGCCTTTGGTTTCGGGGACGATGCGCCAGACGAACAGTGCGGCGAGAATGCTCATCACGCCATAAATCCAGTAAGAGAAGCCGTGATTGAAGTGGCGTACGAGAGAGGGATTGTTGTCGAGGATGGGGAAGGTCCAACTGACAAGATAGTTGGCGACCCACTGCGCGGCGACGGCGACGGCCATGGCCTTGCCGCGAATCTGGTTGGGAAATATCTCGCTCAAGAGCACCCAGGTGACCGGGCCCCAGGAGACGGCGAAACCGGCGGTATAAGCCAACATGCAAATCAGCGCGGCTGCGCCCCTGCCGCCCAGCCAGAAGTCCGTGCCCAATGCGATCATACTGGCGGCCATAACCAGCGCGCCGATAATCTGAAGGGGCTTGCGGCCGAAGCGGTCCACGGTGAAGATGGCGACCACGGTAAAGGTGAGATTGACCGCGCCGACGATGATGGTTTGAAAGAGTGAGGCGTTGGTGGTCAGGCCCATGCCTTCAAAGATGTCCGTGGCGTAGTAGAGCACCACGTTGATGCCGACAAATTGCTGGAAGACAGAGAGCAGGATGCCAATGAAGACCAGGAGCGCGCCAAAAGAGAAAAGCTTGCCAGAGTGATGCTCACTGAGCGAGGCGCGGATTTCGGCGATTTCGTTTTCGCCTTCTTCGGGCGTGACCAGCCTGGCGAGCACCGCGCGTGCGCCGCTTTCATTGCCCCGGAGCATGAGGAAGCGCGGAGTTTCAGGGACGAAAAACAGAAGGATAAGGAAGAGCGAGGCGGGAACGGCGCCGGAGAGGAACATGTAACGCCAGCCGATGGTATTCAGCCAGGCGTTGCCGCTGCCGCTTTTGGAGATGCCGAAGTTGACGAAGTAAATCACCAACATGCCGAAGATGATGGCGAACTGGTTCCAGGCCACGAGATTGCCGCGGACTTTGGGCGGCGCAATTTCAGCAATGTACATGGGCGAGAGCATGGAAGCCAAGCCCACGCCGATGCCGCCCAGGATGCGATAGGCGACGAAGTTAGCCATATACGCCGGGCCGCCGTGGCCGATGGCAGCGAAGGGGAACTCCGGCGCGGAGGCGCCCAGAGCGGAGATGAGAAAGAGGACGGCGGCGACAATCAAGCCGCGCTTGCGGCCGATGTGGGTGCTCACCCAGCCGCCGACTAGCCCGCCGATGACGCAGCCGATGAGGGCGCTGGAAACTACGAAGCCGAGCAGCGAGCTGGCGGCGTTGGCCTGGGCGGCGCTGGCCAGATTGGTAAAGCGCGGATCGATGAAATAGGCTTTCAGACTATTAACTGCCCCGTTGATGACGGCGGTGTCATAGCCGAAGAGCAATCCGCCCAAGGTGGCGATGAGGGTGAGCAGAACAACGTTGGGGTTGAGTCGCAACATGGGGTCCTTCGAGAAAATCGATTTTTACAAAGCATTCCCAAAGACGCACAAGACTTCCATCAATTGTACGGGACGGGAAGGCTGAGACTCCCTCGATGGAGCCGGGATGGGGCGCCCACGCAGATAGGTTGGGAGACCCGCTGGAAACGCAATTCCGCGGCGACCGCTACAAAATCATCGACACCAATGTAGCGGGAAAAAGCAGATGCGCGGCCTAGATCGGCCATATCGCTTTAAATATCTATGATTTACGATGGTCGGGGCGGAGGGATTTGAACCCCCGACCCTCTGCTCCCAAAGCAGGTCAGGCAATTTATGGAAGCCTGTTGAATCCGAGAGGAAACAACTGCTTTCAATTGAATGGCTTGGCGCGAACAACATATCCTCTGTTGAATTCTGTGGCTCTTGGGTGCTTTGACCGCTACAAAATCATCGACACCGAAAATGTTGAAATAAATCATCCCCGTTTAGAGTAGAATTACTGCATGATGGAAAATTCCTATACTCCAGCTCAGGCATCGGCGGTCGCCAAACTGCCGCTGAAGGCCGTCCAGAAGCTCATCGATGTGCGGCTGATCCGTCCGCGCAGGATGCGGAGCGGGCGCACGACTCAGCGGCTCCTCTCGCCGGAACATCTTGTCTATCTCCGGCTCGAGGCCGAAGGCGTGCGACTGCTGCCGCTTGCGGCGCGGCGTGAAGTGGCACGAACCGTTGTGGAAAAGCCGGATGTCCATTCCATTTCTGTCGGGGGCGGTTCGGCGCTCCTGATCGAGGTGGAACGCGC
The DNA here is from genome assembly GCA_021800255.1 of Acidobacteriota bacterium. Lineage (GTDB taxonomy): Bacteria > Acidobacteriota > Terriglobia > Terriglobales > Acidobacteriaceae > Telmatobacter. The sequence goes on from JAJYZC010000012.1 coordinate 54,506, forward strand.
GCGGCGCGAAGTCGAGCAGGAACTGAAACGGCTGCGCAAGGTGCAGGCGACGGTCGTTTCCGACCCGGAGATCATGCGCGGCACGCCGGTCTTCAAGGGCACGCGTATCCCGGTCGAACTGGTAGCAGAGATGCTCACAGAAGGCGCAACGGTCGAGGAAATCCTCGCCGGATACCCGGCGCTCACCCGTGAGCAGGTGGGGCTGGCCCCACTCTACGTGGCAGCATTCCCCCGCCGTGGCCGCCCGGCACAACGCCCGTGGGCAAAGAAGAAGCCGATCCGCATCACACGGCAGCGCCGCGCGGCGGCCTGAGACTGACTCCCTTGTCTGTCAAATTTCTCATCGACGAGTGCCTGCACACCTCCCTGGTCGAGTTGGCCCATGCTGCTGGTCATGCGGCGGACCATGTGACCTATCTCGCGCTCGGGGGTGCGAAAGACTGGCAGTTGATGCATACGATCCTGGAGCGCGATTACACGTTTGTGACCAACAACCGCTTGGATTTCCTCGCACTCTACAATCGCGCTCCAGTCCATGCAGGCCTCGTCATCCTCATTCCCAATGTGACGCCACTCCGGCAGCAGGAACTCTTTCAGGCTGCGCTTGACCACATTGGCCAGGGCGAAATCGTCAACGCCGTCCTTGAAGTGGAGTATCACGGCGACCGAATCGAGTGTCGCGAGTATCCGCTGCCGACGGAGTGACGCTATGCGACTCGACATCGAACTTGGGCTATACCGCAAGTATGGCGGCTCGACGAAACTTTGCAACGAGATTGAACCGCCGGGATCAGGCCGCTATGACCACATTGAAGTGAAAGAGGTATTTGGATGAGTAAGAGTGGGAAACCAGATATTCCTATGAAGATTCCTGAATGGTTACAGACAGCCCTTGCGCCGTTTGAAGCCTCACAGCAGCCCTTTATGGAAGTTGCCATTTGTGACGCCATTCGTGGCGCGGTGGACAAGCACGGTAGCGTATCGGACGAAGAGCAGCCGGTCGTTGAGGCGGAATGGTCAGCCTTTGGATTCCTCGCAAGCCCCGATAAGGACAGCGTCTGGGGTACTTATTTTGCCCCAATGATGACCGTTACAAGAAAAGATGGCAAAGAACTCCGGTCCCCAGACATCGCCAACCTGACCGCAGCATCCGTGACCCATTGGGAAGAGCGCGTACGTGCGATCAATGACCCCGTGATGCGCGCACGGTACGCTGATGCAGTGTGGGATCTGAAGAAGGCAATCGCGGGACAAGCGCCATCTTTTCAGTTTGCGCAGATCGCAATTGACGCATACATCGAGGCTACCAATCAACGACGCTTCACGATGGAGATTGAGGCAATCGAATGGCTGCGCCGCGCATTAGACGTGTCCCTAAGTCTCCGCGATACGGAACGCTCAAATCGCATCGTTCAAACAATCCTTGAATTCAACAATGCCGTCGTCACCCCGGGGCATATGGGCGTCTGGATATTCCCGTTCGACGCCTTATACAACCGAAAAGACATCATCACATCTGCACAAGAAGCGAAGATCATCGCTGATCTTGAAACGATGCTGACGAAGACCAGCACCTTGGGCGAATCGGGAAGTTTTGATCCTCACGGAGCGCAAGCTGCGGCGGAACGCCTCGCGCTGCACTATCGGCGGATCGGCGATACCGCCAATGTCCGACGAGTCATCACCTGTTACGGCGAGGCATTTGCGAAGCTTTCGAAAGACGCGAGCCCCATGCTTGCAACTGCGTGGCTCCAACCCGTTATTGAAAGGTACGAGCAAGAGGGATTGAAGAAGGAGGCAGAAGAACTTCAGTTACTCGCGTCGGAAAAGGCGAAGAACATTGAATCCGACATGAAAACAGTGTCGGTTCCGTTCGAGCCTAAGAAAGAGGAGATCGACCAGTTCCTTGAACAGATCACGGCAGGTGATCTCACTGCGGCGCTTCGACGGATCGCAGCGTACTTCATCCCGAAGGTTGCAGAGTCGAAAGACTTTCTTGAACGGATGCGCAGTGAAGCGCCTTTGCTTTCTCTGATTTCAGTTACTCGCGTCGATGCCGACGGGCGCCCGGTAGGCCGGATCGGTTCGATTGACGAGGACCCGGAGGGTAGACTGCATCAGCAGTTAGGCAGATTGATCGGGTTCCAGCAACCATTTCTCGTGTGGGCACTGGATCGCCTCCGCGAGCGATTCTCCCCCTCCGTCGATGACGTACTGAAATTCCTGCGGAAGTCACCACTGTTCTCAATTTCAAGTGACACTCTTCTGCGTGAAGGACTGGTGGCTTACTGGACGGGCGATTTCGTAAAGGCAATTCACATTCTCGTGCCTCAAGTTGAGCGCGTTCTCCGCGACCTGCTTGCCCTTTTGGGCATTCCTACAGTCAAAACGGTGCGAGGTCATTCTGGCATCCTCGATGCCAAGAGTATGAACGATGTCCTCCAGGATGAGCGCGTTCGGACAGCGTTAACGGAAGACCTGTGGCGATACCTTTTCGTGCTCTACATTGACCGGAGGGGCGGTCTCAATCTTCGGAATGATCTTGCGCACGGCCTCGCAGGAGAGGAGATATTTAACCGTGCAAGAGCGGATCGCGTAGTCCACAGTTTGCTGGCTCTCAGCTTCATTCGTGCCACAGAAGGCACGAGAACATGAAGTCAAAACCGTTCCGTAGAAATTGCGAGTGGAACTCTAGGGAACCTCTGAAGAACTCCCCGATCCACTACTGATGCAGGTAATGTGGATTGAGGGAGCGATGACGGATGCAGCAGATGACACTGGCCCATCAGGCAAGTTTTGAGCGGTACCGGAAGAAGACGCG
>JAJYZC010000013.1 GCA_021800255.1 Acidobacteriota bacterium
TGTCAGCTTCCATCCGGCGCTTCACATAGTCAGCATGGCGCGGGCTTTTGCCATCCTGCCAGTGCTCCCACCAGACGCGGGCCACGCTTTGAAAGGAATCCTGTGCCGCCGCTTTCTCGGCCTTCCGTTCGGCCATAGGGTCTGTGCCGGTTGCCAGCAGCTTGCGCGCCGCCGCGTGGCGCTCACGGGCCAAAGACAGCGATACATCGGGATAGCTCCCGAAGGTCATCAGTTTTTCGCGCCCTTCAAAGCGGTACTTCCAGCGCCACAGCTTGCTGCCTGGGGGCGTAACCAAGAGGTACAGCCCTCCACCATCGCTCAAGCGATAGGAATTGCCCTTGGCCTTTGCTTTGCGAATTTCAGTGTCCGTGAGCGCCACTGTAAGCCCTCCCATTACCCGCCGGGGAAGATACCCCCAGGTGAAGAGTGAAGATACCCCCAAAGATACCCCCACTGGAATTCGGCTTTCATGGTAGCGCGATGGACGGAGAAAGACAAGAAGTTTATTGTTTTCAGTTTATTGTATTTCGTTTTAGGATTGAATGGGACACTCTAGGAAGGCTTAGTGGCGGAGAGGGAGGGATTCGAACCCCCGATACCCTTGCGAGTATGCCTGATTTCGAGTCAGGTGCATTCAACCGGGCTCTGCCACCTCTCCGTAGAAGACAGTTTAGCGGCAAGCAGACAATGGCTGCAATACGGACTGGACCGAACGACGGAATACATGCGATGCCGGCAGGCGGACGCAAGCGGGGGATTAACCTGCGATCCGCCGAGAGAAGATCGCGGCGAGAGATTCCACGTTCTGCCGCAGGCCGTATTTTTCCAGAACGCGACCACGGGCGCTTTTGCCGAGCCGCTCGCGGAGCGCAACGTTGTCCATCAATTTGGCGAGAGCGACGGCCAGCGCGTCCACGTCGGAAGGCGCGACCAGCAAACCGTCTATGCCGTCACGAATGAGTTCGGGAGTTCCGGCGATGCGCGTGGCGATGCAAGGAATCTCCATGGCCATGGCTTCCATGAGCACGACGGGAAGGCCTTCAGCAAAACTGGGCAAACAAAAGATGTCAGCGGCGCCGTAAAAATTGCGAATGCGATCCTGGTTGACGGCGCCCTCGAAGACGATGCAATCGGGATGGCCGATGCGGGCGGCGTGTGCGCGCAGGGAAGGTTCATCGGGGCCGTTGCCTACCAGGCGCAGGCGCACGCGGCGGCCCTGAAGAGCGAGCTGCTCGACGGCATCGATCAAGATGTGTTGACCCTTTGCTGGAGTGAGGCGGCCAACGCAGAGTATCTCCAAGGGATCGGCCGCGGCGCGGGCGGGACGGGGCGCGAAGATCTCTGGATCGACGCCCAGCGGCGCGAGTACCAGCTTACGCCAGTCGCTATAAGGAGAGAACTTCATCATCTGGCTGCGCGCAAACGAGCTGATACAGCAGACAAAATCGGCGGCGGCGATTTTTTGCGCAAGGTAGTGACGTGGCGCGTCGTAGAACTCGTCGGGACCGTGGACGGTGAGCGAATAACCGAAACCGAAGATGTGACGAACGAAGAGGCCCACGCTGGCGGCCTGCGAGGCCAGGTGAACGTGGAGGTGACGCAAGCGGTTGCGGCGCATCCATTGGCCGACCATCAGGGCCTCGGTAAAGTACATGAGGTTGAAAAAGAGGCGGTGGAGATCGAGGCCGGCCAGGCGAATGGCCAAGGCGAGGCCACGGCAATAGCCAGTGGCGTTACCGAAGAAAGTTCGCAGGTGAGCGGCTGCTGCGCCGGCCAGGCCGTGATGCTTGACGCAGTAGGTGCGGCGGGCTTCGGCGGCTTCGGCGGCGGTTAGGCGGTCCGGGGGACGATCGGGAGGGTTGATGGAGGCGGTTTCAATGCGCAAGCCGAGTTTGCGGAGCTCAAGAACTTCGCGCAGAACGAAGATCATGGAGAGCGTAGGATAGGTGCTGATCAGATAGGCGAGCGAGCGCACGGGCTGTGCAGCAGGCGGGGCGGGATGGCCGGAACCGGACGTCATGTGATCTTCGCGCTTCATTTTACGATGCTTAACGGACTAGGCCCGGAAATTTTGCAACACAATTATTCTTTGGGCGCGGGACGAGGGGCCTCGGACAGATGGGGTTGTATCGTTGTTTCCGATGCGCGCCTCTTTTTTGCGGCGCCTCCGCCCTCCTGATTTACCTTTAATCTTTGCCCCTGCGCGCGCCGGGAATGATTGAGCCGGCGAGCGAATCGGGCGCATGCCGTGGGAGTTTTGTTCTTGAAGATGGAATTCCATATTGCTCGTAGGGCGCGGGAGCGTTATCAGTTTGCGGAGACGCTCTTTTCGTTTACGGGAAACGTCGTGCTGGCGAACCCGGCAGCGTGCCGCGAGCTTGCACACCGCATCAACGTGGTGCGTGAGGTAGAGAAACATCCTGAGCAGGCGGTCCATGCCGGCCAGCTTTACGCCATGGGCCTGATCGACGAGGCCAGCCATATGCTGATGGCGCGCTATCGCCAGCAGTTCGACCCGCAAGTAATGACCGCTGCCCTGGGCTGGTTCGCGGAACGGGTGGGCGCGGAAAAGCTGGACGCTATGTTGCTCGCGTTTGTGGAGCAGTTTCCGGGCGCGAGCATCATGCGCGGAGAACAGACGCCGGCGCAATGGCTGGCTGGAACCACGCAAGCCACGCCACACCGGGAGGCGGCGCTCGAAGAACTGCTGCTGCTGTGGACGGCCAACCGCAATCAAGCATTCAAACCGTTTGTGGAATTGTTTGATGATTCGTCGCTGGCTAACCAAACCGTGTACCGCCAGGTGACGGCGGGGTTTCCGGAATACTTTGCCACGCGGCCGCTGATTCCGCTCCCGGGCGCTCAACCGATGAACCTGTTCGACCTGCTGCGCGCGCCGGCTCTGCGCGCGCCACATTCCCTCAGGGACCAGCTTGCCCTGATCCGCCGGCTATGGAAGCCGCTGATCGGCGACAGCCTGGAGAGCCTGATCGAGATGGCTGGCGAGATTCTGCGCGAAGAAGAGCTGGCGCTGTGGATGCGGCACCACCCGCACCGCGAGCCGCACCAGGCGCAAGGGGGCATTACCAGCGAATCGCAGGTGCCGGAGTTCGGCAGCCTGGCCTACGAGTACGAGCGGTTTTCGCAGGACACCGCGTGGATGCCCACGGCTGTGCTCATCGCCAAGAGCACCTATGTGTGGCTGGCGCAGTTGAGCAAGCGATATGGAAGGCACATCGGGCGGCTGGACGAGATTCCAGACGAGGAGCTGGCGACGCTGGCGCGGCGCGGGATCAATTCTCTGTGGCTGATTGGAGTCTGGGAGCGCAGCCGGGCCTCGAAGACCATCAAGCAACTCTGCGGCAACCGCGATGCCGTGGCCTCGGCCTACTCGCTCTACGATTACGCAATTGCCGAAGATTTGGGCGGCGAGCCGGCCTACATCCACCTGCGCGACCGCGCGTTTCATCATGGCATCCGGCTGGCCAGCGACATGGTGCCCAACCACATGGGAATCGACTCGCCGTGGGTGGTCGAGCACCCGGAATGGTTTATCGCGCGCCCCGATGCGCCCTACCCGGCCTACAGCTTCAACGGGCCGGATCTATCTAGCGACAACCGCGTGGAGATCAAGATCGAGGACCACTATTACGAGCAGTCAGACGCCGCGGTAGTCTTCCAGCGGCGCGACCGGGCCAGCGGCGAAACCCGCTACATCTATCACGGCAACGACGGCACCAGCTTTCCCTGGAACGATACCGCGCAACTCGATTATTTGAATCCGGCGGCGAGGGAGCAGGTGATCCAGACCATCCTGCACGTCGCGCGCCTGTTTCCCGTGATCCGCTTTGACGCGGCCATGACCCTGGCCAAGCGCCACTTTCACCGGCTGTGGTTCCCAGGGCCGGGATCGAGCGGGGCCATTCCTTCGCGCGCAGAGTTCGGAATGAATCGAACTGAATTCGACCGGCACATGCCGCACGAGTTCTGGCGGGAGGTGGTTGACCGCGTCGCCGCCGAGGTTCCCGGTACGCTTTTGCTGGCGGAGGCCTTCTGGCTGATGGAGGGTTACTTCGTGCGCACGCTGGGGATGCACCGCGTGTACAACTCAGCCTTCATGAACATGCTGCGCGACGAAGAGAACGCCAAGTATCGCGCGGTGATCAAGAATACGCTGGAGTTCGACCCCGACGTATTGAAGCGTTATGTGAACTTCATGAGTAATCCCGATGAAAGGACGGCAATCGATCAGTTTGGCACGGGAGACAAGTGCTTCGGGGTTACAGTGCTGATGGCCACGCTGCCGGGCCTGCCCATGTTCGGCCATGGACAGATCGAAGGATTTACCGAAAAGTACGGGATGGAATACCGCTGGCCGCGCTATGACGAGCAGCCGGACCCCTGGCTGGTGGAGCGTCACGAGCGTGAGATTGCGCCGCTCTTAAAGCGCCGTTGGCTGTTTGCCGAAAGCCACCACTTCCTGCTCTTCGACTGCTACAGCGACAACGGTTCGGTGAACGAAAACGTCTTTGCCTACTCGAACCGGAGCGGTGATGAACGGGCTCTGGTGATTTACAACAATCGCTACGCCGAGGCGCACGGGACGATCGACCTCTCGGCGGCCTATGCGGATAAGGGCGCCGGGCAGCTCCGGCAGCGGCGGCTGAAGGATGGCCTGGGATTGAGCGGCGACTCCGGCGTTGTGCTGGCCTGGCGCGACTCGCTCACCAGCCTCAATTACCTGCGCCGCGCCGGCGATCTGCTGGAGCGCGGACTCAGGCTCGATCTGCGCGCCTACGAGTGCCACGTTTTCTTGGATTGGCGCGAGCTGCGGCCCACCGCGCAACAGCCCTGGGACCGGCTGTGCGATTGGCTCAACGGGCGTGGTGTCGCCAACCTGGACGATGAACTGGTGAATCTGGAGTTGCGCCCCGTGCATGAGGCGCTGCGCCGTCTTCTTGCTCCAGAAATCGTTCAACGTTTTGCCGATCTGGCTGAGGATTCCTGCGCGGCGGGCGCGGAACGGCGGAAGTTCGAGCGGGAGCGCAGCAGGTTTTTGGACCATGTGTGTATCCAAGGCGAGAGCTTCCTGCACGAGGCGCAGCGGGCCTATGCATGGCGGCTTGCGCGGGAGGGTCAATCGGCGCACGCGGGGTTGGCGGCAGAGGCTGGATCGCTGGCGGTAACCTTCCGCAAACGGTTGCGCGCAGCCATGCGCATACCCGCCTTGGAGGCGCTTTTTCCCGAGCCGTGGACCATCGCCGGCCGGCGGGCGCTGCCTAGCTCCAACCCGCCGTTGGCGGCCACGAGCTTGTGGGGCCCGGTGCTGGGCTGGTGCGCTTTGCAGTTGTTGGCGGAGTCGATGGGCGCGGAAGAACCCCAGCGTGCGGCCCTTGACCTATTCGACCGGCTGCGGCTGCGGACGCCGTTTGCCGAGGCCTTCGCCGCGCTCGGTTGCGACGGCGAGGAAGCCTGGAGGGCGGCGGCCCGGATAAAGGTTGCGCTGCTGGCCGAGGCTGGCGTAAGCCGGCCCGAACTGGAGGCGGCTGAACCCGAGTCAGCAGCCGAGCCAGCGGCAACGGCGCCGGGCACAGCCGGGACGGGCGAGGTTGAAGGCGAAAGGGTTGCGCTTGCGCCCGGCCTGTGGCGCGACCCGGACGTGCGCTGGCTGACTGACGCCCACGAAGCGGAGGGTCACACGTACCTGGTTCGGGAGCCATACGAAGAGTTGGTGTGGTGGCTGCTCATGCCCTCGCTGCTGCGCCTGGCGGAAGAAGCGAGGCCCAGCCGCACTGAGGCAAAAAGGATGAGCAGAACCGTGGAAGAAGCTCTGGCGACCGCCGACGCCGCCCATTACTGTGTCGAGGAGCTGCTCGATACCGATCCCGGCAGCCCGCCGTCTAACGAAACAGTGCCCGATACGGGCGTAGAGGAGACGAGTGTGCAAGGGCAGAATCCAGGCGCACGAGCTTAATGCGCAGGTTCTCAGTGATTTTGCCGTTTGTAGCTATTTCTAAAGCGTGACAACATATTCATTCCATTCTGATGTGATGTAGCTCACACATGTTCAGCCGCGAGCCTTGTGTGAGGCTCTTCAACATGCAAGCACGAGTAAACTTAAAATAGGGCGCTAAGCCATTGGCGCAACAGGAGACGATGCATGAAGGGTGTTTTTGTGGTGGGAGCTGGCCCCGCAGGCATATTTGCCGCCCGGCAGATCGCGCAGGCCGGATATGAAGTCTTTTTATTTAACCGGGACATCAAGCCCGGAGGTTTGGCAGAGTACGGAATTTATCCCACGAAAGACAAGATGAAGTTTGGTTTGCGGAAGCAGTTCGCCAACGTGCTGGAGATGCCCAACGTGCATTACTTCGGCCACGTTCAAGTGGGCAAAGCCTACAACGTGACCATCGAGGAGCTGGAAGCCATGCGCCCGGCGGCGATGGTCTTTGCCTGCGGCGCGCAAGCCAGCGGAAAGCTGGGGCTGCCCGGCGAGGACGCCAAGGGCGTCTACGCGGCTAAGGATTTTGTGTACCACTACAACCTGCTGCCGCCCTATGCGGAGATGGATTTTTCGACCGGCAAGCGGGCCGCCATCATCGGCATGGGCAACGTAGCCATCGACATCGCCCACTGGCTGCTGGAAGACAGCCCCTACCGGCAGCAGCTTGAAGAAGTGGTTGTGCTGGCCCGCCGCGGCCCTATGGAGGCCAAGTTCGACGAAAAAGAGATTCAGTACGTCGATGAGCACATCGCGCGCGATGCGCTGACGGCCGAGCTCGAACGAGTGAAGGAGCGGTGCGCGCGCTGCAACCAAGATGTTTCGCCGGAGAAGCTCTTTGAGGAGCACTTCCGGCGGTTGAAGAATCCGGCCTTCGGCTCCGTTCCGCCGCGGCTCACCTTCCGCTTCCTTACCTCGCCCACAGCCATTTTGAAGGATGAGCATGGCCGGATCGCCCGCATTGAAGTGGCCGAGAACGATCTGGTATTGCGTGAGGACGGCAGCACAAAAGCTGTGGCAACCAAGGAGCGGGCGATCATTGAGGCGGACACGCTGGTCTTTGCCATCGGCGACAAACAAGATCCCAATATCGGCCTGCCGATGGGTCCGCACGGGTACGCCGTGGAACCGGGTCCGGAAACGACTGAAAAGCCGCATTTCCAGCTCTGGAATCCGGAGACCGATAAGCCGCTGGCCGGCCGCTTTGTGGTGGGATGGGCGCGGCGGGCGAGCACGGGCCTGGTGGGAATCGCGCGCCATGATGGCGAGCTGGGCGCGGCCGAGGCGATTGAATTCCTGAAGAACGCGCCGGAGAGCAACACCCTGAACGAGGCGGAGATTCTGGCGCAACTAGAGAAAAAGGGACTGCGCCCGGTGACTAAGGCCGATCTGGCCCTGCTCGCACGGGTGGAGCAGCGCGAAGCGGCGACGCGCCACCTGAGCGCCTTCAAATTCGCCGATAACGACGCCATGTTCAAAGCCATTGCCGAAGAACGGGAACAGGCCGAGCTTGCCAAGGCCTAGGAAAACGCTCCTGTGCCCGATCCGCAGGGCAACGTAGAGGCTCACGGGAGCGTAGTTTGCCGGCCGCGGCCGGCCCCGGGCTGGCGTCGAGCCATATTGATCCCTGTTTCACCTTCGTGGCCACTGTAGGCGATAGTTCGCAGATCAAGGCAAACTTCTTTGCCCGCTCTGCGCAGAACCCCGTGCTACGCAGAACGTTGAGGCGGCGCCGGAATTGACAATGGCAGCCGGCTAAAGGTGTAATTGAACTCAGATAGGGTGAAGGAGTTCACCCACGGCGCCGCTCGGAAGACGCCGTTTAACCGCTGTCCTCTCGATGTGCCGGACAGATGATGACTCCTGACAGGGAATCCTGTCGCGGAGTCATGCTCCCGGCGCGATACCTGGTAACACTGCGTGCAGGACCGGCGCGGCACGCGCTCACGGCTGAAGCGCCCGCGCACGCCAAGAGGCCGGGTATGGCCCGCAGTGCATGGAATAAGAGAGGAGAACGGAAGTGCAGAAGTATCTGTTGATCGCGGCGGGTGGCGCGTTGGGCTCGGTGGCGCGCTACTGGGTTGGCTCCACGGTTGCAGGGCGCATGGGCATTAAATTTCCATACGGCACACTGCTCGTGAACATCACCGCGTGCCTGATTCTCGGCTTCACTCTTACCTGCCTGGGCAAGGGCGCAGACCCCGATCCGGCGTGGAGGTTCTTGATCCCCATCGGCTTCATCGGCGCCTATAGCACCTTCGCCACGTACGAGTGGGAGACGCTATCCACTCTCCGCTCTGGGGCCTATTTTCTGGCCGCGCTCTACGCCGTGGGGAGTCTGGTTCTAGGCTTGGCGGCTACGTGGTGTGGAACCGCCCTCGGAGATCTGCTTTAAGCTCATCTCATTGCCGCGCAAAGAGAGGGCCGGCCCTACGCCGGTTCCCTTGCGGCCGCGTAGCTTGCAAAGACCCAGGCAAAAGTGGTTCAATCCCTCGTTGCCCCTCCGCACGGCTCGCGGGTTGCTGAGCGGCGCGGGAAAGGATCGCTATGCTAACCTCCGGCAAGGCCGTCAAAGTCACCCTTTACCTCAGCGACGGGGCCAAGCATCACGGAGTTCCGGTCTACGCCAGCATCCTCGATTTCCTTTTTCATAGCGGAATTGCCGGGGCTACGGTCATCAAGGGCGTGGCCGGTTTTGGGGCAAAACATCGCCTCCACTCCGCCCACATCCTGGAAATATCCGATCACCTCCCCATTCAACTGGAGTTCATCGAAACGCGGGAAAAAGTAGAGGCGATCTTGCCGGAGCTGGAGAAGAAGGCCGGCTCCGGGATCATCGAGCTACAGGAGACCACGGTCATCGTTCCCGAGCGGAGTTCCTGAGAGGAGTTGATGTCCACTCGCCATTCTTTTCGCAACCAATGAGCGGGCAGAGGGGGCTGGTTTCTTCCGCTGCGAAACCGGCCGCGTTCTTCATCGCCTTGGCCGGCTCCTTATTAGACGGCCCCTTATTTGTCCTACCCGCCTGCGGCTCGTAGAATCTTGAGGAGAGCCTGCGGAGTGGCCGCGCGGGTTCGGGTTCAAGGTTCAAGGTCAAGGTGCCGATGAGCGAACAGGAAACAGAGGTCTCCATTCAGGCGCAGGCGGTCTCTCCGGCGTGGAGTAGAATCGAGCGGGCGCGGCATCCGCAGCGGCCGTATCCCATGGACTTCATCGAGCGAATCTTCACCGATTTCAGCGAGATTCACGGGGATCGCGCCTTTGGCGACGACGAGGCCGTAGCCTGCGGGATGGCGCGGCTCGGCGCCGTCGAGGTGATGGTGATCGGCAACCGCAAGGGCGGGAGCACCAAAGAACGGGTGCGGCGCAACTTCGGAATGCCGCATCCGGAGGGGTACCGCAAGGCGCTGCGGGCGATGAAGATCGCCGAGAAGTTCAACCGGCCGGTCATCAGCCTCATCGACCTGCCGGGCGCGTATCCCGGCCTGGGCGCCGAGGAGCGCGGCCAAGCCGAAGCCATCGCCCGCAACCTGCGCGAGATGGCGCGTCTGCGCGTGCCCACGATCTCCGTCATCAGCGGCGAGGGCGGATCGGGCGGGGCGCTGGCGCTGGCTGTCTCTGACCGCGTGCTGATCCTCGAAAACGCGCTTTATTTCGTCATTACCCCCGAATCCTGCGCGGCCATCATGTGGCGGGATGCGGCGCACAAGCAGTTGGCCGCCGAGGCCATGCGCATCTCCGCGCCAGAGGTGGCGGCCCTCGGCTGCGTGGACGAGATTGTCTCCGAACCAGGGGAAGGCGCTCACACCGACCGGGAGGCCGGCGCCGGCCTGCTGGGCAGCGTGCTGAAAAAGCATTTGGCCGAGCTACAGGGAATCCCCATAGAAGACCTGGTGGCCGCGCGCCAGAAAAAATTCCGCCATATCGCGCAGTTCTACACCGAGGGTTAGCTCCGGCGGCACGCGGAGCGGCAAGCGGATCAACATGCTGAGAGTCACAACGAATCCGTGCAGGAATGCGGGCGTAGTCTATCCTGCCTCAGACGGCAGAACCCCGATGAGGGGATGCTCATGAGCACGCCAACGGCATCCGAAGGAAGGCTGCGCGCCTACGCGCAGTTCATCTGCGCCGTCATTTACCTCCTCCTGATGGCAGGATTGGCCCGGCAAAGCGCGCAGGGCTTGGCGGACGGCCGCTGGTCGCCGCTGGTGGAGCAGGGAATTCTGGTTTTCCTCCTCTTGCTGGGTTACGCGGCCATGGGATTCTGGATGAACCGCCAATTGCACCCGCTGCGGGAGCAGGGATGGCCGCGCCGCAAGGGCTGGACGGGCGAGGCGGCGCTGGGGATGGCAGCCGGATGGGGAATCGCTACGCTGTGCGTGCTGCCCATGGCGTTCGCCGGCGGTATCGTTGTTTCAATTACCGTCGATCCCTCCGCCTGGGGCTGGCTGGCGGCCGATACGGCTTTCTTCGCGTTGGCGGCGATGGCCGAGGAGATTGCATTCCGCGGATACGGTTTCCAGCGCTTCGTCCAGGCGGTAGGGCCGGTATGGGCATCGCTGGGGTTTGCGGTGTTCTACGCCATTTTACAATCGCTTTTGCCTGGCGCCAGCAGCGCCAGCTTTGCCGTCGCCGTGGCCCTGGGTCTCGTGCTTTCGGCGGCCTACCTGCGCACCAAGGCGTTGTGGGTGAGCTGGGGAATCAATTTTGGCTGGAAGGCCAGCCGCGCCTTGATCTTCGGGCTGACCATCAGCGGCGTCAGCGTCCACTCGCCGGTGGTTGAGGGTGTGGCTTTAGGGCCGAGGTGGCTTACAGGCGGAGGCTACGGGCTGGACGGCAGTTGGTTCGCGTTCCTGGTTCTTCTGGCGGCGCTTCCCGTGGTCTTCCGGCTGACGCGGGATCTCGATTTTCGCTACAACGCCCCTGTGATCGTGCCGGCCGGCATTCCTGTGGATTTGGATGCCGCCGCGCACGCCCAGCACCAGGCGGCCATGGGGCCGGCCACTGCATCCGCGCCGCCGCTGGTGCAGATTGCCCCCGCCGGCGCGCTCCAGGCCGACGGTTCTGACAAATCGCCGGCTGATCTGGCCTCCAGTCCTCAATAATTGTTCACTAAAAAATTGTTCACTAAAAAAACCGCAATTGATCTTCGCAACCCGCATCTGGGATTGCGAGCTTCAGCCAAGCCCATTCGCAAACTCTTCTGCCGCTTCGATTCCTTCCTGACCCCATCTTCTCCGGATTTCCGGCCCCGATTTGATTTTTGAGCGAAACAGGGCTATCTTTCAGGCAATCCTGCTGTTTGTGTTCATGGGAGGCTTCCATGATCCGGGCAACCCTTCCCCAATGGGCTCGGCCCACCTCGCAGCCGTCCGCAATCATCAGCCGCAGCGACGGTTTCGGGCGAATCGCGGCCTGGGCCGCCAGTGTTCTTAGCCTCGTCGCGCTCTTATACGCAGCCGCCGCTGCCGCGCAGGTCATGACCATCGACACCAACCCCAGCGCGACGGTAGCCGAGGGCCCGATTGACCGGCAATACGCTCAAATCCAGCCCACCCATGTGGCATTGTCCAAATCGCGGCTGGACCCGAAGACCGGGATGCTGCTGATTCGCGCCTTACAGTCCGAACAGGGCTTTGCCATGCGCCCCCTTCCCCAAGGCCACAAGGGTCTGAAGCTGGTGGCGAACGGCAAGCTCTATCCGGCTGGGGAAGCCTACGTGGAGATGGCCGTCACCAACGGGATCTCCGCCAGACCGGGCGACCGGGTAGTGGTCACCGACGTGAAGATCGTTCACTCCATGATTGTCTTCGATCTGAATGGCGGGCCTGACCTGAAGCATCGCATTCTGAGCCATATCTCGATTGGAATGGGTCCGGAGATCGCAGAGCCGGTGGTGCAGCAAAACGGGGACATCCCTACTGGCGCGCGGGTTACGCTGGCGTTTAAGGGGCATATTCCGGAGCTGACCGGCAAACAAGTAGAGGACCTCCTGGCGCCGCTCATCTCCTTCGGCGTGAAGACGCCGGTTCAGGCTTTCACGGATACGCTGCCGAAGCCGCTCAAGGAGGCGATCCTCAACCACCAGGTTTGGGTGGGCATGAGCACCGAGATGGTGCTCTACTCCCTGGGCAGACCGTGGAATAAGTACCGGGCTATGGACGGGCAAATGCCTTACGAGGATTGGGTCTACGGCCATCCGCCGCAAACGACCACGTTTGTGCGCATTAACGGCAACCGCGTGATCCGGGTGGCGATTGCTCCGGTAGGCAAGCCGATGGAGGTCTTTACCAAGGACGTGGTATCGCCCATGATGCTCAGCAACGGATCGGGCGAGCTGGCCGACTCGAACGCACACGTCATCCGGGAGGGCGACGTGCAGCGCCGTCCCACCGACGCGCCTGCTCCGCCGCCCACGCTCCTCAAACCCGGCGAAAAACCGCCCAGCGCGATCCAGGGTGCAGGACAAATGCGGCCGGTGTACTTCCCGAAGGATCAGCAGGAGCCGTCGCTCGGCGCAAATCCTGACGATCAGCAGCCCGCCTCGGCGCCGGCGGCTGCAAAAACTGCTCCGGCAAAGGGGGCGCAAGCATCAACGGCCGCACCGCCCGCGTCCACGCCCGCAGGCAGCAGCCCATCCACATCGGCTAAGACGGGGAGCTCCTCTTCGCCGCAGGCCAGCCCAGCCGGCGCATCCAATTGAGGTTTGCGCCTACCCATCATGTAAACTGAATGTACGAGCGCCGTTCCTGCGATGGGATTTCTTTGCTGCCAACGGCGAGCAGGAAACGGCGCCGCAGTAGCCCGCGCGCGAGCATCTTGTACGTGCGCGCAGAAACGCTCTGACGAAGGAGAAGCACGCCGGCAATGGCCAAAATTGCAAAAACAGCCGACCGCAAGAAGATCATGGACACGACAAAATCGACTGACTGCCCCAAATGCGGCAAGCCGACGCGCATCGTCAAGCGCGTAAAGGACCGCGAGCGCGGCGTTTCTGGAGGGGTTTATATCTCCTGTTCCGTCTGCGAGTTCTACGAGAAACTTTAATTGGCGTTTGAAGTTTCGGTCATAGCGCGGGCCATCGCGAATTTCTCTCCTGAATCTCTTTAGGGCCTGCTAACAGGCCCAGGCTTCGAGCCCGGCTGCCATTTCCTTGAGAATGTTCTCGGCGGCATGGGCGGGATTCGGCGCATTAGTGATGGGGCGGCCCACAACCAGGTAGCTTGCGCCGTTACGCAGTGCGTCGCCGGGCGTAGCGATGCGTTTTTGGTCGTCGGGCCGGCTAGGGGTTTGGTCTTTAGCAGGGCGAATGCCGGGAGTGACCAAAACTGCGCCGGGACCGGCGAAGGCGCGCACCGCGGCGGCCTCCTGGGGCGAGCAGACGAAGCCGTCAATCCCTGCTGCCAGCGCCATCCGCGCCAACAGTTCCACCTGTCCTGCGACCGGGGCGGAGCAGCCCGTAGCGGCCAACTGGACCGCATCCATGCTGGTGAGCACGGTAACAGCCAGAAGCTGAGGCGGATTAGCGACACCCTCCAGAGCTCCGCGGGCAGCTTCGAGCATAGCCGGCCCGCCGGCGGCGTGGAGGGTCATCATGCGCGCGCCCAGGGCCGCAGCCGAGCGTACCGCTCCGGCCACGGTGTTGGGAATGTCGTGGAGCTTGAGGTCGAGAAAGATCGAATGTCCGCGCTCCGCCAGCGGTTCAAGGACGGCCGGCCCGGCAGCCACAAACAGTTCCAGTCCCACCTTGAACCAGCGGCAGGAGGACTCCAGGCGGTTTACCATCTCAATGGCCTCGGCCGGGCCGGGCACGTCGAGAGCCACGATGAGGCGGTTGCGCGCCTCTTCAAGCAGGTCTGGCGCCGGCGAACGGGCGGACGAAAACGCGGGGTTCAGTCGCTCGGGAACAGGCATAACAAAATGCTATCGCATCGAAAATGGTTTTCTGCTGACGGGATGCCCAAGACAGGTCTCAGCGCCGCACTTGCGCAGACTTTTCTCAACTTCGGATATTCCACCGTTTCTTGAGGAATATCCGTGCAAGTGATTCAAAATAAAAGCAGCACCACAGTCACTGACGGCGCTGCGCCGGGTTACGCGTCGCCTCACGCAGCGTCTTGCAATCATGAAGCATCGAACTACCAGGTTTCCGCAAAGGGCTGGGCAATGGGAGTCTTCAAGTTGAAGGTGGCAGCGGTGGATCGCTTTGCGTTGATTTTGGGATTTGTGTGTCTGGGATTGGCGGGACAGGCGCGGGCCGCAGACCTGGTAACCAATCCCATGAACTACGACCCCCAGGTACGCGCGGCCTATAAAGCTTTCTACAACTTGAACTATCCCGTAGCAGTAGCTGATTTTGCGCGCTATCACCAAGAGCACCCGGGTGATCCACAAGCTACTGCATACCTGTTGAATGCGGTGGTCTTCCAGGATCTCTACCGGCAGGATCTGCTGGACACCACTTTTTACGCCACCGACGGCTTTTTGACCGGCCGGCATGCCACTGACGTAGACCCGGAAGTGAGTCAGCGCGTGAAGGAGCTGACGAACGAGGCCGTTCAGGAGGCCGATTGGCGGTTGAGCAAGAATCCCGAAGATGTGAACGCGCTCTTTGCCCGCGGCTGGGCGCGCAGCCTGGAATGCACATACCTGGCCATGGCGGAGCGTAAGTTCGCTGCCGGCTTCCGGCTGGCTATGAAGGCCAAGGACGACGAGACGCGGGTGTTGCAGTTGGACCCCAACTATGCGGACGCAATGCTGGTTGTGGGGGTCTACCAGTACGTGGTCGGCGCCTTGCCCTGGCCGTTCAAGCTACTCATCGGCTTTGCCGGCATTACGGGCTCGAAGAGCAAAGGGCTGGAATTGCTGCGCGAGGATGGAAAGCAGGGCGTGATTACCAGCGTGGAGGCGCGCACGGCGCTGGAGCTGTTTTTGAGGCGCCAGGCGCAATACAAACAGGCGATTCAGGTGGTGCAAGGGCTGGAGGCTCAGTACCCGCGTAACTTCCTGTTCCGTCTGGAAGAGGCCAATCTGCGTAAGGACGATGGCGAGGGCATGGTCGCCGTGCAGGCGTACCGCAATCTGCTGGCCGAGGCGGCCAAACCCGGCTACTTCGACTCGGCAAAGGTAGAGCTGGCTGATTATGGATTGGGCGACGCCCTGCGCGGGCAGCGCCACTACAAACAGGCGGCCCAGGCTTACGAGGATGCAGCCGGAACCAAAGATGTGGGGACCGAGTTGAAGATTCGCTCGCTGGTGGCCGGCGGCGAATGCCGCGACCTGAGCGGCCAGCGCCAACTGGCAGTGAAAGATTATGAGGAGGCCGTTGAGGCCGGCCCCAACACCAGTCGCGCCGATACCGCCAGGAAGTATCTGCGCAACCCCTATCGGGGATCGTGACGGCCGCGCGGCCTGCGTCTACAATCGGACCGGGAACCATCTCAGGCTTTTGCTCGTAACCTCTGGATGATCTTTGTGGGGTAAGAGAGGAGCGAAAATGGCAGTCTTTTGTCATCGCTGCGGGGCTGGGTTGCCGGTGAGCGCGCGCTTCTGCTCAAGCTGCGGGACGGCGGTCGCGGCGCCGCAGCCCATTCCCGGAAGGCCCCTCATGCGTCCGCGGGCAGGCCGGCAGATTGCAGGGGTCTGCCTGGGACTGGCAAGGGCCAATGGCTGGGATGTGGCTGTGGTGCGCATTGTGGCCGCGTTCGGACTCCTGTTTACCAGCGGACTGGCTGGCGTGGCCTACGTGGCTGCGTGGGTTGGAATCCCAGAGGAGCCGGCAGGGCCGCCTCAGGCGTATCCTCGCAGTGTATGAACCACACCTACGAATCGGACGGGGCGCGGCTGGGTTACAGCGACATTGGGGCAGGGAAGCCGGTAATCTTCCTGCACCCCACGCCGGTTGACCGTGAATACTGGCGGCCGCTGAGCGAAGAACTCGCCGGCGTGCGCGCCATCATTCCCGATCTGCGCGGGCATGGAGTTTCGGAATTGGGCGGAAACCTGCCTGTGGGCGGCTTCGAGCGCGTTCCGGATGCTCCCGTGCTGACTATGGCGCAATTGGCCTCCGATGTGCTGGTCCTGTTGGACCATTTGAAAATTTCGGAGGCGATTTTTGTGGGCTGCTCGATCGGCGGGTACGTGCTGCTCGAACTATGGCGCCGGAATCCGGAACAGATGCGCGGGCTGGCTTTTATGTGCTCGAAGCCGCAGGCGGACGCGGAGCCAAACCTGGCCCGGCGGGCGGAGATCATCGCGCAGGCGCGAGCCGCGGGCGTCATGGGAATCTTCGACGCCATGGTGCAGAGCCAGATCGGGGCGACCGCCCGGCAGCGGCGCCCAGAGATAGTGGCCGCCATGCGCGCCCGCATGTCGCTTTCTGCGGAAGCCCTGGTGGCCGTGCAGGCGGGATTAGCGGTGCGGCCGGACTCCCTGCCGGCGGTGGCCACTATAGACGCGCCCATGCTGGCCATTGCGGGCGGAGAGGACGCGAGCGCAACTCCAGCCGAGATGGAAGCCTTCCGCGCCGCGCCAGGCGGGTGCCAGTATCACCTGCTGCCCGATGCGGGGCACTTTGCCGCCTATGAGCAACCGCGCAATGTAGCGAATCTGCTCACCGCGTGGATGAAACGGATCAAACAGTCATAGCTCACCGCTTGCGTGGCCGGAATCGCTGTCTTTGACCGCTTGGATTCGTTTCTTCGAGTTCGTGTTTTTCCAGGTCCCAAGGGGGACCTGGGGCGCCCCAGGATGGTGCAAAATCAAGCGGTCAGAGACCTCTGATGCACAGGAGACATTCTATGGATAACTTGACGATCAGCAATCCGGGACGGCGGAGGTTTTTGCGCACTGCGCCGGCTGCCGCAGCCGCAGGTTTTACACTCAGCGAGGCGCTGCTGCGTAGCTCCGGTGCAGAGGCGCAAGCGATTTTGCACGTCCCTTCGGCTCCGTATGAGATCATCGCAGCGCATCAAATTCAAGATGATCTTGCGGCTCTTGCCGCCCATCCAGGCAGCAAGACGCTGGTGAGCGAAGAGCACTTCACGATAGTTCTGGCCGCGGAGAAGAAAGCCGCCGCCAAAGAGTTCGAGTGGCACGAGTATCGAGACCATATCTTTTATATTTGCGACGGCTCGACCATCTACGAGCTCGGCGGAACGCCGCAGAACCCCCACCGCACCGGGCCGGGCGAGTGGCTGGCGCCGGCGTCGGAAGGTGCGGCGAAGGTAACGCTGCACAAGGGCGATTACCTGGTGATTCCGCGCGGCACGCCGCACAAGCGGACCACCCCGGAGAGTGTCACATTCATGCTGACCGCGCCCATGACCCCTCGCGCGGGAATCGAGCCAGTAAAAGCATAGTTCGGTGCGGGCGTTCGCCGGCGGAGGATGCTGCGCAGCTCGTGCGCTGAGGCTGCCCGGCGCCCGTCCGCTGCTCCAAAAAAATAGGCTCGCACCGCCGCGCTTCCATCCCCGTTTACACTGAAGGGAATGGCGGAAGAAAAGGAATTGCGTTACGATCCGGCGGCCATCGAGGCCAAGTGGCAGGAGCGTTGGGCCGCGAACCCCAAGCTCTATGCGGCTGAGCCAGCCTCAAGCAGCAAGCCCAAATACTACGTGCTGGAGATGCTGCCCTATCCCAGCGGCCAGTTGCACATGGGCCATGTGCGCAACTACTCCATAGGCGACGCGCTGGCGCGGCACATGTGGATGCGCGGCTATAACGTGCTGCACCCCATGGGCTGGGACGCCTTCGGCTTGCCGGCGGAAAACGCCGCACTCAAGAACAACACGCCGCCGCGGGAGTGGACGCTCCGGAATATCGCCGCCATGAAACGGCAGATGCTGCGCCTCGGTCTGGGCTACGACTGGGCGACGGAAGTGACGACCTGCCTGCCCGGCTACTACCGCTGGAACCAGTGGTTCTTTTTGCGCATGTACGAGAAGGGGCTGGTCTACCGCAAGAAGAGCAAGGTGAACTGGTGCCCGGAGTGCGCCACCGTGCTCGCCAACGAGCAGGTGGTGGACGGCTGCTGCTGGCGCCACGAAGACACCAAAGTGGAACAGCGCGACCTGGAGCAGTGGTTCCTGCGCATCACCGCCTACGCCCAGGAGTTGCTCGACGGGCTCGAAAAACTGGACGGCTGGCCGGAAAAGGTGCGCACCATGCAGCGCAACTGGATTGGGCGCAGCGAAGGCACGGAGGTCGACTTTTTCCTGGCGGAAAATGTCGACGAGGGACTAGGGACTAGGGACGAAGGACGAGAAGTACAGGGAGGATTAGGGATCAGGGGTCAGAGATCAGAAAGGCAACGCATTCGCGTCTTCACCACGCGCGTGGACACGATCTTCGGCGCCACCAGCGTGCAGTTGGCCCCGGAGCATCCGGTGACAGAAGCCTTCTGCGCGGCTGACGCGGAGTTGAAAGCGAAGGTCGATGAACTCATCGAGCAGCAGACTAGGGCGCGCGAAGCCGGAGACGTGGGCGCGATTGAGAAGCACGGCGTTCCGGCGGGCCGCTTCGCCATCAATCCCTATAACGGCGAGCGCGTGCCCATCTGGGTGGCCAATTACGTGCTGATGGAGTACGGCACCGGCGCCATCATGAGCGTTCCGGGGCACGACCAGCGCGACTTCGAATTTGCAAAGAAATATGGGATCGAGATTCGGCGGGTGATTGCGGCGGCCGGTCCCGAAGCCGTGGAACAGGAGCTGCCCTTCACCTCCGAAGATGGCGTGCTGGTGAACTCCGGCGAGTACGACGGGCTGACCTGCGCGGCAGCGCAGAAGAAGCTGCAGGAGGTTGCAGCGGCCGGCGGATTCGGCGAAGCCAAGGTCACGTATCGCTTGAAGGATTGGGGCGTGAGCCGGCAACGGTACTGGGGCACCCCGATTCCCATGATTCACTGCGAACGGGACGGACTGGTTCCCGTGCCGGACGAGCAGTTGCCGGTGGTGCTGCCCGAGCAGATCGAGATTACGCAGCAGGGCGGCTCGCCTTTGGCGCGCGTGCCGGAGTTCGTAAACACCACCTGCCCCAAGTGCGGGGGCCCGGCGCGGCGCGAGACCGACACCATGGACACGTTCATCGATTCAAGCTGGTATTTTTACCGCTACACCGGCGCCCAGAACGCTCGCGCGCCATTTGATTCTGCCAAGGCGCGGTACTGGTTTCCCATCGACCAGTACATCGGCGGCGTGGAGCACGCCATTCTGCACCTGATCTACTCGCGCTTCTGGACGAAGGTCATGCGCGATCTGGGCTTGATCGAGAACGGCGAGCCGGCGCGGCGGCTGTTCACGCAAGGGATGGTCATTAAGGACGGAGCCAAGATGTCCAAGTCCAAGGGCAACGTGGTTTCGCCCGACGACATGGTGGCCCGCTACGGCGCCGACGCCACGCGCATGTACGCGCTCTTCGCCGCGCCGCCCGACCGCGATCTGGACTGGCAGGAAGACGGGGTGGCCGGCGTCAGCCGCTTTCTGGGGCGCGTGTACCGGCTGGTGATGAAGTATGCTCCAATCGCGCGTAGGGTGAGAGGAGAGAATGTAGCTCTTCCCGTTCTACACTCCGGCCCGCAAAATATATTGGAGGATGCCGAATCGAAGCTGCAGCGCAAGCTGCACCAGACCATCGCCAAGATCACTCAGGATTTCGAGGGCCGCTGGCACTTCAACACCTGCGTAGCTTCGATCATGGAACTGGTCAACTCGATTCAGTCTGCCGATGCCTCAATAGCTTCGGGCGGCGTAAACCCGGCAGTTATCGTCGAATTGATGCGCACTCTGGTGCTGCTGCTGGCGCCCTTTGCGCCCTATCTGGCAGCGGAGCTGTGGGAAGAATTGGGCGAGCAGGGAGATATTCTCCGCGCGCCCTGGCCGGTGAGCGATCCGGAGCTGGCGAAGGAAGAAGAATTGGAGGTTCCAGTGCAAATCAACGGCAAACTGGTGACGGTGGTGCGTGTGGCCGCCGCCGCCGCCGCGGAAGCGATGGAAACAGCGGCGTTGAGTGACGAGAAGGTGCGGTCGCGCGCGGCGGGCAAGCGCGTGGTCAAAGTGATTGTCGTCGCCGGCAAGCTGGTCAACCTGGTGGTGAAGTGAACGCAGAGACAACCTTACGCCAGCCTGTGCGCGCCACCCAGAAGGTAGTAGACCAGATGGGATGGGTCTTCCGCCGGCCGCAGTTGACGGGGATGGAGATCGGCTGGCGTTGGCTTTTTGCCGCGCCCTTCCTCTATCTGTGCCGGCTGCAGGTCCAGCGCATCGCCGCGCTCTTGCCGCCGGATCAGGCCGGACTGGTCCATCTCAGCATGGGCAATCCATGGATTACCGCGGTGCGCATCAGCGACGCATGGGTGCTCTACGAGCCTTATGTGGTGCACACTTTCTACTGGCTGGCCCCTCTGGGCATCCTCGCGTGGTCGCTGCTGGCCGGCTTCGGGCGGGCCGCCCTCCTCAAGCGCATGGAGCCCGGCGTGCGGTTCCGGCCGTTCTCGATCATGACCCTCCAGGCGGGCTGGGTTTTGCTTCTGTGCGCCATCTACTTCGCCTGGTACAAGTCCATTCAGTGGGTCGCGATAACGCACATCAACCTCAATGGCAACGTCAATCTGGTGGGCTACTTCGTTTGGGTGATCTTTCTGTCTCTGGGCTTCTTCTCGCTCTTTGCGGTTATCAGTTGGTCTTTCACCATCGCGCCCATACTGGCGCTGCTTGAGAACCGCTCGCCGCTTTCAGCCCTCATCGCCAGCTTTAAGCTAGGAAAGGCATTCACCGGCAAGCTGATGGAGACCAACCTGGATATGGGCATTGTGAAACTGATGATCCTCGTGCTGGCCATGGTGATTTCGGCTGCGCCGCTGCCCTTCGCACAAGAGCTGGGCAACGGCGCCATGCACTTGGCGGTGGCCGCTTCCGGCATCTTTTATTGCGTGGCTGGCGATTACTTTCAGGTGGTGCGGCTGAAGGGATTCGTGGAATTCTGGCGCCTCTTCCGCGGCCTCCAGGTGAGCCCGGCCGCCGGCTGAAGAACGATCAGAGCTATCGCCGCAAGAGGCCGGTGGGAGTATATTGGTTTGCAGCCGAAAGGCAAAACGGAGATTCTGGTTCAAACTTCTACTTATAAGGAATGAAATGTCAAAATCCGCTTTCTCGTGCCTTGCACTCGCCCTGGTTGCGGCAGCGCCCTTGCTGGCCGCACAAGCCACGAATCCCCCGGCAAAACCAAAATCGCCGAATGCGCAATCCAGCCCCGTACCCAAAGAGCGCACCGTCGTCACGCACGCCTCCGTCACCATCAACGGCAAGACCATCCCCTACTCCGCTACGGCTGGAACCATCCTTCTCTACAACAAAGAGCACAAGCCCACCGCCAGCGTCTTCTACATCGCCTACACCAAAGACGGCGTAATGGATCCCGCGGACAGACCCATCACTTTTTCATACAACGGAGGCCCTGGCGCCGCTTCGGCGCTGGTGAACGTCGGCGGCTTCGGCCCGCGCCGCATCGTCTGGCCGCATCCCGGCAGTTCTCAAGGCGAGCTTCCGCCCTACCATCTCATCGATAACCAGTACAGCATCCTGAATAAAACCGACCTCGTCTTCATTGACGCTGTGGGAACCGGCTACAGCCGGATCGTGGGCAAGGGCACACCCAAGATGTTCTACGGCTTCAACGAAGACGCCGCCGCCTTCTCCCAATTCATCCAGCGATACGTCGCTCGCAACGACCGTTGGAACTCGCCCAAATTCCTGCTCGGCGAAAGCTACGGAACCACCCGCGACGCCCTTCTTGCCAACGACCTCGTTAACCAGGGCATCTACCTGAACGGCGTCATCCTGTGCTCCACGGTTCTCGACTTCCAGACCATCGATTTCTCGCCCGGCAACGATCTTCCCTACATCTTTTATCTGCCGTCTTACGCCGCCTCGGCCTGGTATCATCACAAGCTCAGCCCCCAGCCGTCCAGCATCGAGTCGGTCGTTGACAAGGCCGAACAGTTTGCTTCCGGCCCCTATCTTGAAGCCCTGTTTGCCGGCCAGACCCTGTCCGCCAGCCGGAAGCAGCAAATCGCCGCACAGCTTTCGCTTCTCACCGGAATCCCGGCCAGCCTCTGGATCAAAGCCAATCTGCGCATGACCCTCCCCGTTTTCATGCGCCGTGAGATCGGTTCCACGGGCCCCATGACCGGCCGCTATGACTCACGCTTTATCACGCCGGAGCTGCAACCGCTTCTGCCCGTTTCCGGCACTGATTCCGCCGGAGCCACCAGCACCGCCATCATGGGCGCGCTCACGGCGGCATTCGACGGCTATCTCAGCCACACCCTCCAGTACCAGAGCAGCCGCCTCTACGTCCAGTTGAGCGCAAACGTCTATCGCCAGTGGGACTGGAAGTATCAGCCGCTGGTCGGCGACCTGGACGCCTCCGTCGGCGCTACGGTGGGCCGCAACGTCGCCCCGGCTCTGGCGCGGGCCATGAACAACGACCCCGGCATGAAGGTCATGTTCAACAACGGCTATTACGATATGGCCACCCCGTTCTTCGCCACGCTCTACACCGTGCGCCACATGCCGGTCACCGCAGCCGAGCAGACCAACATTCATTTCTACTACTATCCCGTCGGACACATGCTCTACCTCAACCTCCAAGCGATGCCCGCTCTCCAAAAGAACATTGACAGCTTCATCGCTTCGGCCGCCCACCCATAAGGGCGGCTGCCCCGCGTTTAAAACAGCTTGAGCCGGATGACCAGGTATTTTTTGGGGTTCTCGCGCATCCCCTTCATTAACTGCTGCGCCTGGTCCGCGGCCTGATTGAGATGGTTGTAGAGAGCGCGATTTTTGGCCAGTTGGCCCAGCGTACCCTGTCCCGAATTGATGCTTTTGAGCAGGGCGTCCAGGTTGGTGACGGTGTCGCCGAGCTTTTGCGCGAAGGCAGGATCCTTAGCCAGCTTGCCTAAAGCGCCTTTGCCGGCGTTGATCTGCGCCATGAGCTGATTGACGTTGGCAACGGCGGCATTCAAGTTCTTATAGAGCGAGTCGTCATGAAGCAGCTTGCCGGCCGTGCCTTTCCCCTCGTCGAGCGACGTGGTTACGTCGTTGAGCCGCGTGACCGCCGAGTTGAACCGGTTGTAGAGGGTGTCGTCGGTCATTAACTTGCCCAGCGTGCCCTTGCCGGCGCGAAGGTTGCTGGTGATGACGGCGAGATTGTCGGTCATCTGGGCGAATTTCTTCGCTTCCGCGGGGTCGTTGATTAAGCGGCCGATGGTTCCACGCTCGCTGTTGAGGCTGTTGACCAGGATCTGGGCCTTCCCCATGAGCGTATTTACCTGCTTCAGTCCGGCCTCGCTGGTGCTGACCAGGTCTTGAAGATCGGGTGCGCCGGAAGAAGACAGCACCGCGCCATCGGCCGGCGGAGGCCCGGTAGCGCGCGTCGAGTCAATATCGACAAAGCTATCGCCCAGAACTCCGGCTTGCGTGATGGTAGCCGTCGAATCTGTGTGCAGCCCGCGCAGGTACTGCCCGCCCACGCGCATGATGACCTCTACCGGGTTGGGATTGTGCCCTGGGACGACCCGGATGCGGGCTACGTTGCCGATGGTCACGCCTTCCAGGGTGACCGGGGCGCCCGGCTTCAATCCCGAGGCGTCGTTAAAGTAGCAGAGGAGCGTGAGCTTGTGCGTAAAGAGGCCGCCCGTTGTGCCCGACATGAGGAAGATAAGGCCGATGAGCACAGCCACGCCCATCAAGACCAATGCCCCTACTCTCAGTTGCGACCACTGAATCTCTTTACGGCTTGGCACTTGACTCCTCTTACGACAACCGGCTTGCTGACGCCTTGAGAATAACAGAAAGAGCGCATTCAACTTCCATCTTCCAGCACTACGCTCGCCATGGCCAAGGAAGCTGTGTGGGAGATGGAAAGCGCGGCGCGCGCCACTCCCTGGCGGGCGGCAATCTGCGCTGCGCGGCCTTGAAAGCTCAAGCCGGGTCTTCCGCCCCGCTCCCTGAGAACCTCGATCTCCAGCCAGCTCACCCCCTGGCTGATGCCCGTTCCCAAGGCTTTAGCGGCCGCTTCCTTGGCGGCAAAGCGGGCGGCAAAGCTCTCCGCGGCGTTGCGTTTGCGCAGGCAATAGGCCTGTTCCGCGCCGGTGTAAACGCGGTCGAGAAAGCGCGCGCCATAGCGGTTTATGGATCGCTGGATGCGCTCGATCTCGATGATATCAATTCCCGAACCGGTAATCATGCTGCTATCAAGCTACAACATGCGGGTTTTCCACCGCTGCCGGGAATGCTGCGGCGCGATACTGGAGCCCGGCGGCCGGCTCACCTCCAATTACCTGGGAAGGGAGGATAGGCTCGCCCCAGATGCCCGCTGTTTCAAAGCCGGCCAGGCAGCGTTCGACTCCTGAACAAAGGTTATCTTCATAGGCCCCTCTCCGATAAGCACTTTGTGAAGTTGCGGATGCCGGGAACTGAGCAGGAGCGAAAAATGACGTCATCTTGGGCGATGCAGGTGAAAGCAGTCTCCGCCGAGGAGCCGGCGCGGCTGGTGCAATCCCTCACAGGGGCAATCCTGGGCTGTGGCGGATGGGTTTTAAGCCGCGGAGCCAACGATTCGGGCATGGTCAGCATACTCTTCGAGTTCGAGCGGCAGGCATGTGTGGACATCTACAGCATATTGGTCGCCGCGGGGCTCGAACTGAACCATAACGGGCATACCGGCTTCACCGAGCTTTGCCAGTGCACGCGCAGCCATTTCCAGGATTGCGGCACGGAGATCGCCAGCATCGATTTAGAGATTCAAACCTTT
Organism: Acidobacteriota bacterium; assembly: GCA_021800255.1. Classification (GTDB taxonomy): domain Bacteria; phylum Acidobacteriota; class Terriglobia; order Terriglobales; family Acidobacteriaceae; genus Telmatobacter. The sequence continues at coordinate 24,815 of JAJYZC010000013.1, forward strand.
CCGGTAGAAATGCTGAGCGGGCCTTATCCGGCTACGGCGGCCTGAGAAAACGGCGTACAAGTGAGAGAAACGGCCGCTTCTCAACCGGCCTCGACGAGCCCATAGCGGCGTTGCCAAGCCTCTTTCAGCCGCGCCCAAACCCGCGCCCGCTCCGCCTCAGTGACGGCGGGGCCGGGCTGCGCGGCGAACTGCGCAGCTTCCTGCTTGGCCAGCTCCAGCAATTGACGGTCGCGGACGAGGTTAGCAACCCGAAACTCGGGCAGGCCGGCCTGGCGCGTGCCGAAAAACTCACCTGGACCGCGCAGGGTGAGATCCAGCTCGGCCAGCTCGAAGCCGTCCTGGGTGCGAACCATGGCGTTCAGGCGCTCTTCGCCCAGCGGGGAGACGCGGCCGCCCGTGATGAGGAGGCAGTAGCTTTTGGCGGCGCCGCGGCCCACACGGCCGCGCAACTGGTGCAGTTGGGCAAGGCCGAAGCGCTCCGCGTGTTCCACCACCATCACCGTGGCGTTGGGCACGTCCACGCCCACCTCGATGACCGTCGTAGCCACGAGCACATCGATCTCTCCACGCTGGAAGCGGCGCATGATGACGTCCTTCTCGTCGGCGTCTAGCCGGCCATGGATAAGGCCGAGGCGCAGGCCGGCGAGCGGGCCAGCGCGCAGAATCTCGTACATCTCCACAGCCGATTTGAGGCCCGATTTCGCGGCCGGCCTCGCCTCTTGCACCGCGCCGGGAAACAGCTCCGCGGTCTTGCCTTTGCGGGCCAGCTTTCCCGGCGCAGACAGTGGCGGCGCGGTCCCATCCTCAGGGTCGTGGGAGAAATCAAGTTCCGGCTGGTCGTCCTTGCTCCCTTCAATCACGGGGTAGACGATGTAAGCCTGGCGTCCTTGCGCTGCCTGCTTGCGCACAAACTCCCACACTTCGGCGGTGCGCTCGCCGGGGACACGGCGGGTGACGATGGGCGTACGTCCCGGCGGCAGTTCGTCCAGGACGCTCAGGTCGAGGTCGCCGTAGAGCGAAAGCGCCAGCGTGCGCGGAATGGGCGTGGCCGTCATCACCAGAACGTCAGGCTCGGCCTGGCCAGGTTTTTTCATCAGCTTGAAGCGTTGCATTACGCCGAAACGGTGCTGCTCGTCAACGACGACCAGGCCCAGGCGGTCGAACTCGACCTTCTCTTCGATAAGCGCGTGGGTGCCGATGATGAGCTGCGCCTCGCCGCGGTTGATGAGGCCCCGGTTGTACCGCTTGCGGTTCTCGTCGAGCGAGCCGGTCAGCAGGACGATGCGCGGATGGCGCGAGGAACGCTCGAGCAGCTTGCGCGCCGCCAAAAAATGCTGGATGGCGAGGATCTCAGTGGGCGCCATCAGCGCGGCCTGGTAGCCGTTCTCCATGGCCACCAGCATGGCCTGGAAGGCCACGATGGTCTTGCCCGATCCCACATCCCCTTGCAGCAGCCGCCGCATGGGCGTGGGCGCGCGCATGTCGGCGGCGATCTCGCCCAGCGCGCGCTTTTGCGCCACGGTGGGATGAAAGGGGAGCACCTCGCGGATGGCCTCGCGGGCTTTGTCGTCGGTGGCGAAGGCGATGCCGGCTCGCTGCTTCATGCGGCGGCGCTTGAGCTCCAGACCCAGCTCCAGGAAGAACAACTCCTCGAAGATGAGGCGGCGATGAGCGGGGGTTGAGGAGCTTTGCAGTTGCGCGAAGGGCGTGCCCTCGGCCGGGAAATGCACCGCGCGAAGGGCGGCTTCGCGGGCCGGCAGATCTAGGCGCGCGAGCATTTCGCGCGGCAGGCACTCCGGCACCGCGCCGCGCACCGCTTCGAGCAGGTTGAAGATGACCTTGCGCTGCCAGCGCGAGGCCAGGCGGCTGCCGCCCAACGATTCGTAAACAGGCGTGATGCGGCCCACTTCGAGCAGGCGCGTCTCGGCGTCGTCGGTGGCGTCCGGCAGCACCTCAAACTGCGGCTGGATCATCTTGAAGTTGCTGGTGGAGCGCGAGGGTTCGACTTTGCCGTAGACGGCCACGGTTTGCCCGGCGCGGAACTTGCCTTCCAGGTAACTCGCGTGGAACCAGATGCACTTCATGGCGCAGCGGCCCTGGCCGAGGGTCAGCTCGAACAGCGGCCCCCGCCGCGTGCGCAGCAGCGCCGCGCCGCGCACCTCGGCGATCACGCTGGCCGTCTCGCCGGGCTTTAGCTCGTCCAGGCTGCGCGGGTTCTGGCGGTCTTCATAGCGAAAAGGCAAGTGGTAGAGCAGGTCCTCGGCGGTCTGGATGCCCTTGGCGGCGAGCAACTCCGCCACGCGCGGACCTACGCCGCGCACGTAATTCACCGGAGTATCGAGGGTGGGCACAGAATGGATGCTACAACCAGCAGGCGGCGAAGGGCGAACCCGAAGCAGGAAATCGATTTCGATCTGAAGGCCACAACTGGATTAAAAACTCCGGGGCATGAGATTGTTCCGTGATACGATCTCGACATTGCGAGTGCGATGGGCGGGTGTGGGAGATAGGCAGCTATGGAGCAACCAAGAGAAGCTTTGATCGCAAGGCTCGTGAAGGAAAGCGGGCTGAACGATTCGGAAGCGCGGCGGTTCCTGAATGCGCTGGTGGTGTGCATGAATGAAGACCTGGAAAGATCAAAACGCTTCACCATGCCCGGCGTAGGAACGCTGACTCTCGCGGCCGAGGCCGCAGCGCCGCAGAATACCGCTCAGATCGATAAGTCCGGGCGAAAACGGGACCAGTCTACGTGGATAAAGCCGCCCCTTACGGGCATACCGCCAGCCCCTGCCGTTGTGTGGCCGGGCGCGATCATTCCTGGCATCGTGGACATTGTAGGGGAAGGGCCGCTCACGGGCATCAAGCCGGCGGCTACAGGGATTCGGTCGCCGGTGGCAGAGCCGGCGCCGGACGGACTTCTGCCGGATACGGTGATTGACTGCGCGGGGGACGCAGGTCTGCCTCTCGGCCAGACGATTCGCAATGTTTTTCTGAGCGAGGCAGACAACGGGACAGCAGAAGCAGGAGAAGATCCGGGGATTGACGATATTTTGAAACACGAGCCGTGACAGAGGAGGGTAAAACATGGCTTCACCAGGCCCCGGGGCCGTACCGGCCAATGCGATGGCCAGGAGCGATGCGGAGGCGTGGAGAGATACGGCTGCGATCCGTCTCTCAGACAGAGTGCGCGCCCTCGCATTGGGGGTTCTGGCGTTCTTCTGGGCCGTGATGTCCGCGGACAATGGTCCAGCGGCGCATATCCATATCGCGCACCGCAGATGGCTGATGATTACCGCCGCTCTGGCTGTTCTTTCCTTGCTCTTCGATTTGTTTCATTCTCTGGCCAACTTCCGGCAATCGGACCTGCTGGTTCACGAGATGGAGCGTAAGAAGCAGACGGCTGGCCAGATGAATCCCAAAAGCTTTCTCTATCGGAGCCAAGGTTGGGCGCTTTGGCTGAAGGTTGCGCTCTGCATCGCCTCCTGTCTGTCGCTTCTCCTGCTCGTTGGCGTCTCTCTTTGACTCTTGATCTCCCCGCCCGATTTCCCCTGCCGCAACGTTCGCAACCGGCTCTGCTAAAATTTTTCTAAGGCCGTTCCCCGGTCTACCCTGTGCCAACTGAAAGCGCGCGCGGCGGAGAATCCATGCCAGTTGTTGAACTTTCCGGCGTGACAAAGGCCTATGAGAACAAGGTCGCGGTCAATAATCTGAATCTTGCCATCGAGGCCGGCCAGATGTTCGGTCTGCTGGGGCCGAACGGGGCGGGCAAAACCAGCTCCATTCGCATGATGATGGGCATCACTATGCCCGATTCCGGGCGCGTCAGCCTTTTTGAAAAACCCTTTGAGCGGAAGAGCCTGGAGCGGGTCGGCTACCTGCCCGAAGAGCGCGGCCTTTACAAAAAGATGAAGGTTTTAGAGCAGCTCATCTTCTTCGGCCAGTTGCACGGCCTGGAGGCCGGCGAAGCGCGCAAGCGCGCGGCTGATTGGACCCGGCGCATGGAGATCGCCGATGTGCTCGACAAGAAGACCGAGGAGCTGTCAAAAGGGATGCAGCAGAAGATCCAGTTCATCGCCACGCTGCTCCACGATCCCGGACTAATCATCATGGATGAGCCATTCAGCGGACTGGACCCGGTGAACGCGGTGCTGGTGGAGCGCACGCTGCTGGAGCTCAAGGACGAGGGCAAAGCCATCCTCTTCTCCACGCATCGCATGGATCAGGTAGAAAAGCTGTGCGATTCAATCTGCCTGATTAACGGCGGCAGGGCGGTTTTGGCCGGCAAGGTGCGCGAGATCAAAAGCCGCTACGAGCGCGATCACGTGATTGTGGAATTTGAAGGCAGCGCGGAGTTCCTGCGCAGCCAGGAGATCGCGGAGGCGAAAAACTTCGCCGGCCACGCGGAGATTCGCCTTAAGCCCCACGGCGACGCGCAGAAGCTGCTCAAGGAGGCCTCGGCCGTGGCGACCGTCTACCGCTTCGAGCTGGTCGAGCCTTCCCTCGAAGAGATTTTCATTCGCACCGTCGGAGGCAAAGCCGATGCGTAATGCGCTGCTGATCGCCAAGCGCGAATACCTGGAACAGATTCGCGGCAAAGCCTTCAAGATGTCCACCATCGGGCTGCCGGCGCTTTTTGCGGTCATCGTGGCCGTCGGGTACGTATCGAGCCTGGGCTTGGGCGCTAGGCGGCATCTGGTGATTGCGTCGTCCAGCCCGGCCTTGGCTGGTGCGGTGCGCGCGGATTTGATGAACGAAAAGGGCATGAAGCCCACGGTCAACGTTGTGGCTCCCGCTACGCCCCAGGAACGGGCCGCGCTGATCCGGGAGGTGCGTTCGAAGGCGATTGACGGCCTGCTCACAATTGCCGCTTCCAATAGCGGCATGCCCATCGTCAACTACTTTTCCCTGGCCTCGGGCGACTTCCTCACCACCTCGCGGCTGAAAGAGGCGGTGAACAACGGCCTGGTGGACGAGCATCTGACGCAGGCGGGAATGAGCCAGACCGATGCGGCAAAGCTCACCGGCGGCGTCGCCATCGGAACCTATCAGGTAAAAGAGGACGGCAAGATCGTGAAGAGCGATGCGGAGGCCTCGTTTTGGAAGGGCTACGGGATGGCCATTCTGCTGTCGCTCACCACCATGATTTACGGCCTCAACGTGCCCCGCTCCATCCTTCAGGAAAAAACCTCGCGCATCTTCGAGGTCATGCTGGCGACGGTAAAGCCCGGCGAGATGCTGGCCGGCAAGCTGATCGGCGTCGGCGCGGTGGGCTTTACGCAGATTGTCATTTGGCTGGCGGCGGCAGTGGCGATCCTGGCTGCGCCGTTTGCGGCGGTAATGCTGACCGGGGCCTTCTCACTGCACTTTTCATGGGCGGAAGGGCTGCTTTTCCTGGTCTATTTCGTGCTCGGCTACCTGCTCTATAGTTCGCTGTTTGCGGGCTTGGCCGCTACCTGCGAAACCGAGCAGGAGCTGCAGATGTACATGCCGCTGGCCGCCATCCCCACGTGGCTGAGCTTCGCCATGATCGTCCTCATCATGAGGAACTCGAATTCCGTGTGGTCGATTGCGGCTTCGCTCTTTCCGCCCACCGCGCCCATCGTCATGTTTTTGCGCATGGCCTCCCAGGTCCCGCCCATCTGGCAGTTCGCGGTCTCTATCGGCCTGCTGATGGTAAGCATCTGGGCCACGCTGTGGTTTTCTTCGCGCCTCTATCGCGCCGGCATTCTTATGTATGGCAAGCGCGCTACGCTCCCTGAACTGCTGCGCTGGCTGCGTTACTCCTGAGCCGCGGCGGCCGGATGCACGGCATCTGCTCCGGCCTGCCTGCACTAAAATCGATGGGATGACCACGGAGACTCAGCCCAGCCCGCGTCAGCGCCGGCCGCGCACCGCGCGATCGTTGGAGCGTGGCGCGCTGCATTTTTCGCTTGGCCAGCGCCTGGCGCTGGCCGTGGTTCCGCGCATCGTGTGGGCGCTGCTGTGGCTTGTGGGGCGCACCTGGCGTTTTGAGGTCATCGCCGAAGAGGGCGTGGTCCCTGTGCTGCTCGGCGAGCGGCCGGGACCGGAGATTTATTGCTTCTGGCACCAGTGTGTGTTGCCTTGCACCGTGTATTTCCGCTACTCGCGATCCATTATTTTGATCAGCCGGAGCTTCGACGGCGAGCTGATTACGCGCATCCTCAAGATGTTTGGCTATGGGGCGGTGCGCGGCTCCAGCTCGCGCAGCGCCCGCGAAGGTCTGCTGGGGCTGAAGCAGGTGATTGAGAGCGGACGAACGGCCATCTTTACCGCCGACGGGCCACGCGGGCCGATCTACCAGACCAAGATGGGACCCATCAAGCTGGCACAGATGACGGGCGCGCCCATCGGCGTCTTTCATCTCCAGCCGGAGCGTGCGTGGACGCTCCGCTCCTGGGACCGCTTTCTGATTCCCAAGCCGTTTACGCGCATCTGCGTGAGCTGGGCGCAGTGGACGCGGGTGCCCGCTGATTTGGCCGGCGGAGACTTTGAGCCGAAGCGTCAGGAGCTGAATGCGGCTCTGGAGCGGGCGCGGCTGCGCGCCCTCGCCTACTTTGGCAAGGGCAAAGCATGAGCAGACACAGCAGCAAGCCCGAAACCTGCTCCAGCCCGCGCCAAAATCCGCCTCAAGGATCGCTCCCAGACCTCCGTGTAGACGACTTCGACTTTGATCTCCCTGTGGAGCTGATCGCGCAGCAGCCGCCTGCCGAGCGCGGCGCCAGCCGCATGATGGTGCTGGACCGGGCTACGGGCGGCTTTCGGGATGCGGAGTTTTCCGCTCTTCCCATGCTGCTGAACTCCGGCGACCTGCTGGTGCTCAATGACAGCCGCGTAATTCCGGCGCGGCTCTACGCGCGGCGCACGCTGCGGCGCGAACGCGAGAAGCCCACCGGCCGCATCGAGGTGATGCTCACCGGGCCGGCCGGCACGGATCAATGGCACGCGCTGGTGCGGCCAGGGCGCAAGGTGGCCATCGGCGAGCGGCTGGTTTTTCCCGCGCCCGATGGCTCAATCGCGCTGGAGGCCGAGGTGCTCAAACGCGGCAAGTTCGGCGACCGCCTGCTGCGCTTTGCGCCGCCCAAAAACCAGGACGGCGATTTTTTCTCCGTGATTGAGCGCATCGGTCACACGCCGCTGCCGCCGTATATTCATCGCGAGGACGTTGAGGCCGACCGCGAACGCTACCAGACCGTCTACGCGCGCGAGCGCGGTTCGGTGGCCGCGCCCACGGCCGGGCTGCACTTCACGCCGCCGATGCTGGAGGCGATTGCCGCCCGCGGCGTGGAGATTGCCCGGATCACGCTGCACGTAGGGCTGGGCACCTTTGCGCCGATTCGGGTTGAACGGGTGAAGGACGTGCGCCTGCACCGCGAGCGATATACGCTGAGCGCGGAGACGGCCGAGGCCGTGAATCGCGCGCTTGGTGAGGGCCGTCGAATTGTGGCCGTGGGCACCACGGTGGTGCGCACGCTGGAGGCCTGCGCACGCCGCGCGGAGGGTAGGGAACTGGAGCCGCACTCCGGCGCAACGGAGATTTTCATCTCGCCGGGCTTCGAATTTCGCGTGGTGAGCGCGTTGCTCACCAACTTTCACCTGCCGCAGTCCAGCCTGCTCATGCTGGTGAGCGCCTTCGCCGGACGCGAGCGGGTACTGGCCGCCTATCGCCACGCCGTCGAGTCGCACTACAGGTTCTTCAGCTACGGCGATTGCATGTTCATCGGGTGACTATTGACTTTCGCCTTTTGTTCGTCATATTATCGTAAGCCATGAACTTCATGAGAGACAAAAAGCATCCTCCGACCGAGCAAGCCGCAGAACAGTCAGGCGCAGTTTTTGGATTTGAGGAATTTTGGTCAAAGATATACGGCAAGTACAAGCATTACTTCGACGCCATCAATGATTTGATTTGCTTAGGCAATGAAATAGTCGAAGCTGCCGAGAAGAATGCGTCGGAGCCGGTCGCCAATGTCATCTGCGCCTTGACCCGGGCCACGATGAGTGGGGCGTGCGAAGCAGTACTGCTCTGCGGGAACGGCTGCGGGACGGGCGCGATGAAGATTGTCCGTGGGATGTATGAATCCCGTTGGATGGCGGAATACTTGCGCCGGAATCCGGAGGAGGCTAAAGACTATCTGGAGTTCTCGAAGGTGTTGTTATGGCGCCGCCTCAAGTGGGCAGAGGAATACAAAGCAAACAGTGTTCCGCCAGAAGCTTTGGAGAAAGCGGAGGCTGATTATAAGCAGGTTAGGGGACAGTTCACGGACAGCAACGGCAAGGTAAGGCATCAATGGTGTAAAAAATCCATCGGGTCGATCGCGAAGGAAATTGGACGGGAGAAGGAATACGAGTTGCCCTATTCAATTGCCTGCTCCATTCATCACGGCAACTTTGAAGGATTAGCAGCACAATGGGTCTCAGGCGAGGGAGCGGCCACGCCCAATGTTCCGCCGTCGAAGGATTGGGTGAAAAGAGCATTAACCGCGGCCTGGGCGAACCTTTGGTTTGCCCTCAACACCCTCAACGACGCGTTTGGGCTGGATTACAGTAAAAATTTGGAGGCCTCACACAAGGATTTTGTGCGGGTCGGGACTGAACAGGAACCAGGGAAATAGAGTCGACGGCGAGATCACAGAGGAGGGATTTATCGTGACCGATGCGGAGCTTAAAAAGCGCCTACAAAAACTGGAACGGGACAATCATCGCCTGAAAGTGCTTGCCTTAATTGCGCTATTTGTGCCAGCCATGTTGCTGATAATGGCGGAAGTGCGCCCGAGTGGCACAATAACAGCAAACAAGTTTGTTCTCATGGATCGCCAAGGCACGACCCGCGCAGTTCTTCGGGTTGGACCTCTACTGGGAGATGGCGTAAGCCTGACGTTCCTAGACGCAGAGGGGCGCAAGCGGGTGGAGCTCGGCGGAGGAACTGGCCCCGTTGAAAACTCCTTCGGCTTTCTCAAATTGGGCGAAGATGCAGCGAGCGAAAGGTATGTACTTACCTCAACTGGCGGCCACGGAGGAGTCACGCTTTCCGATGGCGGTCTGGTGATGAGAGCGTATCCACCGAGCAGAAAGGCGGGATCTGTGTTATTGGAGGGACCGGGGTCGTCTGGCCCAGTATTAGAGCTTACGGATTCAAAGGGTTTCATGATGGACCTGGGAAGTACAGGTTTAGCCACCGCTCGTACTGGCGCAACTGAGCAAACATCTGCCGCCTCAATCGTGATGTTCGGCAACGACAAAGAACACCAAGTTATCTGGCGCGCTCCCTGATTCGTTATCCCTGGGCTGCTAGACTCGATTCCGTGCCCGATCACCCCAAGCCGCCCGTCTTCCTCCTCGACGCCATGTCGTTCATCTTCCGCGCCTACCACGCCATGCAGCATTCGCGGCCCATGTCCACGCGCTCGGGGCTGCCCACGGCGGCGACCTATGTCTTCGTCAATATGATCCGCAAGCTGCGCCAGGACTTTGCGCCGCGCTACTTCGCCGCGGTCTTCGACGTGAGCGGCGAGGTCTTCCGCGACCAGCGCGCGCGCACCATGGGCCCGCTGCGCAAGTGGAACGCCAAGACGCAGGCCTTCGAGGAGGTGAGCTACGAGGGCTACAAGGCCAACCGCGCCGCCATGCCCGGCGACCTGCGCCGCCAGATTCCCTACATTCGCCGCGCGCTGGAGGCGCTGCGCATCCCCATCCTCGAAGCCGAGGGCTTCGAGGCCGACGACGTGATCGGCACCCTGGCCCGCGAGGCCGCCGAAGCCGGCCACGAGGTCTTCATCGTCTCCGGCGACAAGGACATGATGCAACTGGTCACGCCGCAGGTAAAGATTCTCAACCCTCAAAAGGACAACCTCATCCTCGATCCCGCCAAGGTCACTGAAACCCTCGGCGTGCCGCCGGAAAAGGTGGTGGACGTGATGGCGCTGCGGGGCGACGCGGTGGACAACATTCCCGGCGCCCCCGGCATCGGCGATAAAGGCAGCGTGGAGCTGATCAAGAGGTTCGGCAGCGTGGAAGCGGTGCTGGATCGTGCGCAGGAGATCACGGGCCCGAAGACCCGGGAATCGCTCCTGCAAAATCGCGACGCGGTGCTGCTGTCGAAGGAACTGGTGACCATCGACAGCCACGTTCCTCTGCATCTGGACTTGAGCACGCTGGAGACGCAGCCGCCGGATTTGGAAGCCTGCCGCGAGCTGTTCACGGAGCTTGAGTTCACCTCCATGCTGCGCGACCTGGCGCCTCCTGCGGCGGGCAAGGTTTTGGTTGAGTACATCGATGAACCGGCAGCGGAACAGACCGCGCGGTTCTACGAGGCGGCACGCGCCGGTGGGTTTGCCTTTGCGCTCGATGCGGCCTCCGCTTCCCCGGCCGCAGATGCCGAAGAAGAGACGGACGCGCCCGTCCCGCTCTCGCTTCTGGATGTGGCTGAAGCAGCGGAGAAACAGGCCAGCTTCAGCGTGGGCGTGTGCGCGGAGCCGGCCACGGCATTGCGTTTGGCGCTGACGCCGGAGCTGCGCGAATTGCTCGTCGATACGAAGGTCCCAAAGCAAACGCACGACTTGAAATCGGCCCTGCATCTGCTGGGCGAAAAGGGAGTTGAGCTGCGCGGCGCGGTGGACGACACCATGCTGCTCTCCTACGCGCTGAACCCGGCGCACGCCACGCAGGCGCTCGCCGATGTGGCCGCGCGTCACGGCCAGCCGCTTCCCAAGTCGCCGGAGGCCGGCGCGGCGGCGATTCGGGCGCTCGCGCCCGCTCTGCTGGACGAGGTGCGGAAAGAAAAATTGGAGCGCGTCTACGCTGAGATCGATCTGCCGCTGGCGCCCGTGCTCTATCGCATGGAAAAGGCTGGCGTGCGCATCGACGCAATTGCATTGAGCAGCCTTTCAGAGAAGTTAGGTGCTGAATTGGAGCAGACAGGCGAGCGCATCTTCGCGCTGGCCGGGCGGCGCTTCAACATCAACTCGCCCAAGCAGCTTGGCGAGGTGCTGTTTACTCACCTCAAGCTGCCTGCGCCAGCGAGCCGCGGCAAAACCAAGGCCGTCTCCACGGCGCAGGACGTGCTGGAGCAATTGGCCGAGCGGCATGAAGTTCCGCGGCTGGTGCTGGAATACAGACACTTGGCGAAGCTTAAGTCTAATTATGCCGATGCATTGCCGCTGTTAGTAGATGTGGATTCTAGGGTGCACACGACCTTTCAGGCGGCGGCCACGGCTACAGGCAGGCTCTCCTCGGTCAACCCAAATTTGCAGAACATTCCGGTGCGGACGGAGCTGGGCCGGGAGATTCGGGCGGCCTTCATCGCGGCGCCTGGCACGCGGCTGCTCTCGGCCGACTACTCGCAGATTGAGCTGCGGCTGCTGGCTCACTTCAGCGGCGATGCGCTGCTGACGCGGGCCTATGAAGAGGGCATCGACATTCACACGCTGACCGCCAGCGAGGTCTTCGGCGTGCCCCCCGAAACCATGGACAAGGAGACGAGGAACCGCGCCAAGGCGGTGAACTTCGGCATCGTGTATGGAATCTCGGCCTTCGGTCTGGCCGCGCAGTTGGGGATTCCGCAGGCCGAGGCGAAGGCGTACATCGAGCGGTACTTTGCCCGCTACCAGGGGGTGAAGGCGTTCATTGAGAAGACGCTGGAGCAGACGCGCAAGGACGGCTACTCGCGCACCCTTTACGGACGGCTGCGACCGATTCCGGACATCGAGAGCCGCAACCCGAACCAGCGCGGATTCGCCGAGCGGACGGCGATCAATACGCCGCTGCAGGGCACGGCGGCTGACCTCATCAAGCTGGCCATGATCGCTCTCGACCGCAAGCTGGCCGAGCGCCGGCTGAAGACGCGCATGGTGTTGCAGGTGCACGACGAACTGCTGTTCGAGGTTCCGCTGGAAGAGAGCGTGGAAGTCGAGGCGCTGGCGCGGGCGGAGATGGAAGGGGTGGTCAAGCTCAAGGTGCCGCTGGAGGCGCACATAGCCTTCGGCCCCAACTGGCGCGACCTGAAATAGATCGCAAAACCGGAGCATTGAGAGAGCCGGCTCGGCCGAAAGATTCGGCGGCGAACCGGGCCTCAGCCGGCGTCATAGCTCAATGGCCCGGTTGCGCGTCGAGCCATCGTCTGAGATTAGGCTCCTGCAGCGAGCGAAGTTCGATGCAACCGTTGATCTGCTCAAGGGCGTGCTTGAGCGACAGGCTGGAGGCCGGAACCGGGTGCGTGGAGAAGAAGCTTTGCACCTGGTTGCGGGCCGCAACGGAACAAAAGCCGCCCGTCGAACCAACCAGAATCTCGCCCATCGACACGGTGAGCTTGGCATTCACCTGGCTCCAATGCGTCTGGATGAACTTCCATGCTTGATCGCGCTCGGCGGGCATCATCAGCGCGATGGCAAGCTGGATGGCCGCGTCCTGATTGCGCACCTTGCCGGAGACGGCATATTCCAAAGCGCGTTCAGTGAGGGCGGGGTTCTCGAACTCGGCCAGCAGGTTGAGTGCTGCGTCTTGAAGCTGGGGATTGGTGGAAGTCTCGTAGGTCTTTTGCAGCCTGTCAAAGAGCGCGGCGTTGCCGTTGCGGGCGGCGATGGCGAGTGCGGTTTGGCTCAAGGTCGGGTCCGCCGAGGCGGGATTGGCCATGTACTGGTCAGCAATCTTATTTGCTTGAGCGATGATGGCCGGATCCTTAGCGTAGTAGCCGAGGATGGCAAACAGGTGGGCGCGCAGCTCGCGCAAATTGGGCGAATCGCCGGGCGAGGGCGCTGGAAGTTTAGCGTAAACCGGCGAGAAAGTGCGGCTAAGCCAAGCCGCGAGGCCGGCCTTTTCTTGGGGAGTGAAGGCCAACTGGTTTTTGATGGCGGCGATGCCGGTCATGGCGTTGGCGATGACCTCGGCGTTGGGGTCGGCTTTGAGCGCGGCCACCAGATCGAGATAGTCGCCCACGGCGGCCTCGCCGGTGCGCACCCTGGCCCACTCGTCGCCGGTCAGGCTGATGCGCTCAGCGGGCGTGAGGCCGGTTTCCACGTGGGTCACCAAGTCGCGGTAATTGCCCGGCGTGTAGGCGCTGCGGTAGTAGCCTTTGGCGCCCGCGTTGGCGAAGAAGAGTTTGGCGGAGGGCACCTTGAGCGAACTCTCCTGCGGCGTAAGAAGCTGGCAGTCTTGGCCGCCCCCATTCGTCTGAAAGCATACCGGGAGGGTCCATTTCTGATTCCGGCCGTTCTTGATGCCGGGGCTCAGGTAGAAGCGGTTTTGCGTGACGGATACAGTTCCATTGGCCGGAGTTCCAAAGCTGAGGATGGGCACGCCGGGCTGGGCCACCAGGCTGTCCATGATCTTGTTGACGGGTTTGTGACTGACGGCGGTCTGAGCATTCCAAAAGTCCTGCGCGTCGGCGTTTCCGTATTCGTGGGCCAGAAGGTAGGCGTGCACACCCTTGCGGAAGGTTTCAGCGCCCAGGTAGTTCTCCACCATGAAGAGCACGTCGCTGGCCTTGAAGTAGGAGATGGAATCGAACATCTGGTTGATTTGCGCAGGAGTATTGGCGGTGGCGCGGATGGCGTGGGTAGTGGGCGCGGCGTCGTAATTGAGGGTGTCTTCTTTCTCCGCGGCCACTAGCTGAGGAATGTCCCACTCCGGGTGCATAACGGCCACGGCCTTGTTCTCCATCCAGGTGGCGAAGCCTTCGTTCAGCCAGATATTGTCCCACCAATTCATGGTTACCAGGTCCCCGAACCATTGATGCGACATCTCATGGGCAACGTCGATGGCCACGTCCTCCTTTGCGCCTACCGAGGCGGTTTTGGGGTTCAGGAGCAGATCGCTCTCGCGAAAGGTGATGGCGCCGAAATTTTCCATGGCGCCGGCCTCGAAGTTGGGGATGGCGATGAGGTCGAGTTTCTTCAGCGGATAGTGTATGCCGAAGTAGTTGTCGTAATAGTGGAGCATGTATTTGGCCACGCCCAGAGCGTAGGGCGTATAGGCAACCTTGTCAGGCGGGGCGCAGACGCGAATGGGAACGCCGTCGGAAGCGCCGGCCGTGCACTTAAAGTCGCCCACCAGGAAGGCCACGAGATAGGTGGACATCTTTGGCGTAATGCCGAATTCGACGGTGTGTTTGCCCGCGCCCGGTCCCGGAGTGTCAGAGACGATGGGGCTGTTGGAGATGGCGGTGTCGCCGTTGTTCACCACCAGGGTGATGGAGAAGGTGGCTTTGAAGGCCGGCTCATCGAAACTGGGAAATGCGCGGCGGGCGTCGGTAGATTCGAACTGCGTGACCGCATACTCGTGGTGCGCGCTCTTGGCGAGATAGAAGCCGCGCAGCTTGCTGTTCAGGATGCCGGTATAGCGGATCGAGAGCGTGGCGTTGCCGGCCGCAAGCTGCTTCGGGAAGGTGAAGGTAGCCTGCTGTTTTTTGGGGTCGAGCGAGACCGTAGCGGTTTGCTTAGGTCCGTTCGGATAGACGACTACGGATTGAAACTTGATCTGGGCAGCGTTGAGGGTGATGGAGCGCGTGGACTGCTGGATGTTTACGTCGATGGTCTCCACGCCCGCGAACGTAGCTGTCTTCATCTCCGGAGTCAGCTTGAGCGTGTAGTGGGTGGGCACGACCGTTGCAGAAAGTCGCTGCGCGGCTGCGGAATGAGCGGCAACGAAAAGCAAACAGGCGAGCGCAAACGCGGCGGCAACAGCACTGCGTACGCTGGCGGCAAAACAACGAATTCTCATAGAATCCTCGCGGTGTCAGGCGGAATGAAACGCATGGGCGGACTTGGCGGAGCGCGCAATGTCTCCGCGAAAGACATACAGGCTGCAGGCTCTCTTGGAGCCGGTATTCATCCAACCCTGCCATTGTATGATGCTGGAGCGGCTCGACGAGGGCATACAAGAGGGAATCCGTTTGCCGGGGCCGCGCCGATGGCCGGCGCGCCCGGCGCGTTTTTGTGTTTCTTCGCGTCTCAGCCGCTTACACCCCGGCGCTGGCGAGCGCGGTCCGGCTTGCAGCGAGCTATTTCGCAGCCGGGGCCTTCGCCGGCGGCGCGAAGGTCTTTATCAAGGCCTCCAGTTTTTGGGTCAGCTCATCGGCAAGCTCGGCAGTGCCCTCCTGCTCGTGCTGCATGACGATGGGCATGAACTCCTTCATGATGACAGGCTGCTGGTTGAGAAGATCCTGCCCGGCGGGCGAACTGTAGAAGGCAATAGCGGCCTCAACGTCGCTGCGGCTGATATGCCGCTGATAGATCGTGGTCATATCGGCGACCATCTCGTCGTAGGGATAAATGTCGAACGTCTTCTGCATGTATTGATTCACCAGGGCTTCAACCTGCGCCTCTTGTTGCGGCGTAAGGTGAGCGGCGTTTGGCAGATTGGCAAGCCTCTGTTCCAACTGCGCGTGGAGCTGCCGCTGAATCATTGCTGGCATCATCTTCTCCATAGCCTGCATCTGCTCGCGCAAATGCATCGCCTCGAAGAACTTCACCATCTGTTCCTTGGTCGCCTGCTGATCGGGAGGGACGGTCGCCGCCGCCGCGTCTGCGGGTTGGGCCGCGGGAGCCGCGGATGGTTTCGCCTGCGCTTGAGCGGCTGCGGCCCAGGGGGTCAAAGCCAGCCCGATGACTGCCAAAATACCGTACACGTTCCGCATCGATGCCTCGCTATCTGGTTGCCGGCGCTCTCGGTGGAGAGCTTCAGGAAGACTTGAATTTTGCTAAACCGATGAACCCCAGTATAACTGGCTGCGTCGTGGATGGACGCGCTTAGGCATAACCAAAAGCGGACCCTGCAGGGGCGGTATGAATGGAGTCATGGTTCTATCCGTTCCACATGCGATTGCCCTGTATCGGGTTTCCGCTTCGGCAGCAGGGAGTCGATAAACAGCAGGCAGGCGCCGATGACGATGGAGGAGTCGGCCAGGTTGAAGTCGGGGTAGTGGTAGGTGAAGATGTGCACCTCGATAAAGTCGATGACTGACCCGTAGACGATGCGGTCGTGGACATTGCCCATGGCTCCGCCCAGAATAAGAGCCAGGGCCACAGTGGTGAGAGTGATGCGGCTGCCGAGATAGATGAGCAACCCCAGGACAGCCACGGCCGCGAGCAGCGTGAAGGCGGCCAGACCCCAGCGGACGGCGTTGGGCGAGGCGGAGTTGGCAAAAAGCGAAAAGGCCGCGCCCGTGTTGGTCCAGTGGCTGATGCGAAATACATGGTCGATAACCGGAATGGCGCCGCCGATAGGAATGTGTGCCGAGACCCAGTCCTTGGTGAGCCGGTCGGCCAGGAAGTCCAAAGCGGAGATCAGCAGCAGCCAATGCAGGCGGCGGGGCCGGGGCCAATTCGTTGCCCAACTCACTAGGCCGCCTCCGTGGGCTGGGTCGCGGCGGCTTGGGGTGGATCGATGCCCATCTCTTTGAGAGCCGACTGACAGCGGGCACAGACGTTCTCCCAGATGCCGTAATCGGAGACCTCGGGCATGTAGTTCCAGCAGCGGGCGCACTTTGTGCCGGAGGCGGGGAGCACAACGACTGACTCCGTACCCTCCAAAATTGTGACATCCGATACGTTGAATATCTCTTTGAGACCGTCTTTGTATCGCTGAAGGATGCTTAGAAAATCCCCTGAAGCTGTAATTTTCAGTTGCGCCTCAAGACTCTTGCCGATCAGCTTTGCCTGGCGCTCGTTCTCAAGCAACACCAAAGCCGCATCACGCACGACAAAGATTTGTTTCCACTCTTCGATCAGTGGCGCGGGATCTTCGGAAAAAATCTCTTCTGGCTTGGGGAACAGCGCCAGGTGTACGCTGGCCTCGCGGCCTTCCACTGTGGGTAGATGTTCCCAAACCTCGTCAGCGGTGAAGCTCATGATCGGCGCAACCAGGCGCACCAGCGCCTCGGTGATCTGCCAGAGCACAGTCTGCGCCGAGCGGCGGGCGGGGTTCGTCGGCGCGAAGGTATACATGCGGTCCTTGAGCACGTCCAGATAAAATGCGCTCAGATCGACGATGGCGAACTCATTGATCGCCTGATAGACGCGATGAAACTCAAAGGCTCCGTACCAGCCCGACTTTCCATCCGGCCCGGCAATCTTCTCGGCGAGCTCGCGCGTGCGGGCCAGCATGTAACGGTCGAGCGGCTGGAGCTCGCTCTCAGGAACGCGGTCGCGCGCGGGGTCGAAGCCGTGCAGGTTGCCCAGCAAAAAGCGAAATGTGTTGCGCAGCTTTTTGTAGAGCTCGGCGCAGCGGGCCATCAGGTTCTCGCTGGCGGCCACGTCTTCGCGGAAATCGACTGAGGCCGCCCACAGGCGGACGATCTCGCCGCCCATGCGGTTGGCGATGTCCACGGGATCGACGCCGTTGCCCAGCGACTTGGACATGGCGCGGCCTTGCTCGTCGAGCGTCCAGCCGGCCGTGGCCACATGAGAATAGGGCGCGCGCCCGCGCAGGGCCACCGAGGTCAGCAGGGAAGAGTGGAACCAGCCGCGGTGCTGATCGCCGCCCTCGAGATACAGGCACTCCGGGGCTTCTCGCCCTTCCCCCTTTTGGAAGGCCAAATATGCACTACGAAGCTCCGGGTCCGACTCGCACACTGCCATCCAGCTCACGCCGGAGTCGAACCAGACGTCGAGGATGTCGGTCTCCTTGCGAAAGCCTGGATTTTGGAGGCCGCTGAGCAGGTTGCACTCAAGCCCGTGCTCCATCTTTAGCTCATCCGTAAGCAAGGCGTCCGCAGCATCCGTGTGCCAGGCCTCGATTCCATCGCGCTTAACTAAATCGACGATCTGCCTGTTGAGTTCGCCGTCGATGATAGGTTTCCCGCAATTTTCACAGAGGAAGACGGCAATGGGCACGCCCCAGATGCGCTGGCGGCTGATGCACCAGTCGGGCCGGGTGGCGATCATGTTCTTGATCCGCTCTTCGCCCCAGCCTGGGTCCCACTTCACCTTCCCAATCTCTTCAATGGCCAGTTGACGAAGAGTCACAAGCGATCCATCCGGTCGCGCCCTCAAACCCGTGAAACTGTCACCTGGTGTCGGCTCGTCGGGGCTGATAGACCATTGCCATCTGTCGAGCTCGATGAACCACTGCTCGGTGGCGCGGAAGATGACGGGATGGTGACAGCGCCAGCAGTGCGGGTAGGAGTGTTCCAACTGCGAGCCGCCCATCAGCGCGCCGCGTTCCTCCAGCATGGCCACGATGATGGGGTTGGCCTTCCAGACGTTCAACCCTTCAAACGCGGGCGGCTGAGCCAGGGGCCAGGCCTTCGGATCGACGTGGATGTGGCCTCCTGCATCCACGCGGCAGGTAGGATCCAGCATGTACTTGATGCCGGTATAAAAGTCCTCGGCGCCGTGGGCGGGCGCGGTGTGGACTGCGCCTGTGCCTTGATCGGCGGTGACGTAGGTGGCCAGCACGCCGAGAATACTGCGCTCAAGGAAGGGATGCTGGAAGGTGGTCTGCTCCAGGGCAGCGCCTTTCAAGCGGGCAAGCTCGTTGGTCGGGCCTAGCTTGCACGCGGCAGCCACCTGCGCGGCCAGCTCGGCGGCGACGATGTAAACGGGCGCGGCGTGCGGTTCGTCCGGCTTCGCCTGTGGCGAAGACGGAGCGCCCGGCGTTTGGGGAGGGTTGGGAGCCTCAATGGCCACATAGTCAAAGTTGGGATGGAAGGCAACGGCCAGCGAGGCGGGCAGCGTCCAAGGGGTCGTGGTCCAGATGATGGTGGAAACCTCGCGCCCGGCCAGCGCGGGATGGAGCCGGGCTGGATCGGAGGTGAGCTTGTAGCGCACATAGACCGAGGGACTGGTGTGGTTCGCGTACTCAACCTCGGCTTCGGCCAGCGCCGTCCGGTCGTGGATACACCAGTAAACGGGCTTGAGGCCGCGGTAGACGTAGCCTTTTTCGAGAAAACCATAAAAGGCTTCAAGGATGCGGGCCTCATAGCTGCGCGCCATGGTCGTATAGGGCGTTTCCCAGCGGCCGAGGCAGCCAATGCGCTGAAACTGCGAGGTTTGCAAATCGACGTATTTCTGGGCGTAGGCGCGGCAGGCTGCAAGCACGGCGGGCGCGGGCATTTCCAGCTTTTTGTGGCCCAGCTTTTCGTCCACCTTGATCTCGATGGGCAAACCGTGGCAGTCGTAGCCGGGGACGTAAGGAGCGTCGAAGCCAGCCATGCTCTTGGACTTGACGACGAAATCCTTCAGGCACTTATTGAGCGCGTGGCCCAGGTGGATGGGGCCATTCGCGTAGGGAGGGCCGTCGTGGAGCAGATAGGCCGGCCGGCCGCGGCGGGCTTTGCGCAGCTCTTCATACAGGCGCAGCAAGTCCCATCGCTCCAGGCGGAGCGGCTCGTTCTGGGGCAGGTTGGCCTTCATTGCAAAGGAGGTTTCAGGCAGGGTAAGCGTCGCCTTCAACTCCGGCGCTGCGGACATCACGGCTCCATTCGGGGATACAAACTTGTTCATTCACCAGTGTAAATGGAGGACCGGCGATTCTTGGGTAACTATCGGCGTGCGCCATCCGTCTATTGGACTGTGGAACATTGATGAGGCTGGAATTCAAAGACGTGGAATGCGGGACTGAGGCAAGAGGCGCATAGGCCGCGACAAGGCCTGGGCCACTCAAGCATAATGGAGACACGGGCCTCGATGAAGGCTGGCTCCCCCGTCCAGGCTGGAAGGCGAGACCGGGCCATCGGAAATTATGGCGGACACTCCACTGATACAGGAAGAAACTGACTCCCAGACGGTTGTGGACCCCAGGGAGGGTCATGAGCTCGATGCCTTCTTAGGGAAGGCTTTCGACGAGAAGCCCCTTTGGACCGGCCTCTACGAGAGCATACGGGACGTGTTTTTTCCGCCTAAGCTGCCGCCTTTGGAGCTGACCTCGAAGCCCATCCCTGTGCCTGACCGGATGGCGGTGAAACGGAACCCCTGGGCAATTGGGTCCTCCATGATCGTCAACCTGGTGATTCTCCTGCTGGCCATCTTGTTCGTAGGCAGGAAGGTGATCGAGTCCACAAAGCCCTTCATTGCCATGAAGCTGGATGTGGAACCGATGCTGGGTCCGTCCGCTCCCAATCGAGCCGGTGGCGGCGGCGGCGGCGGCAACCACAGCCTTACTGAGGCCAGCCGAGGCAAGCTGCCCAAGATCGAGAAGAACCCGATTGTTCCTCCCATGGTGAAGACCTTCGACAAGCCGAAGATTCCCATGGAGGCGGCCATCAATGTACAGCAGAACATCCAATTGCCCAACAACCCGCTGCCCTTTATTGGCATGAAGACCTCCGCCAATGTGGTTCTCTCCAACGGAACCGGATCGGAAGGAGGCATCGGCAGCGGCAGCGGGGGCGGACTGGGTTCCGGGCAGGGCAATGGCTACGGACCAGGGTATGGCGGCAATGTGGGCGGTGGAGTGTACCGCATCGGCGGCGGAGTTTCACCGCCAGTGCCTATTTACACTCCTGAAGCCGAGTTCTCTGACGAGGCGCGGCGGGCAAAGTATCAGGGCGTGTGCATCATCGGCTTGATTGTGGACGCGCACGGCAATCCGCAGGATGTGCACGTGGTTCGCGCGCTGGGCATGGGACTGGATCGGAAGGCCATGGAGGCCGTTCGCCAGTACAAGTTCAAGCCCGCCATGTTGAACGGCAAGACGCCGGTCCCCGTCTCTATCAACATCGAGGTAAATTTCAGGCTGTATTGAAGACAGCGAGGAATCGAAACGGGGAGCGCAAAACGCTGCGCTCTTTTTCTTTTTGGGCTTGGAGAGTGATGTGGACGCGCAACCCCAATGCGCCTATATCTCTGACAACTTAGTTTTGTACCGCTTGAGGGTGCCCCAGCTTGAGGGTGCCCCAGGTCCCCTTTTGGGACCTGGGAGAGCACAAACTGCAATGAAACGAATTCATATTGTCAGCGACCTGGATTGACTCGCCCGCAAGAGGCCAGATAAGCCAGGGGCGGCTCACAGCGCCTTGCGGACGGCGTCATGAAATGCCGGCCTGATCTCGCGGATCAATTGGCTCGCGCGGTCCGGCCAGGTGCGGTTGGTGAGCAGGACAACGGCCACGCCTGCATCCAGATCGATCCACAGCGAGCAGCCGCTGTAGCCCAGGTGTCCAATCGAATGCGGCGAAAAGTAGTGCCCGGCGGAGGAGTTTTCAGATGGCGTATCCCAGCCCAGCGCGCGCGAACTGCCCTGCGGCCCCTGACGCCGGGCAAAAAGCTCGATGGTCCTGTGAGCGAACAGGCAGGGCTTTGCAGCCGCCGGGGTTGCGCTGCCTTGGGCGCGGAGAATCTCGCCGGAAAAGCGCAAAAGATCGGGGGCATTCGAAAACAGCCCGGCATGGCCGGCTACGCCCTTGAGCAGCCATGCATTTTCATCTTGCACCTCGCCCTGGATGCGGCGATGTCGTAAAGTTCTATCTTCTTCTGTGGGCGGAATCGAGGCGCGTTCGCTGCGCCGTGGGCAAAATCCCGTAGCCGCGAGTCCCAGCGGTGTAAAGACCTCGCGGCGCAGCCAGCCTGCCAGGGTCTCGCGCAGGCGCGCCTCCAGCGCCTTGCCGAGCAAAATGAAACCTGGGTCGGAGTATTCGGCGCGAAGGCCCGGTTCGGCTTCCAGGGGCAGCTTTAGGCAGGCGCGAAGCAGCGCGGAGGGAGTGCGAACCGCGCGGAAGAACTCCACGTAGCCGGGCAGCCCTGAGCTGTGCGCCAGCAGGTGGCGCAAGGTCACACCCCGGGCCGGATCGCCGGGAACGCGGCCACGCACAAAATCTGGCAGCAGATCGCCGAGCGGTTCTTCCAGGTCGAGCTGCCCGCGCTCCACGAGCAGCATAGCCGCGGCCGTGGTGGCCATAACCTTGGTTACGCTGGCCAGATCGTACACCGTCTCCGCAGCCACGGACGGCGCGTCCTCTTCATAGGTGAAACGCCCCAGCGCGTCCAGGAGCACGGTCTCGCCGCCGGCTATCGCTCCAAACGCGCAGCCTGGGAATGCGCGCCGTGTGATGGCGTCTTCCAGCACTTCATAGGCAG
Source organism: Acidobacteriota bacterium (assembly GCA_021800255.1). Classification (GTDB taxonomy): domain Bacteria; phylum Acidobacteriota; class Terriglobia; order Terriglobales; family Acidobacteriaceae; genus Telmatobacter. Next base: position 46,843 of record JAJYZC010000013.1, read on the forward strand.
GGGTAAACTGGCTGCGGGAAGCGGCCGGTTTGCGGGCACGAGGGATGGTTTCCGATCTCATCGTCTTCTGGCATGGTAGCGCGAATCCATCTCCTCCATTCCGGCGCCGCGCATTTTCTCGTTTGTGGGCCAATTCGAGCTACCTTTGCGTGCAGGCGGTTCGTCTATCATCCTGAATAGCGGGAGGAGAGGATGCGTCTGCGGCAGGATTTTTTGCCGGCGGTGATGGTGCTAAGCCTGATGGGCGCGGGCGCCGCCCCTGCATTTGCTCAGGCGTTCACGCCGCCGCAGCCGGCGGCAAGTTCCCCGGCGCAAACGCAAACCGCTGCCGCGCCCCCGGCTATTCCACCGTCAGCCGCTCCAGCAGCTAAAACCTACGTCGTTCCTGCCGGCACCAAAGTGCTGCTCGAGCTGCGCAGCGCCATCAATACCAAAAGCGCCCGGCCCGGCGATGGCGTATACCTGACCTCGATCTTTCCCGTCGTGGTCGGCAGCCGGGTCATGATTCCTGCCGGCGTTTACGTGCAGGGGGTGGTGGATCGCGTCCTCCGCGCCGGCCGCATCCGGGGCCGGGCGCAGCTCGACATGCACTTTACCTCCATCATCTTCCCGAATAATACGGTGGTGGAGATTCCTGGCGTCGTGAACAGCTTGCCCGGCGCAAGCCAGCAGACAGTGAAGAAAGATAAAGAGGGAACCATCCAGGAGAAGAGCGACAAGGGCCGCCACGCCGGAGAGGTGGCGAAGATCGCGGTTCCTACGGGAGCGACCGTAGGCGCCATCGGCGGTCTCGGAGCAGGCCATCCGCTGGCCGGCGGCATCGCCGGAGTGGGCGCGGGGCTGGCCGCCGCGGGCCTGGTTTCTCTATTTACACGCGGGGCGGACGTAAACATTCCCGCCGGCACCCAAGTGGAGATGGTGCTGCAACGGCCGCTCACTCTCGAAGCAGAGAACCTGGCCGCCGCAGGAGCGCCGGGAACGCCGGCGCCGCTGGTTCCCGCTCCCAACCAGCCCAAGCCGATGGCCAAGCCGGGACGAGTCCATCTGGTTTGCCCTCCCGGAAGCCTGGGGTGCGTGCAATAGTAATCTACTAGAAGAGAAGAAATGCGAAGGGCTCAGAAAATCCATTGCCGCATTTAACAGACGAAATTCAGGGAGCAGCCGGGCAGCCGTCTCCCGGCCACAACTCCGCGCCTCCGCGTAAGCGAAGCTCCATCGGGCTTTGGCTCCGCGATTTGCTGGTTTCCACTGCGGTTTCATTGCTGATCATCACTTTCGTGTATCAGCCTGTGCGCGTCGAAGGGACCAGCATGATGCCGCGCCTCGACAACCGCGACCGGCTGTTCATCAACAAGTTCATCTATCACTTTTCAGCCATCAAACGCGGCGACGTGGTGGTCTTCCACTATCCGCGTGATCCGGCGAAGAGCTACATCAAGCGCGTGATTGCGCTGCCCGGCGACCGCATCCAGATCATCGATGGGCGCGTATGGCTCAACGGCAAGCTGCGGCGCGAGCCCTACGTGCCGGCCAAGTACCGCGACAACCGTTCCATGGCGCTGATGACCGTGCCCCCGCACTGCTACTTTGTGATGGGCGACCATCGCTCGGTCTCTGACGACAGCAGGGACTTTGGCCCCGTAAACAGGTCGCTCATCTACGGTAAGGCCGTCTTTGTCTATTGGCCGGCCAAAGACGCAGGTGTGCTGCGCTAATATCGCTGCTCCAGAATCATTGGAATCACGAGCGCCCGAAGGAAACAAAGCTGCGCACTATGGTACGGCAAACGGCCGCAGGCCGTCGGAGGGAAACAGTCCCGTAGGAGCGGTGGCCGTCGAGGGTTGCGCACGGAACATGTAGCGCAAAAAGAATCCTACTGAAGCGAACGAGTAGTTGCGGGTATTGTTGGCGCCTAAATATCCCCCGGCAAACCAATGCGGAGTGATCTGATAGGCGTACTCGCTGTTCAGGTCGTAGTTGGCGCTCACATCAGTCAACGCCGGAATCTGGGGGTTGTTCTGGCTGCTTTCGAGGGGTTTATCTGCGGCCAGCGGCCACAAGGGCGTCTGCCCCTGCTCAAAGGCTTGCACTCCGATCGCGCTCATGATGTTGTAGTGCCACTTGGTGCCGTAGTGCCCGGCCCAGGTGAAGGGAATGTTGGCCAGAATGTACCCTTGCGGACTGAAGTAGCCGCCCATACCGTGCGTGAAGGCATTTTCATTGTGGGCGTAGTGCATGGCGAAAAAATTGGCCCCGATGCTGAGGTTGCCGTACTCCGGCAGCGTGAGTGCGCGCCAGTAGCCGCCTCCAGTGCCGTTCACCTGGGTGTTGCTCTCCACCTCGTAGCCCGTCAGGTACTCTCCTCCGGCGATCAAGTAGAATCCCGACTCCGCGCTGGCGCGGGAGTATTGCACTGATCCCTGATTGTCGATCACCCCGCCCCAAATCTGCCCCTTGGTCGCCAGTGTGTTCCCGGCCGGATCGCGAAGGCCGGCATAGGATAATTGCGAATCTCGTTGCGAATCGCGATTGAAGAAGAAAGTGAGCGGACCGTTGCCGGGGTTCCACATGCCGCGTGCGATAAAGGTGGAAACCAGAAAGCCGGCCGGCGTATATCCGCCGGCGAGAGCCAGATGGGGAAAGATCAATTGCAACTCGCCGCCCAGGCCGAAGGCGTTCTGTTGTGCCGGCGGCGACACATTCGGATCGGTCAAGGTTCCGATGGGCTCTGGGATCGCAGTCAGCGAGCATCCCGCGGTGGTGCATTCGTCCACCGACATAGTGGCTGTGCCGTCAGCCTGCCCGGAGTCGAGAAAGACCGGTTCGGCGACCGCGACAATGCGAGCGGCGCTGCCCAGCGGCGCGGAGGCCTCAAACGGGCTCTCGAAGGCCGCCAGATGTGCGTAGCCGAGTGTGCCGGAGCGGTAGTTGAGCAGCGCCGTGCCGCCCAGCCAACCGCTGTATCCGCTTTCGATGGCCGCCAATTGCTCCTCCGCTATCTCGCGCGGATTCAGGGGCGGCGCCTGGCGCTGGATGCGCACATAGGGCCCGGTCAACGGAGGCAGGTTCTGCTGTTCGAGCTGCTGATTGGTCAGCCCGGTTCCACCCGGCGCATAAGGCGCGGCTGAGTAGGAAGGGTATGCTTGGGGCGGAGGAGCGGCGGGTTGAGGATATACGGCTTCAGGCGGTAGCGCCGGAGCGACGATAGGGGCGTTGCCCAGCGTGTGCCTCTGATACCGCTGCTCCATTCGCCTCCCAGTCCTTCTGCGCCTGAGCAGGTGCGCTGAGGGCGAAGGCTTGGCAGGCGGCGTCGAGGGCTGCTGCGCCGGCGGCGTGGTTTGCTGGGTGGGGGCCGAATATGCTCCTGTCGTCACCTGCTGAGCAGAGGGCGTGTTTTGCGCCAGGGTGTATTGGACCTGGCCGGGAGGAGCTGCGCCGGATACCGATGGCAATCCTACCTGCGCATTGGGAATGGTATGAATGACCGCTTCGGAGCCCTGCGTGATCTGGCTGTCGGTCTGACCGGCAAATAAAGTTTCCACTTCGGCGGCCTCGGCGCTCATGGGCTGCGAAGCCGTCTGCACCCCCTCCATAGAGGTGCCGTTGCTGGGCATGGCGCTGGCGGCGTTGGCGGGCTGTTGAAGAGACTCCTGAGCACTGTCCGCACTCTCCGGGCCGTCCGCATCTCCGTACTCCCCCGACGGCGGCATATGCATCTGACCCATGTATCTGCTCAGTTGCGCTCCGCCGTTCGCCGTTCCCGCGGGCGGCGGATTGTTCATGCTCTGCGGAACGTAGTAGATCGGCGGCGGATTGGAGGGGGGGGCAGGCGCCGGTGCAGTCCCTGCCGGAGGCGTTTCCTGCTCGCTGGGCGCGGCCTGCGGATTGGCTGCGGGAGGCAGGGGCAGCGGGTTGTTTGAAGGTGGCTCATACTGCGGCGTCTGTTCCGTGGCCGCTGGCTGAGTTGCCGCAGCCGGCGGCGCGGCCTGGCTGATGGGCGCCGGCTGCGGGTAGGCAGGCAAAGTCGGCAGCCCGCCACTGGGAGCAGGCAGCGGATAAAGCTGTGGATTGAGCAGGCGCTTCGTATCGCCCGGCTCCGGAGACGCGAAGGAGCTTGGAGGCAGGTCAAGGCCGGTTTCCAGCTTCTCCAGCGGTGAGCCCGGAGGCAAGGCCGCCAGCGCCGCGCGCCAAAAGTCGCTGGCGCGCGCATTATCGCCGCGCGCCTGCTCAAAGCGGGCAGCCTGTTCCAGAATTCCCGGATCATTCGAATAGCGCGCCAGCGCATCACGCAGCCAGGCCTCAGCCTGAGCCATGTCTCCGGCTGTCATGGCCGCCGCAATCGCGCCCTGATAGTCTCCCGCGCTCGCGCCCGTCATGGGAATGGTTTTATAGAGAGCCAGCGCATCGGTGGCGCGGCCCACCCTGGCGTAAGCTCCGGCTATGGCCCTGCGCACAGCCAGATTATTGGGGTAATCCTCATACGCAGCCTGTAACAGCTCCACTCCGTGCACGATGTTGCCGTTGTCCATCGCCTCGGCGGCGCGCCGCACTGCCCAACTCGCCCATATGTTGTTTACCTGCGCGCGGTCCGCTGCCGTCAGATCGGTGCGCTGGTCCAAGCGCATCATGACCGGATAGAGGCCGGTCGCGTTGTGCATGTTGTAGAGCAGCCAGGCGTATTGGATCTCCAGTCCGGCAGGCATCTCGGTGCGGTGCAGAAGGTGGAAATTCTCCACCTCGTTCATATATTCTGCGGCGCGCCCGGTGTCGCCCACCTCCATATAGAGGCTGGCGATGCCTTGCACGAATCCCACGTCGGCGTCGAGCTGGCTGCGAATATCGGGCGGAATCTTGTTCAGTTGATCGAGCGCCTGACGATAATGGTTCCCGGCCATCAACGAAAAGACCAGGCCCTTCCAGGCGTCGGAGGCCAGCGAATGAGGAGGATGGAGCGAAAGCTCGACGGGCTGGCCGCTTGCCGTCTGCGCTGAGGCTGGCGGCATATCCGTGCCGGCCTGAGCCATACTGCCGGCGCCCAGCAGTCCCGCTCCGGCGCCGCCGCTGGAAACAGGCAGAGGAACCCCGCGCCTGCCGAGCTCGGCAACGCGGAGTTGATTTCGGGAGACGGCAGCGGCCGCCTGCTCGGCGCCATGCACGGAAGGCCAGTGAATCTCTGAAACTGGGCCGGAGCCGCTGGCAGGCGTATATTGCGGCTGCTGCGCCGCCGTCTTGGGCTGCGGAAGCACAACCGGCGCCAATCCGTTGTAAGGATCCGGGCCGTAGGCGGGCAAAGGCGGCAATTTCGTAGTTTTTGGGAAGGGCTGGTTATCGGGATTGAGCAGCCGGTAGAGGTCGGCTGCGGTTACGGCGCGATGCGGCCGCAGGTCCTCCTCGGGATAAACCAGCACGTGGGCCAGCCGGTCGACGGGCGAAGCCGCAGGCATGGCCGCCAGCGAGGCGCGATAATAGTCGGCAGCGCGCGCATTGTCGCCCCGCGCCATCTCATAGCGGGCCGCAAGGGCCAGGATGGCGGGATCGCGGGGATAGCGTTGGAGAGCCTGGCGCAGCCAGATCTCGGCCTGGGTTTTGTCGTTCGCCGCCAGCGCCGCGCCCACAGCGCCCTGGAAATCCCCCGAGGTGGCGTTCTGCATGGGAATCGTCTTGTAGAGAGCCAGCGCCTCCTTGGCCCGTCCCACCTGCGCATAGCCGCCGGCTACCGCCTTGCGCACCGTCAAGTTGTTTGGGAAGGCTTGCGACGCGGCGTCCAGAATCTCCACGGCGCGGCGATAGTTGCCGTTGTCCATGGCGACTCCCGCGCGGCGCACGCTCCAATCCGCCCAGATGTTTTGCACTTGTTCCCGCTGCGCCACGGTCAGATCGCTGCGGCCCCCCAGTTGCATAAGATCGGAGTAGAGGGCGCGGTCGCTGCCCGTGTTGTAGAGCAGCCAGGCGTTCTGAATAGCGATGGCGGGCGGCGGCAGCTCCCTATGCTTGGCATAGAATGCATTCACGCGCTGCATGTATTCGAGTGCGCGCGCGGTATCGCCCGTGGCCGCGTAGAGGCTGGCTTCGGTCTGTACGAAGCTGATGTCCGATTCCAGCTTCTGGCGCACCGGCGCCGGCATTCGCGCAATCTCCTCAATCGCCTGCGTGTCGCGGTTGCTGGCTTGCAGAGCGGTGATCAGCCCCTTCCAGGCGCTGGCCCGGCCCGGATTGGCCTCCAGCACACGGCGATAAATAGCAAAGGCCGTCGCGGATTCGTTGCGCAGCAAATAGATGGAGGCCATCTGCAACTGGAGGGCCACGCTCGGCTGAGTTCCAGCCGCGGTCTCCAACTTCTCGGCGCGCTCCAGAAAGGCCTGCGCCACCGCGTACTGGTGGGCCGACTGGTACATCGCCGCCAGCGTGGAGAGAAAGCCTGTATTGGCCAGCGCCGCATCGTAAGTGTCCGCCGGCATGTTTTTCACGTCGTTCAAAGCCTGCTCGTCCTCGCCCAGTGAGTGACGCGCACTGACCATGCCCATCCACGCGGACAGGTTGTTCGGGTCTGCGGCCACGATTTGCCCATAGAGCGCCGCTGCCCGGTTGTAATCCTCGGCGGCCATCAGGATCCCGGCGTATTGGAGCTTCGTATCCTCCTCCAGGCTGCTTCCGTTCCCTGGGAAGGGCAGAGTGAGGGCCCGCGCCAGCACGCGCTGTGCGTCCCGGTTGCGGCCTTCAGCCTGATAGACCAGGGCCAAGGTGCGCAGATACTCCGGATCCCTCTCCAGCGCGTATCTCACCCCCGGCGGAAACCGGCCGGCGGCGGCCAGAGCCCTCTGGTTGTCGCCCTGCTGGGCATAGGACAGGAACAAGCCGCGCCAAGCCTGCACGTTGCCCGGCTGAACCCTGACCAGCCGTTCGTAAACCCCGGCCGCAGCCGCATACTGTCCTTGCTTGGTCAGCACGCCGGCCAAGCCGGTCAACGCTTCCGGCCGGCGCGGGTCGATGCTCAATGCGTCCCGGTAGTCGATGGCGGCCAGGTTCAGCTCATTCGCGTTGAAGGCTGCGAGGGCCTCGTTCATGATGTACCACAGACGCGAAGTAGCCAGCGCCCGGCGCACGACGGCGGCTCGAAAGCCGTCCTGTTCGGCCAGGGTCAGGTAGCGGATCGCTTCGCCGAAGTTCTTCTGCTGCATGCGCAGGAATCCCAAACCCGCCACTACGCGCCCGTTGTTCGGCTCCTTCGCCAGCAATGCGTCAAACCGCTGCTCCGCCTCCGCCGTGCGGTGATCGTTGAGGGCCGTATAGGCCGCGACCTCAGCCGGCGTGCGGGCGATTCCGTAGCCGATTTGCGCCATCTTCCGCTCATCTTGCTGAATCAGGCCGGCCACCTCCGCATCGTTCGGGTGCTCTCTCAGGTATGCCCGCAACTCCGGCAGCGTGTTGGGATTGGCGCCGTTCCAGATGATTGCCTGGCGCAAGCCGGCCCGAGCGGTGGGGTCGTTGAGGTGCGCGCGCAAAATGCGCATGCCTTCGTCGCGGGTCTGCGCGTTGTAGGTGAGCATGATGCCGAGTGCAATGGCAAAGCGCGGATCACCGGGATTCTGCTGCGCCAAGGCGCGCATGCCGGCGATAGCCTCCTGCTTCCCGTTGGGCGTGCCAAACAAGGTTTGGTAGTAGGCCATGCCGATCGTCCCGCCCGGCGGATGGTCGCCGAACAACTGGCGGTAGATGCGCATCGCATCTTCGACTCTTCCCTCGGCGGCCAGTTTGCCGGCGCGACGCAGCAGATCGCTCTCCGTGGACGTGCCGGACAGCGCCTCGATCCGCGCGATTTCGGGATTGCTGGGATTGACCCTGCGCAGCCGGTCCAGCGCCGCGTTGGACTGCTCGAGGGAGCCGATCAGCCGCAGATCCCTGGCTAGGCCGGCGAGGGCTACCGCATTATTCGGATCGGAAAGAAGAACCTGTTTCCAGACTTGGATGGCCAGGTCAGGACGGCCCCGGGCCTCCAAAGCCTGTGCATTTTCCACCAGGATCGTTCGCGCCGCCGACGGAGACACCACAGGTCTTTTCTGCGCATAGCCCACCTGGAGCGCCAGCACCAGGCAGCACACGGCAACCACACGTTCTCCCCAAGCTCCCCGGCCTACGCTCATCGGCGCTTCCATTCTACTTTCAGCTTGCCCTCGGGGCCAAACCGGAATCTGCCATCCAAAAATCCGGTTGCGAATAGGGCAAGATTCTGATCGTAATACCTCGGGTCCTTCCCATACAATCCCGAAGATGGATTCCTCTCGGCGTCCATCCGCACCAGTTGCCGTCCTACCTCCCGCGATAGTCCCCGGTAAGCCCGCAAATAGGGCAGCACCGCCGCTGAAAACCCAATAGGTCCATCATGCTCCAATGGAACCCCGTCTTCACTCACCATTTCGGGGGGGGCATCATGATTGGCAAGGTAGACGCTCATCTCCGGAACGGCATTCAGGATTGCGGCGCGCGCCGGGCTTTTGTCCATCATCCCCGCCCAAAGGTACACGCGGATGGCGTCATAGCTGCCTCCGGGCCCGTCGTTTGCCGCCGTGGCCTGGTTTGCCGCAGACGGCTTGGCCACCGGATAAAATCCGTCGCCGGGATAGTAATCCACCCAATCCATCGCGTAGCCGTGGCGCGAACTCTGCAGGATGAGAGTGGGAATGCCCTTAGCGATCTGCGCCCACTCGCCGGCCGGGTCCACAACCCCCAGCCGCGCAAAGATAAATTCGGGCAGGTAACTGGGATTCAGCGTTGTGGACTTCCCATGCTGGAAGCCGGTGGCTCCGGGCAGCAGCATGGGACCAAAGCCGGGCAGATCGGCCACCTCCTTTTGGGCGATGAGCGCCATCATCGACCGGCCCAAATCCGCATACGACGGCTCATCCCATAACCGGCCCGCCTCCACCAGCGTATAAGCCATCCACGTATCGGCGTCCGAAGCCGAATTGGGGTCGAGCGCCTTCCACTGTCCGTCCTTGTCCTTTCCCCACTGCCATGCCGGCAGGTGGGTGTGCAGATCGCCCTGGGCCAGGTTCGCCTGGGTCCAGTTCAACACCCGGTCAAAACAACCACGGTCGTTATCCACGAGCGCAAAGAACATGGCATACGCCTGGCCTTCTGAGGTGGTGTGCTGATCCCCGCGCGCATCGAATACCCGGCCTTGCGTATCGATGAACCGGGCTGAATACGAGTTCCACAGCGTCCAAGTCCTCTCCTTGCACCCGGCGCCCATGCATAAGAGCAATGAAGATACGGCCGCCAGCAAACCCTTCCCTGGCCGGAATGTGCGCAGGCCCATCGCTGCAAATCTCCAACCGGGGGTGCAGTGGCCTCCCAGAGTTCAAGCCGGCAAAGATCGGGTCTTAAGCACCTGCCGGAGGTTCATTAGCCGCTCCGCATCCGCCGCACGCCTATGCCTCCTCCGGCGTATTCGCGCTTCCTCGCGGGTAGGTTTGTACTGCCGCAGACAAAACCATCCCCTTGCGGCCTAGCTTGCTGAAGACCTGTTCAACTACCCTGCGCCGGGCGGCAATGGAAAACCTCTAAACCGGCTCCGCTCCGAGGGCGCCCTGCTTCAGGCGAACCCTCCTGGATTCAAAACTCCAGATCGCCTGCTAATCCTCGCTGCCCCTCAAGCGCGCCCTGGCCCTCCTGCGCAGCCATTGTCTGGTCCAGATCGCCAACAGGAAGACAATAATAAATACGATCACTGCCCCTAACCAGGGCACTTGCATAAACCACAAGGTCAGGCGCGTCCACAGCGGCAACTCACCCACATGATAGACCTTTGAGCCTACCCGGAAAGACTGAAAAGCGTCTTCCTGCGAGGCCGATACCGCGTGCAGCACCGCCACCGAACCGGAGATGTCGCTGGACTGTTGCACGTCGAGGAAGGTGCTCATGAAGGGTTCGAATTGATTGGCGTCGCGCAGGTGAATGGCCACAATGCTGCGGTCGCCGCCCGGCAAGTACGGAGACTCGATCCCTTCGATCACCGCATCTGGCGCTCCGCCGGCGATGAGCACGCCCGATTCGCGGTGTTGGTTCGATTTCAGCTTCCACCAGGCGTGATGCAGAGGAGCGAAGAATCCCTGCGTGTCATGGACCTGGATTTGGGCGCTGGTCAGGGATACCGG
>JAJYZC010000073.1 GCA_021800255.1 Acidobacteriota bacterium
CTGCTGCTGCTGCGGAACCGTTTCTGCCCTTCCCGCCGGGTCTGAAGACTGCTGCTGCTGCGGAACCGTTTCTGCCCTTCCCGCCGGGTCTGAAGACTGCTGCTGCGGGTCCGATACTGCCCTTCCCGGGGACAGCCGTCTAGTCTCTGTTTGGCCACCTCTCCTATGGAGGGGCGTAGAAGTTGCAAGTAGACGGCTGCGTGCCGAAGGTTCCCTCTTGCCGTTGCTGCTAGACTGAAGGCGGTCGATGCGCGAGTACTGGACGGACCAGAGCGGTGAACTTAGACCTATTATTTCTGTTTTCCGGCTGTATCGCCGAGGCAGCCGTAATCGGGTTGCTTCTATATAGACGGCTGTGGCGAGCCTTTCCTTTCTTCTTAGCCTATAACGTATGGAGTTTGATCGGCAGCGCCGGCGGCTATGCAATCTTTCGGGGCAATTCAAAATTATATTTAACCGCCTACATCGTTGTGGTGGTCGTCGACTCCGTCCTACTGTTCGGCGTTCTGGTCGAGCTTGGCTGGTCTGTTCTTCGTCCGCTGCGAGCTTCTCTGCCGCGCAGCGCATTGGCGGTGGTTGCTGGTCTGATCCTGGCGCTTGGCGCCGCCATCTGGCCCTTTGCGGCCTTCCCTGGAGCGGTCCACCTGTCGCGTGAGATGGCTGCGCTCATGCGCATGCAACAGACATTTTCCATCCTCAGAGTACTTGCCTTTGTGGCCCTGGCTGCTGGCAGCCAGTTGCTGTCGATCGGATGGCGCGACCGCGAACTCCAGATCGCTACCGGCCTCGGCTTCAACTCGCTCGTTGGTTTAGGGGTGGCCATGCTGCACATGCACCAGACGACCAGGGCGCAGTACAGCAATTGGAATGAAGTCGTTGTCGCCAGCTATCTCTGCTCGCTCCTCTACTGGGTGGTGAGTTTTGCACGAAAGGAGGCAGAACGGCGCGAATTCACCCCGCAGATGCGCAGCTTCTTGCTGGCTGTGGCCGGCGCCGCACATACCACCCGCATTGCGCTGGAGGATTCTGGCAAGGCTGACGTACGGAAGCACGACGAACGATGATCTCTTGATCCGCCTTCGGTGAGGATTACCACTTCCTCAAAAACTCGCCGATGCAGAGGTGACTGGTGACGGCCTTGGACACCGCGTTAACGCTTACCGGTATAGTGCTGACAGTCGCGCTTCTGGCTCTGCTGATCCGCAGACGCGCTTTTCGAGAGCTGCCGCTCTTCACCGCTAATCTATGTTTTGAACTATTTGGCGAAATCGCAGAATGCGCCGTCCTATACCTTTTCCCTGATCGCTATCTCTGCTTCTATCTCATCACAGTCGTCCTTGATGCTCTGTTGTATTTTTGCGTGCTTGCCGAGTTGGGACGAAATCTCCTGCGCTACAACCGGAGGGCTTCCTCTCCCCAATTCCTCGCGATTCTCCTTTTTGTGCCGGCTGCCCTGATCACCTTTGTCATGGCAAAATGGACCCTGCCCGCAGGGCGTTCTCCGCTCTCCGGTTTCTACTACCTCCTGATGCGAGCCTACGAGATTCTTCAATTCGCCGCATTCCTCACGCTTGCATGGTGGAGCGATCTGCAAAAACTCCGCTGGCCGGAACGGGAGTTGCGCGTAGCTGCCGGCTTAGGCATTGGCTCCGTCACGTTGCTCGTTATCGCCATCTTGCACACCCGGTGGGCCGCCGGCCCGGTATATCATCTGTTGGATCAGGCCTCAGTAGTTATTTATTTGATCGTTCTGATGTATTGGCTGCACGGTTTTTGGTTTGAGAGCAGCCAAGCGCAGGAGATTCCGGAGCGCGATGCCGTGCCGGCCAGAAGCGGCGCGGTGCGCCACAGCCCTACGGATTCCAAGCGGAGATTCCGGCTCGCTTGAGGCGTTGGAGCGCGTACCCCGCAGACGCAGTGCCCGCTGCTAGCCATGGCCGGAGCCGCCCGCGTCACCCGATTGTCCTTGCGGACTCCATACCAGTCAAAGCGCAGAAGCAGAGACCGCGATAGAGCATTCTGGAACCGATCCCCAGCCATGATTCGTTACCTTGGTACATCATCCCTTTGATTACTCCCCGATAGCACAAAAGTGCCAGAATCGTCGATTTTCCTGTACCTACTGGTATGGTTTTTCTGCTATGGTGGTTGCCATAACGAATTGAGTGGCGGGCTCTGGGCGCTGAGGCTTCCGGGGACCGAGACTGACTGCGGAGATAGCAAGTGATCATATCGCTGCTTCAAATCGTGGCAGTAACCGCGATTGGATTTTACTTTGCCAGTTGGTGGCGGCGCATGCGCCGCCGCAAAGAGCAGACCTGGGAGACGTTGCTGGCCCAACTGCGCCCCGATTGGAGTGGTCATGAGTTAAGCGATCACTTCCTTTGGGAAGAGGGCTTGAGCACGACCCCGGAAGAGGCCTGGAAGCGTATGCAAGGCGCGAAAGGTCTTTGGGTCATCTATAAAAATGCTCAGGTGATGCTGGAGATGGCGAATTACGCGGCCAAGAACTGCGAGGGCGTGGACCGCACGCTGATCGAAAACCTGCACAGCGACGCCATCCAGATTCGCGTCTGCGTGCTGATGGCCTTGGCGCAGTACGCGTTTACGCAGGCCAGCGAGGGGGTTCGCGTGAACGCCTTCCGCGCCGCCAGTTTATACACCGGCATGGCTGCCCGTATGACCCAGTTGCTGCAGGGGTACGCCGCCGTCAGAGTGCCGGATTTTGTGGCCGCCATGTAGGCCGGCTTCTTGTGAAAAACAAAACCCCGGCTCCGGCCGGGGTTTTTCTTGGGTGGCGCATGTGCGGCGCGCAGCCCCGCTCACGCCGCATCCGCAGCCAGATAGCTGTTGACGCGCTGGTATTCGTCTTCGCTGAGCCTGAACTCCATCGCGGGCGCAATCTCCTCCACCTGCTGCCCGCTTCGTCCGCCTACGATGGCCGCCGTAATGGCGGGATGGTGCAGCGTCCAGGCCACAGCCACCACGCCGGGGTTCACGTTGTGTCCCTGGCCGATCTCGCGCAATAGCTCCACCAAGCGCAGGTTCCGGCTCAACCGCGGCTCGTTGAACTCCACCGCGCGCTTGCGCCAGTCGTCGGCGGGCATGGCCGCCACGCGCGCCGCCGTCATCTTTCCGGTCAGCATTCCTGAAAGCATGGGCGAATAATTGATGACTCCGATTCCATTTTTCTGAGCAAAAGGGAGGATCTCCGCCTCGATGGCCCGGCGCAGCATCGAGTAGGGCGGCTGCAGGCTGGTGATGGGGGCGACCTTCTGGATGCGCTTCATCTGCTCCGCATTGAAATTCGAGACTCCGATCCAGCGGATCTTGCCCTGCGCGCGGAACCGTTCGAGCGCTTCCCATGCCGCCTCGATCTCCGCATCCGGATCCGGCCAGTGCACTTGATAAAGGTCGATCGTCTCCACTCCCAGCCGCCGCAGCGAGCCTTCCAGTTCCTCGGCCAGCGAGGCCGGCTGGAGCGCGCCGTAAATGGTGCCATCGGCACGCCAGCGGCGTGAGCACTTGGTGAAGACGTAGGGCCTCTTGCTTACGCCCTTCAGAGCCCGCGCCACCACCTCTTCCGAGTGGCCCAGTCCATATACGGCCGCGGTATCGATCCAGTTGATCCCCAGATCCAGCGCGCGATGGATAGCGTCAATCGACTGTTTGTCATCCTGGGGACCCCACGCGAAGGCCCAGTCGCCGCCGCCGATGGCCCATGCGCCAAAGCCGATGGGAGTCAGTTGCAGGTCAGAGTTGCCGAGAGTGCGAAGTGTGTGGGAAATGGATGCAGCCATACCCTTACCATAGACGATCCGCTCGCCCTGCTGCACTAATGCACTTACCCACTATGTGAAATCTGCACGGCTTCACGACCCGACTCTTGCCGTCGCGCCGCTCCGCCTCATGCCCAGAGCCGGAGTATTGGCGGGAAGCCGGCTGACCACTTCCGGCCACGCGGGAGGTTTTCTCCGGCCACGCTTCTACACCTTCACCGCCGGATGCGCCGCATAGTGCAGCAGCACGGCCACCGCGCAACTGGTCAGCCGCGTGGCTGCGGAATCCGCCCGGCTGGTCAGGATCGCAGGCACGCGCGCGCCCAGCACGATGCCCGCCAGTTGCGCCCCGCCCAGGTATTCAAGCTGCTTGGCGAGCATGTTGCCGCTTTCCAGGTCGGGGACAACCAGGATGTCGGCCAGTCCCGTTACCGGCGAAACCAGCTTCTTGATGGCCGCCGCCTTAGTGCTCACCGCAGTATCGAAGGCCAGCGGCCCGTCGAGAATACCGCCCGTGATCTGTCCCCGCTCCGCCATCTTGCACAGCGCCGCGGCGTCCAGCGTCGACTTGATCTTGGGGTTCACCGTTTCGACGGCAGAGAGCAGCGCCACTTTAGGCTCCGCAATGCCCAGCGCGTGGGCCAGATGGATGGCGTTCTGCACGATGTCAACTTTGTCTTCCAGTTCCGGCGAAATGTTGATGGCCGCATCGGTAATCAGCAGCGTGCGCGCGTAGGCTGGCGTATCCATAATGAAGACGTGCGAGATGCGCCGCGCGGTGCGCAGCCCCGTGTCGCGCTGCATGGCCGCTTTCATCATCTCGTCGGTGTGCAGGCTGCCCTTCATCATGGCCTGTGCTCCGCCGGCGCGGCAGATCGACACGCTCAACTCGGCGGCTTTAGTCTCGGTTTCGGCGTTCAGAATGGGAAACCCGCCGATCTCCACGCCTATCTTCGCGGCCAGCGCCTTCATCTCCGCCTCGGGTCCGATCAGTGCCGGTTCGATCAGCCCCTCGCTGGCTGCTTCTACCGCCCCGCGCAGCGCCACGTCCGTCATCGGCCACACCACCGCCGTGGTGATGGCCGGCAGATCCTTGCAGCGATCGATGAGCTTGTGAAAGACGTGGTAGTCGGCGGGGTGGCCGACCAACGGATCCACAGCAACGGCTTCAGCCAGTTGGGCGAGATCGCTCATGGATTTCTCCTCCGGGGCGCGTGGCTAAGAGCCAGCGAGCCCAACAGAACCATTCTCCCGCAGCGTGAACACGGCGTGTGTGTTGTGGATCACATTGCGGTCAGTAGTCTCTCATTATAAGAAACTCCATTCGCGCCACTCGGCCCTTGGCGCATTCACCGGGTTCACCACCGCGGCCCGAACCGGGCAGCCGCCGCCGAACCGCTACCGCCAGTATCCATACGACGGCCCGGCGACCTTCCGCATGCCGGTGCGGCTGGGAAGGCGGTAATGTGAGAACCAAAACTCTCATTTAGGGGTATGATGCTTATCTAGAAATCCCAGCAGTGAAGGAGGAAACGGTTATGGCTACGTTTCAACTGTTAGGGCAGGATGTTTTCAGCTATCTTCGTCCGGAGCAGATCAACTCCATTCACAATGTCTCCGAGATGATCGATCGCCGCGCCGGCGATCTTGTTTACAGCCAAGGAGAAGACGCGAGGCACATTTACGTCGTGCTCGATGGCCAAGTAGACCTGCAGTTGCCGGGCAAGAAGGGGTTTGGCATTCTGATCGAATCCCTGGGCCGTGACGCCATCTTTGGAGCCAGCGCCAGCTTGGAGCCCGGCAAGTACATGCTGACGGCGCGGTGCAGGGTCGATTCCAAGCTCCTAAAGATCGATGCCGCCATGCTGCGCAGCCTGTTGGACAAGGATTGCCGCATGGGATACGCGATTCAAAGGCGCATCACCGATCTCTACTTCAAGCGGTACATCGAAACCATGCAGAAACTTCAAGCCGTAGTGATGAGTATTCCCTTGGAGGCGCAGTAGCAGAAAGGCCCAATGAATCCGAGGCATGGCCGTGTTAAATTGGCAAACCGGCCACGGCCGTCCGCGTTCAGACGCGGTTTCTGTTAGCATCCCCCTTGGAGACCTCTCAGAATGGATGCACTCAATAGCGCCAGCCTTGGCGCACGGCGCAACGAAGACATCGCTCTCGACCTGCTCAAGTTTGTAGCCGGCACTACCGGCGTGGGCCGTCCTGCCGTTCCCTCGACGGGCTTCAGCGGCGCGGCGCCGGCCAAACCGGAGGAGCACGTAAATCAGTTGCTGGATCTCTACACCCGTTGCCTGAAGGCCGTTGCAGGCTCGTCGCCGGGCAGCGTCCGCGAGAAAGAGGCCGCACAATAGCTGGCCCGCTCATGGTGCGCGTGGCCGTGGCCGGAGCCGGCGCCTTTGGCCGCAACCATCTGCGCGTCTATCGCGAGCTTCAGGCGGCGGGGCCGGACGTAGAAGGCCGGGGCGTGGCGCTCGTGGCTGCCGTCGAGCCGGACCCCGCTCGCGCCGCTGAAGCCGCGGCCCGCTATGCGATTCCCGTCTTTCCCTCCGTCGCGGAGCTGGCCGCCTCCGGTCTGCAACTTGACGCCGCCAGCGTGGCCGCGCCTACGGTGCACCATCATGCCGTAGCCTCGGCGCTGCTCGACGCCGGCCTCGACCTGCTGGTCGAAAAGCCCCTGGCCGCCACTCTGGCCGAAGCCGAAGCCTTGGCCGCCCAGGCGGAAAGAGCCGGGCGCATCCTGCAGCCCGGCCATCTGGAGCGATTCAATCCAGCCGTCCTGGCCATCGAGCCGCTCCTGCGCCGCCCCATGTTCTTTGAGGCTCATCGCCTCAGCGTCTTCACGCCCCGCTCCCTCGATGTGGATGTGGTGCTCGACCTCATGATCCACGATCTGGACATCGTGCTCGCCTTCGCCGCCTCGCCGGTGCGCGAGGTTCGCGCCGTGGGGCTGCCCGTCGTCTCGCCCAAGGTGGACATCGCCAACGTCCGCGTCGAGTTCGACTCCGGCTGCGTGGCCAACTTCACCGCCTCGCGCGTCTCCACCGAGCGCGTGCGCAAGCTGCGTTTCTTCGAGCCCCGCCAGTACGTCTCCATCGATTACGCGCGCCGCGATCTGCTCGTTATCCGCATGGATACTGGCTCCGGCGGGCTATCTCCCGAGCTGGCTGCATCCATCGCCGCCGCCAGTGCGGACAAAACTCTGTTGGCTCAGCTTGCCTCCGGCGCGGCCGGCCCCGCCCCGGGGCTCTTCTTTGACAAGCCGCCGGTTGCCCCCGGCGAGCCGCTGCGCCTTGAGATTGAGTCGTTTCTCGATTCGGTGCGCACCCGCCGCCCGCCGCGCGTCACCGCGCGCCAGGGATGCGCCGCCTTGGAACTGGCCCTCGCCATTCAGGCGTCCATGGCCGCCCACGCCCAGCGCGCCGGCCTGCGCGATTTCTTCGCGGCCCGCCCTTAAGGCGCTTCCTGGACCTTCAGCACGAAGCAGGTAATCGTCTTGTCTCCGGCTACGAGCATCTGGTGCGGCACGCCTGCCGGAACGTGAATCATATCGCCGGCGCGCAGTTCCTGCCGATGGCCGCCTTCGATCCCGTCGCCGCGAATCTCGCCGGGAGCGATGGTCCGCGCTCCGGTCACCGTTCCGCCCGTGGCCAACGCCGCCGCCCCCGCCAGCACATAGAAATGATCGGCAAATCTTTCATGCACCTCGGCTTCGCCGCTGCGGCTGCGAAACGAAAGCATGGCTGCGTGCTGAGGATACGCGCGCAGCGTCTCGCTGGCCGCTCCGCTGCCGAGCCTGGCCATCTTGCGCAGATACGCCCCCCGCTCCAGCAGCACCGCCGGCGGCCAATGATCCACGGGATTGTGTGGACGCTGCGGTTTGGGAGCGGCTTCCTCGCCCATGGCGCGCTTGAGAATCTCCCCGGCAAATTCAGCCATCTTTTCTCCTTTCCGTACTGCGGGCTCCGGCTTTGCTCTTGCTGCCGCCGCGCGCCGGCAGATCGGCCAGCTCGCGCGCGCGCTTGAAGACCTTGAGCAGCATGGCCCGCGTCAGCTTGCCGGTGTTGGTGTTTTGCAGCGACGGATGGTAGCTGGCAATCACGTAAAGCCCGCCGGGCAGCGTGTATTCGGCACCGTGCGCGAACACAAAATGCGACCGCGATCCGCTTCCGAATGCGCTCAGGCTGCCCGTCCGCCGCGCATAAGCCAGCAGGCCGTCGAAGGCGATCCGGCCCAGGCAAACCACCACGCGCAGCTCGCCCAGCAGGCTCATCTCGCGGTCGAGCCAGGGGGCGCAGTTGCGCAGCTCCTCAGGCGTGGGCTTATTGCCCGGCGGAGCGCAGCGCGCGACGGACGTAATCCACAGCGCGGTCAGCTTCATCCCGTCGTCGCGCGAAACCGACGCAGGCTGGGAGGCAAACCCCACCTCGTGGAGCACAGGATAGAGAAAATCCCCTGAGCCGTCGCCGGTGAATGGACGCCCGGTGCGGTTGGAGCCGTGCGCCCCTGGCGCCAGGCCCAGCGCCAGCACCCGCGCCCGCGGGTCGCCGAACGAGGGCACCGGCTTGCCCCAGTACTCCCAATCGGCATAAGCGCGGCGGCGCACTCGCGCAATGTGCTGGCAGTGCGCACGCAGTCGCGGACAGCGATCACACGCAACAATCCGCGCATTCAAAGCCTCGAGCGTCGCGGCTGCGGGGGCCATGGGGTGATTCTATAGCGATTCCAAAGGATCTGCGCCTCGCCGGCTTCGCGCGACTTCAGACGGGCTGTGCATCTCTGGGACCACAGGAAGGCGCCCCCCGCGCCGTGTGCCATACTGAATCCATTGCTACGATTAAAAAGCCTGTCGAGCAGGCTTGTATGTCCCAGAACGCCAACCCGGAGTTTTTGCGCCGCGCCATTCAACTAGCCACTGAGAACGTGCTCAAGGGCGCGGGCGGCCCGTTCGGCGCCGTTGTGGTCCGCGAGGGCAGAATTGTAGGCGAAGGCGCGAACACCGTAACCGCCTCCCACGACCCCACTGCCCACGCCGAGGTGAACGCCATCCGCGCCGCGGCCAAAGAACTGGGAACCTTTTCACTCGCCGGTTGCGAGCTTTACACCAGTTGCGAGCCCTGCCCCATGTGCTTGGCAGCCGCCTATTGGGCGCGCCTTGACGCCATCTACTACGGCGCCAGCGTCGCCGATGCCGCCCGCGCCGGCTTCGACGATGCCTTCTTCTACGATGAGCTGCGCAAAAACAGCTCCCAGCGCACCCTCCCCGCAACCCAGTTGCTGGCCGGGGAAGCCTGGGCCAGCTTCGCCGCCTGGATTGCCTCGCCGAACAAGATCAAATACTGAGGGCGCGCCGCTACGCGGGCTGATCCGCCGGCTCACCTCTGCGTCGCACTCTGCCGCCGCTCGCGTTTCTCCAGTCACTTATAGCCTGAATCGCTTCCAACCCCTGTTATCCTTTCCCAGTGGACCACTTCCGCCGCATGGGCGCGCTGCGCCGCAAGCTGACGCGCGCTGGCCTCTCAGGGCTGCTCGTCACGCATCTTCCCGACCTCCGCTATCTCTGCGGATTCACCGGCTCCAGCGCCGCGCTCGCCGTCACCCGCTGGAAGGCGCGCCTCTTTACCGACGGCCGCTACACCGCCCAGGCCGGCGAAGAGGTCCGCGCCGCCGCGGTCGAAACCGTTTCCGCATCCCCCTCCTTAGCTGCCGTCCAGTGGCTGGCCGCACAGCCTGGCGCCGCAGCGGTAGGCTTTGACCCTGCCCGGACGGCCGTAGCGGAACTCGCGCGCTGGAAAGCGGCTCTGCCCTCCCGCCTTCGCCGCGGCCTGCTCGCGCCCTTGCCCGCGCCGCTCGTCGAGCCTCTGCGCTCGGTCAAGGACGAGGACGAGCTGGCGGCCATGATTGAAGCCGCGCTCATGGGATCGAAGCTCTTCGATCACATCCTCGGCTTTCTCCGTCCCGGTCTGCGCGAGATCGACATCGCTGCCGAGCTGGAGCATCAAGCCCGCCTGCTCGGCGCCGAGGGCATGTCCTTTGACACCATCGTCGCCTCCGGCTCACGCTCCGCCCTTCCCCACGGGCGCGCCACCACCGCCCGCCTGCCCCGCAGAGGCTTCCTCACCCTCGACTTCGGTATAATTCACAGGGGTTATTGCTCGGACATGACCCGCACCGTCTACCTGGGAAAGCCCCGGCCCGGCCAGCGCCGCGCCTACCAGGCGGTTTTGGAAGCCCAGCAGGCGGCGGTGGCCGCGGTGAGATCGGGTGTTCGCAGCGGCGACGTGGACGAGGCTGCGCGCAGCATCTTGCGCAGGGAGGGATTCGCGGAAGCATTTTCTCACTCCACCGGCCACGGCCTCGGCTTGGAGATTCACGAGCCGCCGCGCATCGGCGCCGGGCAGTCAACCAGGCTGCTGCCCGGCATGGTGGTCACCATCGAGCCGGGAATTTATCTGCCCGGCCAGTTCGGCGTACGCATCGAGGATATGGTGGCCGTAACGCGCAATGGAGCGCAGGTGCTTACTCCCGCGCCCAAGGCCCTCATTGAGATTTAAGCCGCACCCAACCGCCTGCATGGATGAGAGCTAAGGAACGGATGAAACCAGAAGACATCGAGGAACTCACACAACTGATCAACTTTCTCAAGGCTCATCAGGTCGCCGAGTTCGATTTAGACCGCGGCGATCTGAAGATCCGCCTTAAGTTCCAGCCGCAGGAGAACGCCCCGGTCGGCCTTGCCGATCTTGCCCGGCTGCTGGCCTCGGCGCCGCCCGCCGTCGCTCAGGCCGCCGCTGCAGCCGCGCAGTCCCTGCCGTCCGCAGATTCCCGGACTGCCGATGAACAAGCCGGCCTGCACCTGGTCAAATCGCCCATCGTCGGCACCTTCTATGCCTCGCCCTCACCCGGAGCCGCGTCCTTCGTCTCCGCCGGCGACCACGTTGAGAAAGGCCAGGTCCTCTGCATCATTGAAGCCATGAAGCTCATGAACGAAATCGAGTCTGACGCCGCCGGCGAAATCATCAAGTGTCTCGTCTCCAACGGCCAGGCCATCGAATTCGGCCAGCCGCTATTTACCATCCGCCCCGACTAGCCTGCTGCCAGGGGCGCACTGACTCAATGACCCACTAACCCGCTAACTCGCTGTCTTTATGTTTCGTAAAGTCCTAGTCGCAAACCGTGGTGAAATCGCCCTCCGCGTCATCAATGCCTGTCGCGAGATGGGCATTCGCACCGTTGCCGTTTACAGCGAGGCCGACCGCAATGCCCTCCACGTCCGCTTTGCCGACGAAGCCATCTGCATCGGCCCGCCGCGGCTGGCCGAGAGCTATCTCAACATTCCCGCCGTCATCTCCGCCGCCGAAATCGCCGACGTGGAGGCCATCCATCCCGGCTATGGGCTGCTCAGCGAGAACGCCAACTTCGCCGAGGTCTGCCGCGCCTCCAACATCAAGTTCATCGGCCCTCCGCCCGATGCCATCCGCCTGATGGGCGAAAAAGAAAAGGCCCGCCAGGCCATGAAGAAGGCCCACGTGCCCATTCTGCCCGGCTCCGACGGCATTCTGGCCACGGCCGAGGAAGCCCAGGACTGGGCCAAGAAGATCGGCTACCCGGTCATCCTCAAAGCCAAGGCCGGCGGCGGCGGGCGCGGCATGAGAATCGTGCGCGCGCCCGAGGAGATGTCCAACCTCTTCCACGCCGCCAACGCCGAGGCCGCCGGTGCCTTCGGCAACGGCGAACTCTACATGGAGAAGTGCATCGAGAACCCGCGCCACATTGAGTTCCAGGTCCTTGCCGACGAGCACGGCAATGTGGCCTCGCTCTCCGAGCGCGAGTGCTCCATCCAGCGCCGCCATCAAAAGCTGATTGAAGAAGCGCCTTCGCTCCAGGTCTCGCCCAAGCTCCGCGAGGAGATCGGCCGCACCCTTTGCCGCTGTATGGCCGAAATCGGCTACCAGAACTCCGGCACGGTCGAGTTCCTCATGGATCAGGACCATCATCTCTACTTCATTGAGATGAACACCCGCATCCAGGTCGAACATCCGGTCACCGAGGCCGTCACCGGCGTCGATCTCGTCAAAGCTCAGCTCCGCATCGCCGCCGGCGAGCGCCTTGACTCCATCCTCCCGCCCCGTCTTGAAATCCGCGGCCACGCCATCGAGTGCCGCGTCAACGCCGAGCACCCCGAAAAGTTCACCCCCTCGGCCGGCCGCATCACCACCTTCCACGTCCCCGGCGGCAACGGCGTCCGCATCGACAGCGCCCTCTACGCCGAAGGCGTCATCCCGCCTTACTACGACTCCCTCATCGCCAAACTCATCGTCCACGGCCGCGACCGCGCCGAAGCCATAGCCAAGATGTCGCGCGCCCTCGACCAGTTCATTATTGAGGGCATCCACACCACCATCCCCCTCCACCAGGCCATCTTCCAGGACGAAGAATTCAGAGAAGGGAAGTTTGACACCGGCTTTATGGAGCGGTTTTTAGCTAAGGCGAATCGATCCTCAAAAGAATGATCTTTCCCGGCGCTTCGCATGGCAACGGGAGACCGGCGGGAGCCAGGATGAGCCGATAACAGTTCCTAGCTCCCAGCTTTGCGCTGCCCTCAAGTGTAGAGGCGGGCCTGCCGGGCGCGCGATGATTCCGCCTAACTTTGGTACCGCGGAGGGCGCCATTGGCCGGCCAGCGGGGCTGCTGGGTGTGGGACTGCGTGGAGCCGCCACGCATGATTGCCTTTGTAACCCCGATCGAGTTCTGACCCCTGAGGCCTGTCGTACCATGGACATGAATGCGATGCACGTTCTCTCTGCAGCCGAGATGCAGGCCTGCGACCGCATCACCACGGAGCGGTACGGAATTCCGTCGCTCAATCTGATGCGCGCCGCGGCGGCGGCCGTAGCGGCAGTGGCGCGGCAGCAATTCCCGCGGGCGCGGCGCGTGACCGTGCTCTGCGGCCGGGGCAACAACGGCGGCGATGGCATGATGGCGGCTCGGCTACTGGCGGACGCGGGACTGGATGTAACCACTCTGCTGATCGGTTCTGCCGGCATTCCCCAAGGCGATGCAGGGGTAGCATGGAGCGAGCTCACAAACCCCATGCGCGGCCGCGTCTACGCAGTGACCAGCGCCGCGGAGCTCGAACGGCGCAAAGAATCGCTCGACGCTGACCTGATTGTGGATGCGCTCGTGGGCACGGGATTCAACCCGCCGCTCAAAGGCATGGCGCTGGCTGCGCTCGAATGGGTACGGGCGAGCAAGGCGCCGATTTTGGCCGTGGACCTGCCTTCGGGCTGGCCTGCTGACGAGACCAGCGCCACGGTGAGCGGGCCGGTCTTCCCCGCCGATGCGGTGGTGACCTTCACCGCGCCCAAGCCGGCGCACGTCTTTGGGCAGTTGACGCGGAGGTGGGATCAGCCCATCGTGGTGGCGCCCATCGGCTCGCCGGAGGAAGCGATGGTCTCCGCGCTGGGGATCGATTGGGCCGGCTCGGCGCTGGCTCTGGCGCAGACGCCGCGCGCGGCCGCAGCCAATAAGGGCAACTTCGGCCACGTGCTGGTGGTGGGCGGCAGCTTTGGCCCGGCGGGCGGAAAGTCCGGCGCGCCGGCAATGGCCGCATTGGCGGCGTTGCGGGCGGGCGCAGGGCTGGTGACGGCCGCGGTTCCTGCACCCGCGCTGGCCGCGGTGGCCGCAGTGGCGCCGGAGCTGATGACCTGGCCGCTCGAACCCGCCGCGAACGGTCAGATTGCGGCAAAGAATCTGGCGCCTGAGTTCCTGACCACGCTTTTGGCGGGAAAGACCGTGCTGGCCATCGGCCCTGGCCTCGGACAAAGCACGGAAACCAGCAAATTCACCACCGGACTGCTCTCGGGGACAAAGATTCCGGCTGTCGTTGACGCGGATGCGCTGAACATTCTCGCCGCCAAGCCGGTCCTGCTCACGAAGCTCGCCAAGGGCCGCACGCTGGTGCTCACACCGCATCCGGGCGAGATGGCGCGGCTGGCCGGAATGACCGTGGCCGAGGTGCAGGCCAATCGCCTGGAGACGGCGCGCGGATTTGCCGAGCGCATGGGCGTGACGCTGGTGCTCAAGGGCGCGCGCACGCTCATCGCCCATCCCGGCGGCCGCGTGGCCGTCAATACCAGCGGCAATCCCGGCATGGCCAAGGGCGGCAGCGGCGACGTGCTGACGGGACTGATTGCCGGCCTGCTGGCGCAATATCCCGGCGAGGCGGCGCGCGCCGTGGAGGCGGCGGTTTATCTGCACGGGCTGGCAGCGGATTTGGCGGTGCGCAAAACCGGCGAGCACGCGCTGCTGGCCACCGATACTCTGCGCGCTTTGCCGCAGGCGTTTCGCTTCCCAGGCTACGGCTTTCGCGAGGGCGGCGGGAACGGATACGTTTGCTTGCAAGGGCATTGCATGAAGCAGTTCTCCGGTGAGGCCACGGAATGACCCCAGCAGCGGCCGCGGAAGGCAGGATCTACGAGTTCACCACGGAGAGCGGCGCGGAAACCGTCGCGGTGGGGCGCAAGCTGGCGCGGCTGCTTCAAGCTCCGCAACTGCTCGTGGTGCGCGGCGAGCTGGGCGCCGGCAAGACCACGCTGGTCAAAGGCATGGTGCAGGAGCTCGACGCCGCCGAACCGGATGAGGTGACCAGTCCCACCTTTACCCTGATTCATGAGTACGAGGGCGCGTTGGACGGCCAGCCGGTGAAGCTCTATCACCTGGACGTGTACCGGCTGGAAAGCGAGCGGCAACTTGAGACGCTGGGCCTGGATGATCTGCTCGCGCCGGAGGCCCTGGTGCTGGTGGAGTGGGGCGAGAAGTTCAAGAGCATCCGCAAGCGCGCCACGGGCGAGATCGAGATCAGTTCGCAAGGCGGCGACGCGCGCCAGATCACCCTCACGCTCAAAGAATAGCGCCGGACGGAGAAAATGGATCGCTCTGCCAAGACCGGCTGTGGCGATCCTTGCTGTGCATCGTGCGTCACGGCTGCGCGGCTGCCGTGCGCGGCGGCATGGCTACAGGGCATCATGCTGGGCTGGATGATACTCAAATGCGCAGACGATGGTCAGGCGGCGTGCCCCTCGAAGTAGGCCTCGATCTCCTCCAGGGTTTTGCCTTTGGTCTCGGGCAGGAAGAGCACGGCCACCAGAAAATAGACTACCGTGAAGCCGGCGAAGAGGAAGAACATGGAGGAGTAGCCGTGCTTCGAGACAAAGGGCAGAAAGATGCCGGCGAGGGTGGTTGAAACCAATTGGTTGATGACCAGGGCAATGCTCATGCCGTTGGAACGGATGCGGGTGGGCATGAGTTCGGAGAGCGCCAGCCACACCACCACGCCGGGACCCAAAGCGTAAAACGCCATAAACAGGTAGAGCCCCAAAGCCACCAGCCAGCCGTGCCGCGCATCCGGAACGCGCCCGATGAGCGCCTTCTCGATCTTCAGCGGCGCGGTGCGCGCGGCGGCCAGGCTGGCGAAGGGATTTTCAAAGAAGGCTTCTACTC
>JAJYZC010000014.1 GCA_021800255.1 Acidobacteriota bacterium
CTCCAACTTCCTCCGCGACCTTATCGCCGAGGACGTGCGCACCCGCAAATTCGGCGACGCCCAAATCCAGACCCGCTTCCCACCCGAACCCAACGGCTATCTGCACATCGGCCACGCCAAGGCCATCTGCCTCGACTTCGGTCTCGCCGCCGAGTTTGGCGGAAAAACCAACCTGCGCTTTGACGACACCAATCCCGAAAAAGAAGAGCAGGAGTACGTCGATTCCATCCAGGCCGACGTGCGCTGGCTGGGCTTCCAGTGGGACCGGCTCTGCTACGCCTCCGACTACTTTCCCCAGCTCTACGAGTGGGCGATTCAGCTCGTCAAGGCCGGCAAGGCTTACGTCGATGACCTCACGGCCGACGAGATTCGCCAGTACCGCGGCACGCTCACCGAACCCGGCAAAGACTCGCCCTACCGCAACCGCTCCGTCGAAGAGAACCTCGATCTCTTCGTGCGCATGAAGGCCGGCGAGTTTCCCGACGGCTCGCGCGTGCTGCGCGCCAAGATTGACATGGCCTCGCCTAACCTCAACCTGCGCGATCCGGTGATGTACCGCATCCTCCACGCCACGCACCACCGCACCGGCGATGAGTGGTGCATCTATCCCATGTACGACTACGCGCACGGCCAGTCGGATTCGATTGAGCGCGTCACCCACTCCATGTGCACCCTCGAATTCGCCGACCACCAGCCGCTCTATCGCTGGTACATCGAGCAGTTGGGCATCTTCCCCTCGCAGCAATTTGAATTTGACCGCCTCAACCTCACCTACACGCTGCTCTCCAAGCGCAAGCTCCTCCAGCTCGTTGAGGAGATGCGCGTCAGCGGTTGGGACGATCCCCGCATGCCCACGCTCTCCGGCCTGCGCCGCCGCGGCTTTACGCCGGAAGCCATCCGCGCCTTCTGCGCCGCCATCGGCGCCACGCGCACCAACGGGACGACCGACATCGAAATGCTGGAGCACTTCCAGCGCGACGACCTCAACCGCCGCGCCCGCCGCGCCATGGCTGTGCTGCATCCGCTCAAGGTGGTCATCGACAATTACCCGGAGGGAAAAGTGGAATACGTCGAGGTGCAGAACAACCCTGAAGCTCCCTCCGCGGGCGCGCGCCAGGTGCCGTTCTCGCGCGAGCTCTACATCGAGCAGGACGACTTCCGCGAAATCCCTCCGCCCAAGTACTACCGGCTGTCTCCCGGCAAAGAAGTCCGGCTGCGCAACGCCTACTTCGTCACCGCCCAGCGCGTGGTGAAAGACGCGGCCGGCAATATCGTTGAAGTCCACTGCACCTACGATCCGGCCAGCCGCGGCGGCAACTCGCCCGACGGGCGCAAGGTCAAGTCCACCATGCATTGGGTTTCGGCGCAGCACGCCATCCCGGCTGAAATCCGCCTCTACGACAGGCTCTTCTTGAAGCCCGATCCCTACGACTTCCCCGAGGGCGGCGACATCTTCGACAACCTCAACCCCAACTCCCTCGAAGTCGTTGCCAGCGCCAGGCTGGAGCCCTCGCTCGCCGCTGCCAAACCCGGCGAACGCTTCCAGTTCGAGCGCGTCGGCTATTTTTGTGTGGACCAGGATTCAACGGCGGAGAGGCTGGTGTTTAACCGCACGCTCGCGCTCAAAGACACCTGGGCGAAGATCGAAAAGAAATCGGGCGTGTAGATTCGTTTTTCCCAGATTTTCTTGAAAACGCGAACACACCAATCAAAGTTGCGTTAGGCGGCGTAAGAAAATAAAGGTTGCGAATTTTTGCGCTTCTGCCGTTCGTCAATCGCTCTGCTATGGCAATGCAAAATCACGCGCCGTAGGCGCAGCGTGCGCTAGACGCACCCGAGCGGTGATTTCTGCGAGCAGGCCCGGCCAGTCAGCCGCGCCTCAGCGGTTTCTGCATGGGCACCACCTGCACGGAAACATCACGCACCTCCTTGAGGAAGCGGTTGAGCACTGAGCCGTGCAATAGGAGATCCCAGCGCGACCGGGCCGATTGACCGAAGACTACGTGCGAGATGCTTTCCTGCTGGGCAAAACGAATGAGAGCGTCGGAGACGTTGCGGCCAGTGAGCGAAACTACCTGGGCGCCCAGGTCGCGGGCCATACGCCGGTACTCCTCCAGACGGTGATGGCCCTCGGGATCGTTATGACCTTTGTCGTCGGGGCGGTCAACGTGGACTGCGTACCAGTTGGTGGCTAGGCGGCCGGCGATGCGCGCGCCCACTCTTATCAGCCGTTCCGTGCCCGGTCGGCTGCTCAGGCAGACCATCACCTTTTCCGGAATGGGCGCCTGTTCCAGTCCCTGTGTGCGCCGGTATTCGGCGGCGCGGCTGCTGACTTGCTCAGCGGTAGTGCGCAGGGCCAGTTCGCGCAGCATGTTCAGATTGCCCTTGCGGAAGAAGTTGGCCAGTGCCTGCTCTACCTTATCCGGGGCATAGATCTTTCCCTGCCGCAGGCGCGTGCGCAGCTCGTCCACGGGGAGGTCGATATTGACCACCTCGTCGGCGCGCTTGACAAAGCTGTCGGGAACGGTCTCGCGGATGACAGTGTTGGCCGAGCGGTTGACGGCGTCGTTGAGGGTTTCAAGATGCTGGATATTCACTGCGGTCATCACGTTGATGCCCGCGTCGAGCAAATCCAGCACGTCTTCATAGCGCTTGCGGTTTTTGCTTCCCGGAACGTTGGTGTGCGCCAGCTCGTCCACGATCACCGTGTGGGGATGGCGGGCCAAGATGGCGTCCACGTCCATCTCTTTCAGGTTGACGCCGCGGTAAGGAATCTCTTTAAGGGGCACAATCTCCAGGTCCCGGATGCGATCCGCAGTCTCCTTGCGTCCGTGCGGTTCCACCAGGCCAATCACCACGTCGATGTCCTGCTGATGCTTCATCAGGTAGGCATCGTTCAACATCAGGTAGGTTTTGCCCACCCCCGGCGCGGCGCCGATATAGATGCGCAATTTAGCGGTTTCGGGCTTTTTTTCGAGCTTCAGCTCGGCCATAGATGCGGCGGTTCTCCAATCCCTACGATCTTCTCAGCTTTGCGCTTTACAGCTTTCCTTCCACTTTAAGCCGCTCAAAGACTGCGGCATTGCCCATCGAATGGTTGGAGAAACGCATCAACCCACCTCAACCGGATGGTGGATGGCCTCAACAGGCGCTACAGGCAGGGTGAAGCGGAATGTGGTGCCGTGGCCCAAGCGGCTCTCTACTGCGGTCTGCCCCCCCAACGACTCCACCAGCCGCCGGACCATGGCCAGGCCCATGCCCGTGCCGCTCTCTGAGAAGGTATTGAAGCGGTCGAAGATGGTGCTCAGACGCTCCGCCTCGATGCCGCGGCCGGTGTCGCGCACGGTGAACTGGACAAACTCTCCGATCTCTTCGGCGGCCAGCAGAATCTCCCCCTCGGGCGGCGTATAGCGCAGCGCATTCGAAAGCAGATTGTCCAGGATGGTGCGCAGCGCGCGCCGGTCAGCGTATACAACGGACAAGTCCGCATAGGCGCTCACCTCCACCCGGATGCGCTTTTGCGCGGCTTCGTCACAGTAGCGGTCGCGGGCCTCCGTCAAAACCGGCAAGGGGTGCAGCCGCTCCAGCTTCATCTCGCGCTTGCCGGCGTCCAGTTCAGCCACCGCGATCAAATCGCTCATCAAATCGTCGAGCTTTTCCGCTTCCTTACAGGCGGTTGCCACCAGCTCGGCTTGCAGAGGGAGCAGCTCGCCGCCAAAACCCTGGCTCAACGCATAGAGCCCGCGGCGCAACTGTAGCAGGGGGTCGCGCAGTTTGCGGCTGGCCACGGTGATGAACTGCGTCTTGAAGCGGTCTGTATCCTGGAGGCTGGTGACGTCTTCGAGGGTGGTGACGGCACCCAAGAGCCGTCCGTCTGCGTCGCGCATGGGCGTGGTGCGCAGGCGGTAACTGCGCTCGCGCTGACCGATGCGCATGGGCAGCATCGCCGCCTCATCTTCGGCGGCCACGGCCTTCTGCATGGAGACGGCGTCGCGGATAGCATTCAGGATTTTTTCGCCGCCGGGAGTGCTGGTCAAGGCCATGCGGTCGGCGGCCGACTCGCCCAGCAGCTCCGCCGCGGCCTGGTTTACCTTGAGCACATGGCCTTTGCCGTCGGTGACGAGAATGGGCTCAAAGATGGATTGCAGCACCGCGTCGGAGAGCTGAAACTCCATCTGCCGGCGGCCGGCCTCGGTGTCGCGCAGCTCGCGCAGCCGAACGGCGATGCGGTTCAACTCTGCGGCGATGACCCCGAAATCGTCGTGGCTGCTCCATTCTACGTGGTGCTCCAGATTGCCCTGGGCGATGCGGCGGGCGTCGCGAGCCAACTGGTGGAGGGGCCGGAGAACCGAATAGATCGTCGCCAGCGCGACCAGAACCGCGGCCGCGATAAAGATACCGGCTAAGCTGTCCTGCCCTGCGAGCGCCAGGCTCCTGTGCGCAATCGCCGCCAACCCCGCCGTGAGGCAGGCGAGCAGGATGCAGCCAAGAATCAAGCGATGGGAGAGATTGAGCATGACCCGGCCTCCGTGCCGGCTAAGGGGTTATTATTCATTCTCGCGGATAAGGCCGCTTGGCGCAACGAGCGTATGAGCGCAGAGTGAAGATCACGGAATCTGGCAGACGGCCAGCGAGCGGTTGTGCCAGCGGCAAATGAGGCCCGCGGGTTGAGGATAGGAGACCACGACCCAGTCCACGCCAAACTCCGTCTTCAGGCGCTCAAAATCCTCGAGCCGGAATCCCGGCCAACCTTTCTGGGCATCGACCTGGCGCTCCCATACCGGACCCAGTTCGGGAATCTGCGTCACCACTGCTGCATCTTTGATGGCGTCAGCCAACTGGCTGCGCTCGGCGAGCGCGCGGAAGCCGTGACGGTCCTC
Source organism: Acidobacteriota bacterium (assembly GCA_021800255.1). Taxonomy (GTDB): domain Bacteria; phylum Acidobacteriota; class Terriglobia; order Terriglobales; family Acidobacteriaceae; genus Telmatobacter. The sequence continues at coordinate 4,881 of JAJYZC010000014.1, forward strand.
GCCGGGTGCGGCAAGATAGCTGGGATTGAGAGCGAAGTAAGCATCGACGGGAGTATTGCGGCGAACCCACGCAAAGGCTTGTAGCCAGGGATTGGAGGACTGCGTCCACGGCATCTCCAGATGTGGGCTGGCGCTGTACTCCATGAGCTGGCTGACCAACATGCCGCCGTTGAAAACCACAAGAAAGATTGCCCACAGCCAGAGGCGGTCTTTCAGCAGATACTTTCCTAACAGACAACCGGCCAGAAGGACGAGGAAGAAGTAGACGAGATGAAGATAACGCATGGGCTGCCAGGGCGTAAGCCGGACCAGAGCCGGCGGGGTGAGCATGAGGAAAGCGATGCACTGCTGAAAGACGCCATAGGCGAAGACAGCCAGCGCAAAGCGCGCCAGGCGGGTTTCCTCGCGCCGCCGCGCCACGCGCCACAACAGCCAAAACAGAAAGAGCGGCGCCAGGGCGCCTAGCCACTCGTACCAGGTCCATTTGTAGAGGAAATAATAGGTGCGCGTGTCGAGGGCCATGCGCCAGCCCGCATTGGCGGGCGCGAACACCCAGGCCAAAGGAACGGCCGCGGCGGCCAGAGAACTCCCGCGGCCGCGCCAGAAACGCAGCCATGCGGGCGCGGGCTCCAGGATGGCCAAGGCCAGGAAGACGCAGAAAGAGATGCCCAAAGCTGCCATGATGGGATGAAAGAGAAAAGCCAGCAACAGCAGTGGCGCAGCCTGCCATCGCCGGCCGGTCATGATGCGTTCGACGGCTAGAAGGATACACGCCGTGGCCAGCGTGCGCGGGTGCAGATGCTGGTCCACCAGATAGAGTGCGGTCCCCGTCACGGGCAGCGTAAACATGGCGGCTACCAGGGCTACGCCTGCCCACATTGCGCAGGGTTCATCGAACAAGCGCCGCGCGATGCCGTGGCAAGCCCATAAAATGGCGAACAAGGCGATGATCTGCCACAGCAGTTCCGACCACGCGATGGACATGTGCGTGGCGGCTGCGAAATGGGCCATCCACCATGGAAAAACGGTGGCTTGGGTTTGCATCCGGAAGAAGGCCGAGTTGTGAGGAAAGAGAGCCGGATTGAGGCTGGCCTTGACCGCGGCCAAATAGATGCCGTCGTCCTCGAGACCGGGGTGGTAGCCCATGACCAGAAAGCCCAACACCGTGAAGACCAGCACCAGACCCACGCGGGTTGACCTCTGCTTCAAAGCCATAGACCCCATATGTCCATATTCAAAATGGCCTCCATCCCAATAAAATGATCCCATAGTCGGATGAACTCGCGGACAACACTCTCCATCCCCGGCGCAAGCGAAGACCCAAGTGAGCACATGAAGCTGGCGCTCGTGATCCCCACGCTCTGCGAAGCCCAAAACATTGCCAGGCTGCTTGGCGATGTGCGCGCCGTTCTTGAGCCGTTGCGCATTCCCTATGAGATCATCGTGGTCGATGACGACAGCCGCGATGAAACCGGCCCTGTGGTGGCGGCCCTGGCGCGCGAGGATGCGCGCCTTCGCCTCCTGGTGCGCAAAAGGGAGCACGGTTTGGCGGGAGCGATCCTCGACGGCTGGCGGCAAAGCGACGCCCAAGTTTTGGGTGTGATGGATGCGGATTTTCAGCATCCGCCGAAGCTGTTGCCGGAGCTGTTCGCGGCCATCCGCGGCGGCAGAGATCTGGCCATCGGCAGCCGCTACGTGTCGGGCGGCAAGCTGGGGCGCTGGAATCCCGTCCGAAGGCTCGCATCCGCTTTGGCCCGGGGCATGACCTGGCCACTCGAGAAGAACGCGCGCCGGGTGCGCGATCCTTTGTCGGGATTTTTTCTGGTTCGCCGCCGCTGTTTGCAAGACCTGACCTTTCAGCGCGCCGGATACAAGTTGCTGCTGGAGATTCTGGTGCGTGGGCGCGTGGGTTCCTTTGAGGAGATCCCGTTCACCTTTGGTCGCCGGCTCGCGGGCTCAAGCAAAACTAACTTGAAGGTCGGCTGGGATTTTGCGCGGCTGCTCGGAAGGCTTTATGCGGAGCGATTCGGCCTGATCGGGATGGGCGCTGGGGGGCCAACCGCCCCCGAACAGAGATTATTTACCTCAGCTTCGGCCCGGACCCGGATTGACCGCGCTCGCTCGCTCGCCCTCCTCCCTTTCTGTTCTGTTTCAGAGCCATCGCCGCCAAACGGCAATTTTCGGGAAGAGATTGCCGCTGCGTCCCAGGCGGCAATGGCGGCCTCAGAGGGAGAGATCCCTTAAATCGCCGGCAGCAGCAAGCGCAGGAGCAAAAACGCGGCCACGCCCGCAAAGAACACCAGCGCCATGCGAATGCCGGGTTCGCGGTTGACCTCCGGCACCAGATCGCTTGCGCCCACATAGAGCGCCACTCCCGCTGAAAACGGCAGCCCGAACGGCAGCCAATGCGGCACCAGTTGCATCAGCAGCACGCCGCCGACCGTCGCGACAGCCAGCCCCACGGAGGAATAAAATGCTGCGGCGCGGCTGTGCCCTCCTGCCACCATCACTGAGGCCATGGCAAACCCGGCCGGCGCCTTGTGGAGGATGATGGCCAGAAAAATCAGCCAGCCCAGCGCGCCCGAAATCTCAAACCCCGCTCCGATCGCCACGCCATCGAAGAACGAGTGCGCGCACCATCCGCCCAGTACCGAATAACTCCTGTATCGGTCTATAAATTCGCCGTGGTGCGTCTCCTCGCCATAGTGGAAATGCTCGTTGAGAGTGTGCTCCACCAGGTGCATCGCGCAGTAGCCGGTCATCACCAGCACCGCTCCCAGGCGCGGAAACAGGCGCACGCTGTCCGGCATCATCTCCAGCAGCGATGCCGACAGCAAAAACGCTGCGCCCAGCGACACGAAGTAGCGCAGGTAAGGCTCCACGCCGCGCGCGCGCACCAGCACGACGCCGCCCGCCACATTGGCCAGGGCCGCAAGCACTCCGAGAAGCAGGGCAGTGGTAAGCATGGGCGTCATCCGCTATGCCGGATGTGCAGAACGTCGCCGTCCTGCACCACGTAGTCTTTGCCTTCCAGGCGCAGTGTGCCTTTCGCACGCGCTGCCGCCTCCGATCCGGCATCGAGAAGGCTGTCCCAGCGAATGGTTTCGGCGCGAATGAAATGATGCTCGAGGTCGGTGTGGATCGCGCCCGCGGCCTGCGGCGCCTTCGAGCCTGCCGGAACCGTCCAGGCGCGGCACTCGTCCTCGCCGGCGGTGAAGAAACTGATGAGGCCGAGCAGCTCATAGCTCTTGCGGATCAGCCGCGCCAGCCCGCTCTCATGCAATCCGTAGCTCTCCAGAAAATCCGCCGCCTCGGCGTCGTCCATCTCCGCCAGCTCGGCCTCCACCTTGCCGCAGATGGCCGTCGCTCCAGCGTTCGGCCGGTGCGCGGCTTCATCGAGCTTGAAGCGGCTGACAGCGGTCTCCAAATCGGCGCCCAGCGCCGCGCTCTCGCCGATGTTAAGCACATAGAGGATGGGCTTTTGCGACAAAAACATGAAGCCTTTGATGAGCTTCTTCTCCTCCGGCGTCATCTCCAGCTCGCGCAGCGGCTGCTCTTTTTCGAGGGCCTCTTTCGACCGCAACAGCAGAGCGTGCTCCCGCTCCAGGTCGCCGCTGCGCATCTTCTTCAGGTCCTTCTCCACGCGCTCAATCCGTTTTTCGATCTGCTCCAGGTCGCTGACCATCAGGTCGAACTCGACGCCGCGAATATCGCGCAGCGGATCGATGGGGACGGCGTGCGGAATCGACTCATCCTCGAAGGCACGCAATACGTGAATCAGCGCGTCCACCTGGCGCAGGCCGGCCAGATACGCGGATTCCTTCAGCGTTTCCTGCCCGATGGCGGCTACATCCACATACTCCACCGAGGCGTAGGTGGTCTTGCGCGGCGAGTAGAGCGCCGACAGCTTGTCCAGCCGTTCGTCAGGCACGCGCGCCACACCGATGTGCGCCTCGCGCGGGTTGGAGCGGCCGTGCTCTTCAAACTTGGCCTTGGTCAAAATTTTGAAGAGCGATGTCTTGCCCACCTGCGGCAGGCCAATGATGCCGGTTTTCATGCTGGGTCTATTATCGGCGATCCGGGACAATAAGCGATGCGGCTACCCTTAGCTTTTCTCACTCTCCGCTCTGGCCACCAGCGCCACGGTCGCCAGTCCCAGCACCAGAACCGCTTCTTCGACAAACTCGCTGCGGCGGTGCAGCCTGTTGAAGTCGGCTGTAACGGGATTGGAGGGTTCTCCAATCTCGATAGTTCCTCCGGCTGCTATGCGGTCGCGCTCCATGGCCGGGATGATTCCGAACTGCGAGTAGGCGGTAAAGGCAATCATCACCACTAGCAGGATCATAGGCGCCAGCACCGTGCGCGGCTTGTAGATGCGGAAGGCGGGCGCCATCGCTAGCAGCGCCAAGGCAATCGCCCCTGAAACCAGCCCCATGCCGTGCAGGATGCGGATCAACTGGCCCACAATCGCGCCCGCTGCGCTCACGTCGGGCATGAGCGTCCCAAAGGTGATAGCCGCGGTGATGGGAAAGAAGATCTCCGCGCCCAGCCAGACGATGAGTGCGAGATAGAGCAGTGTGCGAAGGAAAATTTTCATAAGAAAATCTGTCAGCGTTCAGCCGTCAGCAAAGCGCCTGATCACTCATCCTCTCACTGAGAACTGGCCCTGACAACTGAACACTATTTTTTATTCAACGCCCTCTTCAGCACTGTCTCCAGCGCCGCCTTTACCTCGTCGTATTCCTTGGCGGCGAGCGTGCCGGCAATCTTCTCGCTCTCCAGAGCGAACAGTTCCTCTTTAAGTGCGTTTAGCAAGGCGGCGTCCTTGGTTGCGGGCGCGCCCGGCGCCGTGGGCGCGACGGGAACGGGCAATGCTCCGGCCGCGCCGGCAAGGCTGGAGACAGGCACAGCCTCCGCCATGGGTTTGCGCAGCAAGAAGGCCGCTGCAATAGTCAACAGCAGCGCCAAGCCGCCCAGAATCCACCATTTGTACTTGGTCAGCGGATCGGGTGTGTCGATTGGTGCGCCGATGCCGCCGCCGGGTTGCCCGCCGTTGCCGTTCGCTGCCGATTCCTGGCCCCCACTGCTGTTGCCCTGCTCGCGGGGCATCGATCCAATGCCAGAGATTGTGAAGGCGATCAACTTACCGGCGGGCACATTCCGCGCCAGAAGGGTCTGCACGCCCGGATCCTCCTGAATCGGCGAAAAGTTCGCACCCGCTCCTGCCTGGAAGGTCATGCTCTTGGGCAGCAACACGCCCAGATCGTCCGCGGGCAGGGTGAGCAGCGAATGTAATGTGAGTGGACTGCCGGTGTATGGCAGGGTATAACCCACATCGAAGAGTGTGTCCTTGCTGCCCTGATCGGGCTGAATGGGAAAGTCGAATGCGTAGTGGCCCTTGGGACCATAGGGGTTCAACTGCACTGAGGTGGGCAGGCCGTTGGGCCGCTGCGCGCCGGTCTCGGTAATGGTGGCGTTGGCGGGCAGCACGATCTCAAACGAGTGGGAGCTATACTGAGTGACCGGCGGCGAGCTGAGATTGTGCACAAAGTAGCGCTCGTCCACGTCAAGCTGCCCGTTGGCCGCCTGGACTTCGAGAACGTCGGCTTCAATGCGCACTCCAGCGACTTTGGCCTTCACGTCATAAACCGGGATGTCGCCCGGTCCGCCGTCCTGGGGCGCGGCGATAAAGTAGGGCGCGCCCTGGTGCATCACGCGAATCAGGTATGGGCCGCTGCCTGGCTCGGTCAGCGAATAGTGCCCTTCGGCGTTGGTGGTGGCATGCGCTACTTGGGCCATCGCGGCCTGCACGTCCACCAGCGCCACGGTGTCGCCAGCGGCGGGATTGCCCGTGGTTTTGTCGGTCACCGTCCCGGTGACTGTGGCTGCCTGGGCCAGCGCGCCGGCAAACATCAGGACGAAGGCGGCAGCGTAAAGTATAGATCGATCTTTTTTCATGGTCTTCAAGTATCCTATCCGTGCGCCTCGGTGCGGCTCCTGCGGCAAAAGTTGAGAGCTGAACACGCCCCTTCAGCCCGCTTTTCCTCACGAGGCTATGCAGGTGATTGCTCCCATTGTAAAGGTCCCGGCCGATACGGCAGGCCCATCTCACGCCTGCTGCGCGCGTTCGATTTCGGCCAGCAAATCCGCCGTTTCGCGTTCGAGCAGCCCGCGCTGGACAAGGAAGTCCTCTTCAGGATATTTGCCGGCGTGGTACTCGAAGTTCAGGTCGCGCAGGTTCTCGTAGAGCTGCTCCTTACGTTCCAGCAGAAAGTCCAGACGGGACTTCTCGCGATGGGTGGCGAAGATGTTGTCGGGCCAAAAGGTGTAAACCAGGAGTGCGAATAAAAGAAACAATCCGGCCGCCAGGCCCTGGGTCTCCGGCATAGTCTAAAATCCTTCCTCGCTGCCGGTCTCCCGGCGAATTTTCTCCAGCCGCTCGCGCTCCGCAGGGGCCAGGGCTGCCGCCTCGGTAGGCGCCGGCGTCTTGCCGCCAGGCAGATCCGCCCACCTGTGCAGGAGCAGAATGGTTCCTAACAGAGCCGCGCCAAAGACCGCGAAAGGCGCGATCCAGGCCACCAGATCGAAGCCATGCGCAGGCGGCGCCGCCAGCACCGTCATGCCGTACTTGGCGGCAAACCAAGCCAAAATCTGCTGGTCGGTTTTGCCGGAGGCAATCTGCGCGGTGAGCTCGGCCATCTCCGGGCCGCGCGACGAGCAGCCGATGGTGGCGCACTCGCCTAGCACTTCATTGCAGCCGCAGGTGCACATCAGCCGGTGGTCAAGATTGTTGAAGCGCGAACTGGCGTTGGTGGCGCCCAGCGAAAAACACACCGCCGCGGCCAGCACCAGGCATTCCACCGCTCTCGTCCAAACGGTCATGCGCAACGGAGATGCCATCAGTCACCACCCTTCAGCGCAGGCTCGGCGTGCATTCTGGCCGCCGCGGGCACGCGCAAGGCTGCGGTCGCCGGGCTCAAGCTGGGCACCAGCGCCATGAGCGTGCCAATGACAATGACCAGCAGTCCTGCCCAGATCCAGCCCACCAGGGGGTTCAGAAACGCCTTAATGATGGGCTGGCCGGTGGTGGGATTAGTGCCTTCAAACACCACGTAAAGATCCCAGACGGGCGTGGAGTGGATCGACACCATGGTCTCCGGCTGATCGCTGGCCAGGTAGATACGCCTTTCCGGAGTGATCTGAAACTGCCGCTTGCCGCCCTCGTAGACGTTCAAAAGCGCGTACTCAGAGTCGTAGTTGGAGTTCGAATCCTGCGTAAAGCCCACCTCTTCCAGCCGGTAGGGACCGATGGTCAGGCTCTGGTTGAGGGCCATCTCGGCTTGACGGTTTTGGTTGAAGGCCGAACCGGCCAAGCCCACCACCACCACCACTACACCCAGATGCACGATGTAGCCGCCGTAGCGGCGTGTGTTGCGGCGCATCAGCATCCATGTGCCTACCAGCAGATTGCGGTTGGTTTGACGCGCAATGACACGCGCTCCGCGCAAAAACTCCGACAAAACCGCGGTGACCACGGCCGCGCCCACCGAGAAGGCGATCAGCGCGAAGAAATCGCCGCGGCTGAAGGCGCCGTTTCGCCACGGTTGCACGCCCACGGCCAGCAGCACGATCACCGCCGACCACAAAACAATGACCGGAAGTATAAAGTTGCGCCGGATGCTCCGGAACGAGGTGGACCGCCAAGGAAGCAGCGGCCCTACGCCGGTAAGAAACAGCAGAAACAGTCCGATAGGAATGGCCACGCGGTCATAAAAGGGCGGTCCCACCGTTACCTTGGTTCCCTGCACGTATTCCGAGATGATGGGAAACAGCGTGCCCCACAAAATCACGAAGCAGGCCGTCAGCAGCACCAGGTTGTTGAACAGAAAGCTCGACTCGCGGCTGACCAGGGACTCAATCTGGTGTTCGCTTTGCAAATGATCGCGCTGCAAGATGTAGGTGAAGGTGCAGATTGCCAGCACGATCCCCATAAAGGTGATGAACCAGTTGCTGATGGACGATTGCGCGAAGGCGTGAACCGAGCTAACCAGCCCGCCACGGGTCAGCGTTGTTCCCAGTATTGTCAGCAGGAACGTCGAGAAGATCAGCCACACGTTCCAGCTCTTCATCATGCCCTTTTTTTCCTGCATCATCACCGAGTGCAGGAAGGCCGTGCCCGTCAGCCAGGGCATAAAGCTGGCGTTTTCCACCGGGTCCCAGCCCCAGTATCCGCCCCATCCCAGCACCGCGTAGGCCCAGTGCATACCCAGAAAGATGCCGCAGGTCAAAAACATCCACGTCACCATGGTCCAGCGGCGGGTGATCCGGATCCATTTCTCGCCCGGATAGCGCATCATCAGCGCCCCCAGCGCAAATGCGAAGGGCACCGAGAAGCCCACGTAGCCCAGGTAAAGCATGGGCGGATGAATCACCATCTCCGGGTACTGCAACAGAGGATTCAGCCCGTTGCCGTCGGTGGGCATGGGACCGTTAAAGAGCGAGAAGGGTGGCACCGCAAAGTTCAGCAGCAGGAAAAAGAACACCTGGATGCCCGCCAGGATCGTCCCCGCATAGGCGTAGAGCTTCACGTCGTTCTTGTGCATCAGGCGCAGCACGAACCCGTATCCCGCCAGCAGCCAGGCCCAAAACAGCAGCGAGCCTTCCTGTCCGCTCCACAGCGCCGCGAACTTGTAGGCGGCGGGCAGGGCGCGGTTGGAGTGCTCCATGATGTAGGTAATAGAGAAATTGTTGGTGAAGGCTGCCCAGACCAGCGCGAAGACGGCCCCTGACGTGGCCACGAAGCTGGCAATTCCCGCTCGCCGCGCGGTATCGGCCAGCCGCTCCGGCGAGATGCGCGACGGCCTTCCAGTTGCGATCAGCCGCAGCGCCACGGCCCCCGCAACCAGATTGTAGGCCGCGAATGCTAAGGCAATGAGAAGAGTAAAACTACCGAATGCTGCCATTGAGACTCCAAGATGATTCTCGCACCCAGGCGGGGCTCCGCTTGCTGCCCAACAAGATCATTCTCAATCCATAATAGTCTTTCCGCGTGTGATTTAGCTCACACTACGAGCGCCTGCAACGAAAAATGGCGGCCCTAAAGCGAAGACGGAATGGACACACGAAGGAAGATTTTGTGCGCGTCATCACCCAGCCCGGCGTCTCAGGCTGTTTTGCGCTCAGTTTTTGCAAGCATTTGGCCGACCGCAGCCAGCATCTCGTCGGTTGTGAAGGGCTTGTGCAGGAAGCGCACGTGGTCACCGGCGTAATCGCTTGGAGTCTCTTCGCCGTTGCCCAGAACCAGCACCGGAAGCGCCGGCATACGAGTGTGCAATTCGGCCACAAACGCCGGACCGCTAATGCCCGCCGAATGGTGGCAGGAGACAACCATCCCCAAATTGGCGGCAAACGGTTGCTGCTCGACGAGGCACAGCGCCTCGGCTGCATCGACGACGCGACGCACATCAGAGAATTTCTTCTCGAGAACCGATTTACGCACGAATGCCTGGAGTGGGTCGTTCTCTACCAAAAGAATTGTCGTCATGTGCCCCTGAGCCCACGCGGCTGCTAGCTGAACGCGCCGTCCTCACCTATCTAGGTACGAACTAAGACTAAGATGATGTTAAGGGCCGGTTTCGTTGCCTGAGCGGCAGCCCCGTCCGCAGGAGCCTCATCCGTAGGAGCCTCAGTTGAAGAGAAATTCCTTGTCGCGCAGCTCCTTGATCGAATCCCGCAGCTTGGCCGCCTTCTCGAACTCGAACCGCTTCGCCGCCTCGCGCATGTCGGTCTCCAGCTTGGCGATGTAGGCGTCCACCTCTTCGGCGCTCTTGAACTCGGGAATGCCTTCGGCTTGTTCTTCGAGAACTTCGCCGTACTCGGATTTCAGAATCTGCGCCAATCCCATCTCCACCTGGCTGACAATCGACTGCGGCGTGATGCCGTTCTCCTCATTGAAGGCGCGCTGGATCGCGCGCCGCCGGTCGGTCTCGCCGATGGCCCTCCGCATGGAGTCCGTCAACGTGTCCGCGTAGAGGATCGCCTTGCCCTCCACGTGCCGCGCAGCCCGGCCCATGGTCTGGATGAGCGAGCCGGCCGAGCGCAGAAACCCCTCCTTGTCCGCATCCAGAATCGCCACCAGAGAAACCTCCGGCAAATCCAGCCCCTCGCGCAGCAGGTTGATGCCGATGAGCACATCGAACTCGCCCTTGCGCAGCCCGGCCAGCAGCTTCACCCTGTCCAGGGTCTCGATCTCCGAGTGCATGTAGCGGCAGCGCACGCCCACCTCGGTGTAGTAGCCGGCCAGGTCCTCGGCCATGCGCTTAGTCAGGGTGGTCACCAGCACCCGCTCGCCCTTCCTGGCCCGGATGCGGATCTCGGCCAGCAGATCGTCGATCTGTCCTTTGACAGGCCGAACCTCAACCTCCGGATCGACTAATCCCGTCGGCCGGATCACCTGCTCCACCACCACCCCGCTGGCCCGCGTCAGCTCATATGGCCCCGGCGTGGCCGAGACGTAGATCGCCTGATTCACGCGGTTCTCAAACTCATCGAACTTCAGCGGCCGGTTGTCGAGCGCAGAGGGCAGCCGGAAGCCGTAATCAATGAGGGTTTGCTTGCGGCTGCGGTCTCCGTGCCACATCCCATGCACCTGCGGAATGGTCGCGTGGCTCTCGTCCACAAACAGCAGATAGTCGCGCGGAAAGTAATCGAGCAGCGTGGGCGGCGCCTCGCCCGGCAGCCGCCCGCTAAAGTGCCGCGAGTAGTTCTCAATGCCGTGGCAGTAGCCCATCGACTTAATCATTTCGAGGTCGAACCGGGTGCGCTGGTTCAGCCGCTGCGCCTCCACCATCCGTCCCTCGGCCTCCAGTTGGGATACGCACTCGTTCAGCTCGGCGACGATTGACTCGATGGCCTCGGCCTTCCGCTCCGGCTGCACCACATAATGGCTCTTCGGATAGATGGGCAGCCGCGCGTACTTCTGCTTCACCGTCCCGAACAGCGGATCGATCTGGGAAAGCGACTCGATCTCGTCGCCGAAGAGCTCGATCCGGTAGGCGCTCTCGTCGTAGGTGGGAAAGATCTCAATCACGTCGCCGCGCACGCGGAAGGTTCCGCGCCGGAAGTCGTTATCGTCGCGCTCGTAGAGAATTTCCACCAGGCGGCGGGTGATGTCTTTGCGGGCGATGCGCTGGCCTTTTTCAAGCAGCAGCAACATGCCGTAGTAGGCCTCGGGCGAGCCCAGGCCGTAGATGCAGCTCACCGAGCTGACGATGATGGCGTCGCGCCGCTCGAACAGCGAGCGCGTGGCCGACAGACGCAGCTTGTCCAGCTCCTCGTTGATCGTGGCTTCCTTCTCGATGTAGAGGTCGCCGGCGGGAATGTAGGCCTCCGGCTGGTAGTAGTCGTAGTAACTCACGAAGTACTCGACCGCATTCGAGGGGAAGAACTGCTTGAACTCGTGGTAGAGCTGCGCCGCGAGGGTCTTGTTGTGCGCCAGGATCAGCGCCGGCCGGTTGGCATGCTCGATGACCTTGGCCATGGTGAAGGTCTTGCCCGAGCCGGTCACGCCCAGCAAAACCTGGTGCTTCTCGCCGTTCGCCAACCCCTCCACAAGCTGGTCGATGGCGCGCGGCTGATCGCCCTTGGGCTGGTAGCTGGTGACGAGCTGAAAGTCCATAGGGAGATTATAGCGCGGAGTGGCGAAGATTAGGCGAACAATGGGGTGGCAAATCAGCAAGCGAACTGAGGAGCCGCCGGGTGTACACTTTCGCTGTCCGCGCGTCGCATCTTTCCTCCGGCAGGTAGGCTAAAGTGTCACACACTTTATCGGAGCAGCTTGCTGCGTTTCCGCTCCTAACCACTGTTTTGCGTGTTGATTTTGCTCTCTACGAGACCCCTGACTCATTCAATAAGGCCGTCTTGATTCTCTCGAATTGGGCGAACGAAAAATGCCTGCCGTTTCGCGTCGCAATCCCTACGGATGACGTGCAATTGAGCCACGCAGGTGAACAGTTCCGCGTAGAGTTTAGCCGAACAGACGATGCTTGGGCCTTGTTTCTTGAGCACCCCGACTCGCGACAAGAATCCAGATCTTGGATTTGTGAAATCGCCCTCGAATCAAAAGATGGCAAGACACGATTTTCTACACGCCTCAGCCATCGCCAGCCAATGAATCGCCCCCTCCCGCTGCCAAGAGCGCCGAAATATCTCGCTGAGATCGTGAAAAACATAGGGGCAGTCGATCACAGAATCCTTGAAGAAGCTCCATTACAGATCACTGGTTCCACAGTTTCAACGTTTACTGACCTCTTAGAGTCAAAGTCACGACGCTTGCCTATTATTGCGATTAGTGACGATGACTTGACCGGAGAACCGGTCTGCGATCCACAGAAAATTGCTGACTTCAATCGCGGAGTAGCCCACGTCGTACATCTAGACACGGGCGCAAGCTGGGCCTTGACCAATTACTGGGGCAAGGAGTGGTCGACCTATCAGGGGGCGGTGCGCTGCTATTTACCTGGACTCGATCACAAATCAGGGGAACCCCTTCATCATCGTCTGTGGTTTGCTCAAACCATTCGAAGGTTGAATGCCAACTACGCTGATGGTTTTCTAAACCAATGTCTGCGCCAGGTTTTTGCAACCGTTACGGCGCAATTCGAGCCATTTTCTTTACTTAGTCCCGCTGCGGTAGGTCGCCGGTTGTCGGAGGCTACCGCTGCCCTAAAGGATACAATTGCTTCAGATATCCTCAAGGAAGAGATCGTAGCCAGTCAGGCTTCGGCCGAAGCCGGCTGGATGGACAAACCTCTGGTCGAGCCTGTTGCACCTGCAATTCTGCCCGAGGTAGCAGAAGAGAGAGAGAAGGCGGCACAACTTGAGAAGGAATACCAAGAAAAGATTGAAATCCTTACTGCTCAGCTGAAAGCGGTAGAAGATCAGTTACAGGAAGCGCGTAATCAAATTGCCCAAGAGAGAGTGGAGTTCGAGAACCTCAAGAATGAGCTAGAGCTTTACAAGCAGGTTTGCGAAGAGCTGGAACTAAAGAACGCTGTATTGACAGGGAAGGCAACGCCAGAGATATCCGAAGTCATCCGGGCAATGTGGAAGAATTTTTCCGGATTCTTCCAATCCATCCAGAACCTTGCTGCGCAGTACAAGCGGGTCGAATTGGAGGTTGCGGATAAGGAAAACATTGAGCGAGCGCTTGAGAAAACGAAAACTGATAACTATGCGTTGCGCGCTCAAATTGAAGTGCTAAAGATGCGCAGGCAGGGTGTCTCACCTGCAAAAGCCGAACTGTATCTCAATGATCCTGATTCATTGAGAAGCTTCATGGGCGACCAGACCTACGGAAGTGTTGTTATTTTGCAAAGCGCGGAGAAATCGTATCGTGATTATCCGTTCAATGATTTGGAACGAATGACGGAAGGGTTAGCGATTCTTCGGGACTACTATCTTCCCATGAAACTTGCAACAGGAGAGGAAGCGTCCAAGCTGCATGAGGAATTTGAACAACATATTAAATCTGGGAAATTCACACACGGGTGGACAGCCAAAGAAGCGAACCTGAAACATAACGAAGATGATCACACCGTAAGAACACCAGATGGCCGAAGAGTCCGATGTGAAAAGATACGGGACAAAGCAGCAAATTTGAATTGGCAATTCTTCTTCTGCGTTTATTTTGCCTGGGACGAAGTTGAAAGGGTGTTATACATAAAAGGGTTCGGCCACGGGGAATCGCCTTCCGCCCACACATAATCCCGAACACAGTAAATCGATCTCAAAGCTCAGATCGCAATCCTCGTCTCGGTTGCCGATACCCCATCCTAGACGCTTTCTTTGCATTTTCAGGGTGGGATGAACCACCATCCGCACCACCGTCTTCGTCCCGGAGGGACGAATCGAAGATAGCCCAGGATGAAAACCTGGGAAACTTGCGCCCACGCCACCTCCGCCGTCCCGTAGGGCCGGCGCGAACCCCGCTCACCCCCACACATACCGCGGATCGTATTCAATCTGGTGCTTCTTCAAAAATGCAACGTACTCCGCCTGAAGATCCCGCTTGCGATGATACTCCTGGCAGTTGTTCCCATCTCATAGTGAAGACCTTACAAAACCAGGGTGCCAGGGTGCCCCCGGTCCCTCGCCTTTGGGGACCGGGGATAGCGTAGGGCCCAACGATCCGGGTCGTCCCGCGACCGAATCACGCGCTCTTCGCCAGCGTGCGCATCACGAATTGGGGGTCGGCGGCAATGAGGGTAAAAGCGCGCGAGCGGCGGCTTCCGGCTGGCGGCGGCCCGACTCCCAATGACGAACCGCATCCACCGGCAAACCAAAACGATGGGCGAAGCGTTCCTGGCTGAAGCACACGGGGTGGGATGAACCACCGCCTGCGCAACCGTCTTCGTCCCGTAGGGACGAACCGAAGATAGCCCACAGGCATCGAGAGGATTGGCGGTTCGATGACGATTGGCGCGATTCTGTCTGGGTTCCGGCTACCGCGCAGCACCCGGCTTTTGTGCTAAGGTTCCAACCGTGAACGCCCGAACGCCAGCAAAGCCCGCCAAACCGGGAAGGCCGTCGCGCCTCTTGCCAGGGCTGGCGGCAAGAGACGGGCTCATCCGCCATCCCTTCGACCTGGAGTTCGGCGTGCGGACGAGCGGTCTGGTGGCCGGGCGGCACTTGACCGTCGGACACGCGCATGACCGCCATATGACGGCCTACTATGCGGTTGCTCCGTCGATCTTCCAGGCCCTGATGGTGCGCTGGCGAAGATGCCGGCCCGCGGCGCCGATTGACGGCTTCACGTTTGTGGATCTGGGCGCGGGGATGGGCCGCGCCGTGCTGCTGGCCGCCGAGTTTCCCTTCCGCGCCGTCGTTGGCGTAGAGCTGCACCCCACGCTGGCGCGCATCGCCCGCAAAAATCTGGCTCTGTGGCGAGCCGCTGGCCGAGCGCGCGCGCCCATGCGCATGGTGCATGCGGATGCGGCGGATTTTGAGTTGCCCGCAGGGCCGTGCGTCGCCTTCCTGTTCAATCCCTTTGGCGCGCCGGTGCTGCGCCGGCTGCTCAATCGTTGGAGACGGAGCCTCACTGGCCGCGAAGGCCAGGTGGACATTCTCTACGTCAACAACGAGCAGGAGCGCGTATTGGAGCGGCAGGCGGGATTCAAACGGCTATTTTTAGGGCCGGTCCGGCGCTCGCACGCCGATTTGGTGGCCGACCGCAGGATTCTGACCCATCAGCCAGGCGGCGAGTATGCAGCCACAGGCTGGGAGGACTGCTCGATCTACCGCTGGATAGGGAAGCGCAGCTTGTAGCTGCCAGCTATCAGTTCTTAACTGCCGGTTCCTGTGTCCCTGACCGCTGGATTTTGCACTATCCTGGGGTCCCCCAGGGTCCCCTTTGGGACCTGGGAAAGCAAGAACTCGAAGGAACGAATTCATGGGGCAAGGATCTAACTCCTTACCGGCGCATTTTCCCGCACGCCGCGATTGACGAACGCAGGGGCAAGCGGAAAAGCTGGTAGGACAGCGGAACGGGGCCATAAACAGGACGGAAACATGCGGCCGGCTGGCGGCGCTGTGGCGCAAAAAAACAGCCGCTCAGGCCGCCGGCCGGGCTGGCGCGGGGAGTGTGGCGTTGACGGAATCGCATCTGATCGTAGGGATCGGCGAGCTGCTCTGGGACATTTTGCCCGGGGGGCAGCCTGCGGGCGGGATCTCCAGCGGAGGGTCTTCGCCGACGGAACCGTTCGGCGGCGTTCCGCTCCAAGGCGGCTCGCAACGTGCGCTTTTGGGCGGAGCGCCGGCTAACTTTGCGGTCTTGGCCGGCCGGCTGGGCAATCGCGCCGCGATTCTCAGCCGCGTCGGGTGCGACGAGCTGGGCCGTTTGGCCGTGGACAGCCTGGACCCGTTGCCGGTGGACACGCGCTTCCTGCAAGTGGACCCCGCACATGAGACAGGCCGCGTGACCGTGAGCTTCGCCGGCGATGAGCCTCGCTATACGATTCATCAGCCGGCGGCGTGGGATTTTCTCGACCTCTCCAGCGAGTGGCTGCAACTGGCGGAGCAGGCCGATGCCATCTGTTTCGGATCGCTCGCCCAGCGCAGCCCGGACTCGCGCCAGACCATCCAGTCGCTGGCGGCGCAGACCCCAGCAAGCTGCATCCGCGTCTTCGACGTCAACCTGCGGCCGCCTTTTTACCCCCGCGAGGTGATCCGGGAATCGCTCGATCTGGCGACGGTGGTGAAGATGAACGAAGAAGAAGCGCCGCAGGTGCTCGCGCTGCTCGGACTGCCCGTGGACTGGGAACCGTCCGCGGACCGCGCAGAACAGCCCGAGACAGATCCGCGCCCTTCGGTCAACGACCTGCGCAAGAGCGCCGAGCGTCTGCTCGATGCGTTTCCCGCGCTGCAGATGGCGGCCATCACCAGAGGCCGCAGCGGCAGCCTGCTGGTGACCCGCGAAGAGTGGAACGAGCACCCGGGATTTCCCGTCAAGGCGGCCGACCGCATCGGCGCCGGAGATGCGTTTACGGCGGCCATGACCGACTACATGCTGCGCGGCGCCGATCTGGCCACGCTCAACGAGGCCGGCAACCGCTGGGGCGGCTGGGTCGCCTCGCAGCCGGGCGCTATGCCCGCCCTGCCCGATGCCGTGCGCGATGCCCGCCCTGCCCGATGCCGTGCGCGATGCCATTGCCGCGGCCATCGAAGGATAGGATTTTAGAGATAGGAGTTTTGGTGCGCCATGAACAAACCATCTTTGTTTTTCGCTCTTGCCGCCGCTCTCACCCTGCCAATCGATCTGATTGCGCAGCCTCCCTCGCTCATCATCCATGTAAATCACGTCACGGCCCGGGTCAGCCCCACGCTCTACGGCCTGATGACCGAGGAGATCAACCACTCCTACGACGGCGGGCTTTACGCGGAGCTGGTGCAGGACCGCGCCGTAGGTACGGGCTTCGGCGCCTTGCTCCACTGGGCTATGGTGGCGCGCGGCCAATCCGTGGCTAACGTTTCCGTGGATGAGACCACGGGACCGAGCGCCGCTTTGCCCCGCAGCATCAAGGTCGCGGTCGCCGCAGCCACTCCCGCCGCGCCCGCCGGTGTGGAGAACGACGGCTACTGGGGCATCGCTGTGCGCCCGCACACGGTTTATTCAGGATCGTTCTACGCCAAGACCGATTCGCCAGGCATCCCCGTCACCATCAGCCTTGAAAATGACTCGACCGGCGCTGTCGCTGCCCAAACCACCGTCACCGGCCTTACTGGCGAGTGGAAGCAGTACGCCTACACCCTCAGAACCGGCGATCTTCCTGTCACCGCCGGCAATCACCTCATCCTCACCATTCCCCGGCCGGCTACCGTGTGGTTCAACCTGATCTCGCTGTTTCCGCCCACCTATCATGGCCGCGTTCACGGCAGCCGGGGTTCCCAGCGGCAGGCTGTCGCCGATGGCGGGTCCGACCGCATCGACATCATGGACCTGCTCGCTGCCATGCGCCCCAAGTTCTTGCGCTTTCCCGGCGGCAATTATCTTGAGGGCAACAGCATCGCCCAGCGATTCAACTGGAAAAAGACCATCGGTCCTTGGGTGGACAGGCCCACGCACATGAGCCCCTGGGGCTATCGCTCGTCAGACGGCATGGGACTGCTCGAATTTTTGGAGTGGTGCCAGAATCTCGACATGCAGCCCGTGCTCGCCGTCTACGCCGGTTACTCGCTGGACAGAGAGCACATCGATCCCGGCCCTGCGCTCGAACCCTACGTTGAGAGCGCCCTCGAAGAGATCCAGTACGTCACCGGGTCGACTGCCACTCGATGGGGCGCGGAGCGCGCCAAGGACGGCCATCCCGCGCCCTTTCCGCTCCACTACGTCGAGATCGGCAACGAGGACCAGTTTGACCGCTCCGGCTCCTACGACGGCCGCTTTGCCCAGTTCTATCACGCCATCAAGAGCGCCTATCCCGATCTTCAGATCATCGCGACGGCGCCGGTGAAGAGCGTGACCCCCGACGTGTATGACCAGCACTTCTACATGTCCGCCGAGGAGTCCTTTGCGATGGCGCACCACTACGACGATTACAGCCGCTCCGGACCGAAGATCTTTGTGGGCGAGTGGGCCACGCGCGAGGGCGACCCCACGCCCAACCTGGAAGCCGCGCTGGGCGATGCCGCCTGGATGACCGGCCTGGAGCGCAACAGCGATCTCATCATCATGGCCAGCTACGCGCCTCTGTTTACGAATGTGAATCCGGGGGCATCGCAGTGGGCGCCGGACCTGATCGGCTATAACGCTCTCACCAGCTACGGCTCGCCCAGCTACTGGGCGCAGGTCATGTTCTCAAATCATCTGGGCAGGGAAGTGGTCGCGGCGGACCTCGCCCACGCGGGTCCGCGCGTCTTTACCTCGGTCACCCGTGATGCCGTGCACCACAAGCTCTTCATCAAGGTGGTGAACGCCAACTCGATTCCGCTGCCCCTGTCCATCGATCTTGACGGCGCGGCTGCGGCCGCCCGCAGCGCCGCGCTGACCACCCTCAGCGCAAAGACGCCCAACGCCACCAACTCCATTACCCATCCCCGTGCGGTCGTGCCCGTCACGCGCACGGTCGCCGTCGCCGGACGCAGATTCACTGTGACCTTCACGCCTTACTCGATCAATGTTCTGGACTTAAATTATTGAAGCGGACACAAAATGCCAGGGGCCTCCCTACTCGACCGCCTGTTCTGCGGGAGGCCCTATCACACTCCGGCCTGAGGTTTCGCTGCACCCCTGGCTTTCCGTTGCTGGAACTCATAAGGCTCGATGTAGAGGAAGCGGAGCAGCTCGGCTGTATATTCCATCGTTTCGCAGATGTTGTCGGGGTCAATTTCCAATGCGCGGTGAGGGTGCGCTGCATCGTGCCCGTCGTCTTTGATTGCGGGTAACCATTCATCAAAGATCGCGGGGAGGCGCTGGGTCTGAATGAGCTGATTGAGACCCTCGTGCAGCGGGTGCTCTTTGCATTTCTTATCGAGGATCACACCATATAGCACTCTACGGCACATCACTGCGGCAGCCTTCGGCGCACCCGCTTCCATCGCCTTCTGGGCTTCTATCCAGTCGTTTGCAATGGGCTTTGGAACACCAGGATGCGGCCTGTCAATCGTCCGGGAGGGGTGTATAAAGAACTCATCATGCGCACGATTTAGAGAAAGGTTTTGCGAAACGGAGGTAAGCAGGTAGACAATTCCATCGCAACTGATCGAATTGCACTGCATGATCGAACAAACAGCAAAGCTACCATCGCTGCGCTGGTGGCTCACACATGCCTGGATAGTGAATGTCGAGGCATTACGGCAATGAGGGCAAATGCCGCGTGGATCGCTGTGAATCACTCGCATATCCCGACCGTGACGGTAATCAAAAGACCAATCTGCAGGAATCGTCATACTCTTGATCCATTATGCTGATTCTAACGCAAATTGGCCTGGAAGCTTCGCTGTCGAATTTAATGCGCCGAGCCGCTCATTCGGACCTGGACAATCTTGATCGATCTCCCTCCTGCCGCTGCCAAATCGAGTAAAGTTGGGTAGAGTGATTATCAACCTCGCCCGCCGCGCCCACGACCATAACTGGGAGCTCGATCCCATCACCCGTTCCCTGTTAGACACCGACTTCTACAAGCTGCTCATGCTCCAGTTCATCTGGAAGCACTTTCCCCAGACTCATGCGACTTTCACCCTCATCAACCGCACGCCAGAAGTGCGCCTTGGCGACGTGGTCGGCGTCGAGCAACTGCGCGAGCAACTGGAGTCCACGCGCAAGCTGCGCTTCAGCAAGTCGGAGCTGGTCTGGCTGGCCGGCAATACCTTCTATGGCCGCCGCGGCATCTTCGAGCCTGCCTTTCTCAACTGGCTGGAGCACAGCTTCCGGCTCTCCGATTACGAGCTGTCGGCGCGCAACGGCCAGATCGAGCTATGCTTCCGCGGTCTCTGGACCGAAACCACCCTGTGGGAGATCTACGCGCTCGCGGCCATCGCCGAGCTCAAGACGCGCGCCGCCCTCAAGCAGCTCGGCGAGCTGGAGCTCGACATCCTCTACGCGCGCGCCAAAACCAAGCTCTGGGAAAAGATCGAGCGTCTGCGCGGCGTGCCGGAGCTGAACATCAGCGACTTCGGCACCCGCCGCCGGCATAGCTTCCTGTGGCATGAGTATGTGGTCAACGCCATGCTCGACACTCTCGGCCCCGCCTTCACCGGAACCTCCAATGCCTACCTTGCCTACAAGCACGATCTTGAAGCCATCGGCACCAACGGCCACGAACTGCCCATGGCCATGGCCGCGCTCTCCAGCAACGACGAAGAGCTGCGCTCAGCGCAGTACCGGCTTCTGGAGCTATGGCAGCAGAGTTACCAGGGCGAGCTGCTCATCCTGCTGCCCGATACCTTCGGGACCACGCAGTTTTTGCGCGGCGCGCCCGATTGGGTGGCCAACTGGACCGGCCTGCGCATCGACAGCAAAGACGCCTTCGTGGCCGGCGACGAGTACATCGGCTGGCTGGAGCGCCGCGGCCGCGACCCGCGCCAGAAGCGTCTGATCGCTTCGGATGCGCTTGATGTGGAGCAGATACTCAGCCTGCACGCCTACTTCGCCGGGACCCTCCGCAACGGCGCTTCGCCCGGCGATTTCCGCTCCGCAAGCGATTTTCACGATCCGTCACGCTGGGCGCCCGAGCGCCGCATCCGCTTCAGCGCCGGCTGGGGCACTCTGCTCACCAACGACTTTCGCAATTGCAATCCGCGCGGCGGCGACGGCTTCCATCCCACTGGCCTGGTCTGCAAGCTCAGCGAAGCCGATGGCCGCCCCGCCGTCAAGCTCTCTGATAACTACTCCAAGGCCCTGGGCGACCCGCAAGAGGCTGAGCGTTACCGCCGAGTTTTCGGCGTGGCCGGTGTCACCGATGTTCCGGTTATCATCTGAGTCGGAGAGCCACGCACTGCGCGCCGCCTGCAATGCTGCAATTCTTTGCCAGAGCAAACGCGCCACAATTTTTTGAGGCGAAAGGAACCAGAGCACGACGTTACAGCTTGAGAAAACCCCCATTGGTTGAGGCTTTGTAACAAGGGCACGGCTTTAGCTGGGTGATCAGGAGCAAAATTGGTCGGGCTTCAGCCCCTGCTGCTCTTCCTTTGCTCCATTCACTCGCCGTTCTACTTCGATTCTTTTTGTGATGCGTTTGCCCTGATTCTTTGCCTTTCACCCCGCTTTCTTAATTCCCATCCCATAGAATCGTTCTATGTGCGGTATCGTCGGTTATGTCGGTCCCAAGAAGGTCGTTCCCGTCATCATCGCTGGATTAAGGCGCCTCGAATACCGCGGCTACGACTCCGCGGGTATCGCTGTGGGCAGCCCTTCCAGCTCGACGCTTGAGGTGCGGCGCGCGCCCGGCAAGCTCCGCAATCTCGAAGAGGTTTTGCGTGAGCACCCGCTCGACGGCACCTTCGGCATCGGCCACACGCGCTGGGCCACGCACGGCCGTCCCACGGAAGAAAACGCCCACCCCCACCGTGACTGCTCCGGCCGCATCGTCGTCGTTCACAACGGCATCGTCGAGAACTACCTCGATCTCAAGCGCGAGCTCTCCGCCCAAGGCCACATCTTCGTCACCGAAACCGACACCGAGATCATCGCCCATCTCATCGAACAGGTTCAGAATGACGCCGTAGCCGCCTGCCAGCCTCTTTCGCTGGAGGCAGCCGTGCGCCGCGCCGTCAAGCGCCTGACCGGTGCGTTTGCGCTGGGCGTTCTCTCGGCCGCCGAGCCGAACAAGATCGTCGCCGCGCGCCAGGGTCCGCCTGTGGTCATCGGCGTGGGCCAGGGCGAGTCCTTCGTCGCCTCCGACGTGCCCGGCATCCTCCACCACACCCGCGACGTCTACTTTCTCGGTGACGGCGAAATGGCTGTCCTCACCGCATCCGGCGCCGCGTTGACCGGCTTCGACGGCAACCCGATCCAGCGCGAGCTTACGCACGTTCACTGGGATCCCATCCAGGCTGAAAAGGGCGGCTACAAGCACTTCATGCTCAAGGAAATCTGGGAGCAGCCGTCGGCCGTCCGCGAGACCACGTTGAGCCGCGTTTCTCTCGGCTCGGGCAAGGTCTTCCTCGGCGAGATGGAGATTCCTGACGAAGAGCTGGCTCGCATCTCCAGCATCGTCATCGCCGCCTGCGGCACCAGTTGGCACGCCGCCCTCACCGGCAAATACATGATCGAACGCTTGGCGCGGTTGCCTGTGGATGTGGACTACGCCAGCGAATACCGCTACCGCTCGCCCATCGCCGGCCCCGACGCGCTGGGCCTGCTCATCACCCAGTCCGGCGAAACCGCCGACACCTTGGCCGCGCAGCGCGAGATGAAAGCCCTGGGCTCAAAGACTGTGGCTATCTGCAACGTCGTCGGCGCCATGGTTGCGCGCGAGGCCCACGGCGCCGTCTATACCCACGCCGGCCCGGAGATCGGCGTGGCCTCCACCAAGGCATTCACGGCGCAACTCACCGCGCTGTTCCTGCTGGCGCTCAAACTGGGCCAGCTTCGTGGCCGCCTCGATGAGGCGCAATCGCTGGAGTCGGTCGAGCAATTGAGCCGCATCCCCGTCAAGATGGAGGAGACTCTGCGCTCCTGCTCCGCCCAGTGCGAGCAACTGGCGCGCGACTTCCACGCCGCCCGCGACTTTCTCTATCTCGGTCGCGGCATCCACTTTCCCATCGCCCTCGAAGGCGCGCTCAAGCTCAAGGAAATCTCCTACATACACGCTGAAGGCTACCCCGCCGGCGAGATGAAGCACGGCCCCAACGCGCTCATCGATGAGTCCCTGCCCGTCGTGGTGCTGGCCACGCGCGACGAGGCCGACCCCGCCTCAAAATTGCGCTATGAGAAAACCCTCTCCAACATTCAGGAAGTCACCGCGCGTGCCGGCCGCGTCATCGCCGTGGCGACTCAGGACGACGCTGCCATCGGCAACCTGGTCGAGCGCGTCATTTACATTCCCCCTGCGCCCGAGCTGCTCTCGCCTCTGCTTGAGATCGTGCCCCTGCAACTGCTGGCCTACTATATTGCCGTCCGCCGCGGCTGCGACGTCGACCAGCCCCGCAACCTGGCCAAGTCCGTAACCGTCGAGTAGAGCCCGATATTCACTTCCGGCAGCAGCCGGAAGTGGTTGGTGAATTATCCCGTAGAGAGCGTTGGATGCAGTCGTCAGTCACGAAGCATTCACGTTCACACGAATTACACACACGGGCACCTCGAAATTTTTGCTAACGCTATCTCCGCGCAGAATCGGCAGGCTTGTTTTCCTCAATTATGGCTAGATTCCACGGGCCCAGGGTCAGCTTAGACCCATGAATAACGGGGCTGCCGCCGAGCAGATTCGTTCCGTTAGCGTGCCGATAGGCGATGCTGACTCCGGCGCTTGAATAGTTGAAATAGTAATAAACTCGCCTGCCGAACCGGTTCACCCCAGTTTGTACGTGCACTTTGGACGGCAGGTTCTGGTCGGGGCCAATGAGACCGATCTGGTCCAGAGCGTAGCGTAGGACGGCGGTCTGTAGCGCATCAGAAAGATAAGTGCCCTCATACAACAGCGTGCCGGATCCGAAGTGGTTTTCGGTAATTGCGGGCCAGCGCCCAAAGAAAGGTTGATCGTAGTAGGCCAGAGCTCGCGCGTGCTCCGGCACGAGGAATTCCGCCCAGTACTTTACTTTATTTCCGGCGCCCACATGGAAGGGATCGCCTTTCAGGGCCAGCGGGTGATCGAGACTCGAAAACTCCTGGTAACTGAACCCCGCAGCCCCGCGCAGCGGTCCAGGAGCGCGCACCCAGCGCACCGCGGAGTTTTCATTGGCAAATCCGCTTTTGAATGTCATCACCACGTGCCCGCCGTTCTTAACATAGTCTGAAATACGCTGAAGGAGAGCATCACTCGAGATATAGAGTGCGGGCACAATCAGAAGCTTGTAAGCGGAAAAGTTCCGTGTGCTGGCAAAAACAAAATCCGTCCCCACATTGAGATCGTAGAGCGACTTGTGAATCTGCTTCACCAGTGTTGTGTAATCGGCGGTTGGCGGATCGCTGCTCCATTGCGGCCCGGAAGAGGTGAAGGGCATGAATGAAATAGCGTTCATGGAGTCGCGGCTCCAGAGGATAGCTACCTGATTGTGAACCTTCAAGCCGGTGAGATGCGGGCCGATCCTTTCGAGCTCATGTCCCGTCCGGCTTACTTCGGCGTAAATGCGGCCGGGCTCCAGATCGTGCGGGAGAATGCCGCCCCAGTAGGTTTCCTGGTTGGCGGGGATTGACGCCCAAGGCCAAAACTCAACCATATCGGCGCCGTTCGCAAGGTGTGCGTACACATCTTCCCGCAACTGGCCGTCATAGGGAGGGAATTCAAAGGCCGAAGACCAGCCGGTGGTGTCAGCGTTGGTTTCGGTCACCAGGAAATTGCTGTGCTGGAGCGAACGCGTAAAATCTTCCTGAAGCGACTGCCCCGACCCGTCGAAGCGATTCTGAGTTCTGTGATAGACATTTACGGCCGGAATGTCGAGAAAGTCTGCGATTGCCTCTGCATTCACGTCTGGTTTCAGCATCCCGGCAAAATCGGTTGTAACGAACTGGCGAGGCGAGGCGTACCGGCGCACTAAGTTGGCCTGCCAGCGCAGAAAGTCTGTAACTCTCAGTTGATTCCAGCGCGTCCATTCAAGCTTGTAGCCAGTACTCTGCGCGCCATCCCGCGTGGGAAGGTCCTCCCAGGTGTGGATATTCTGCCCCCAATAGTTAAGGAACCACGCCTTACTCAATGCGTCGGGCGTGCCAAACTTCTTTTCTAGATAATGCTGGAACCCGATGAAGTCGTCGCGATTATCCGCGTTATAGCTACCGGTCTCATTGTCAATCTGCCACCCAATTACGGTTAAATTGTTCTTATAGTGCGCTACGATGTGGCGAATGAGACGCCCGGCATAATAGCGATAGGCTGGTGAGCCGATATCCATGTTTTGACGCATGCCATAGACGCCCGCGATGGGCGGCCCGCCAAAAGGCGCAGGATTGAGCGTTTGCGCCAGGATTTCCGGATGTTCATGAGCCATCCACGCAGGGATCGAGTAAGTAGGCGTGCCTAGTATCACCTTGATGCCGGCTTTGCCCATCGCGTCCACAACCCGGTCCATCCACGCATACTCGAAATCGCCATCCTCCGGCTCCCATAAACTCCAGGTAGACTCGCCCATGCGCACTACATTGATCCCTGCGGCCTTCATGAGTGCAATATCTTTATCGACGCGGTCATAGGGCATGTATTCGGGATAGTATGCGGCGCCGTACAAAGGGGCTTTAGGGTGAACGATCAACTTCGGAGCCGTGTTCTGTGTCGCAACGATGGCATGTGAATGGATCCCCTGCGGATATAACACCGGCGAAGTGATCATGCCCGCAATCAGCGTGCATAGGATAAAGATGGGAATCCGGTTCATGAACTACTCTCCTCGTGCTTTGCACTTAGCGACTTCTGCGTACAGCGTGTTTCATAAACCCAATGCAAATGGTTCTGTCTTATGTGGAACCCGGCAACAAGCCGGGTTCCAGGAGCTTGGTCTGCCACAACGGCCATTTATGAAACACGCTCTAGCCCTGTAGCTTCAGAGTCATGTGCCTGCTGTGATAATTGATCGTGGGGCCAAATGCTGCTGCGAACAGCGATCCTTACATCGCTGCTAACAATACACGCACGGTCAGCTGCTTTGCAAAACAGTTGCGACGATACCGGGTATTAGCCGGAGAACACGTCTCCTCTTTACCGTCCAGATGGAAGGTTCCCGCCCGAGTTGGGAGCTGCGCTCCAGGCATTCCCTACTATGGTTAGGTTTCCGTGCGCATCTGCCAGCGAAAAAGTAGGCTGATGTGGAAGGTCACCATACCATGCATAACGCTCCACAAAAGGGAATTTCTCCAGCGCCGCGGTCGACTTATGGATGAACTCGGCCTGAATCTTGGCACTCGGAGTTTTCTGAGGGGGACCCCATTCAGCCATGGCATACTCCGTGACCCAGATCGGCAGGTGATACATTTTATGCACCGTTGTCACTTCGCGGATTAGGTCCTTCGTTGCCGTGTCCGGGTCGAAGCTGGACTGGTAGGGATGAATACAGATAAAGTCGACGCGATAGTGACGGGCCTTAGCTCCGGCCATAAAGCGTGCCAGCCAGCCGTTTGACTTGACGTCGTCGCCGGTACCGGGGGCAGGGCTCCCCAGACGCATGTGGAGAGCCTCAAGACGAGGCCAAGCATCTAGGGCCTGTTCCACACTTATATTGGACTGGCCCTTCTCATTAGGCTCATTGAAGCCGAGCAGAATGCCTGTACCACTGGCCTTCGCAGCCTTCAGATCCGCCTCATTCATATTTTTCATACCCCAAATCATGGGGACGAACTGTACACCAGCTGGCACCCCTGCCACATCCGGCCGTGGCTTCCAGTCGTAGTACCAGGAGACGCGGAGTTGTTCCAGGGTTCTTGCTCCACGTGGTTGCCCATACTCGCCAACGCCCTTCTTATGCTCTGCGCCGAACAGCATGTGCGGTAGAAGGCTGAGGCTAACGCAGACAGTTACCCAGATCGCATTGTGCTTCAATTCACGCCCCTTTCGGCCCATAGGTTTGCGCTGCACCATGGTTGCGCCGTGACCGGCATGGCTGCGGTACATCTCTGGCTCGCCAGCCTCTCCCTTGGATGTCAGAAGAGTATCTTCAAAGCCATCTGCAACTCGCGCGGGCCGCCGGTTTGGTACACCGACGAACTGGCGCCGGGCGTCATTGCGGAAGCCAGACTGTCCGTTGCCTGCCCAAAGGTCAGGTCAGGAAGATAATCGTCGATCGTTCCGAAATTAGCGCGATTGAAAAGGTTGAACGCCTCAGCCCTTAGCTGGAAACGCGCCCTTTCATAAAAAGGAAAGTCGCGACGAAGGGCGACGTTCCACTGGCTCATTCCGTAGCCGCGGAAATAATTCTGCGGAACGGTGCCGTTCACGCCCAAAGGGGCAGCCGTAAAGGCCGCCGGATTGAGTTGTCGCCCGCTCGGTATCTGCTTTCCTTGGTAGCTTCCGGTCAGGAAAATCGGCTGTCCCGGTACAAAGTCGAGGCCTGGCTTGACATTCTGGCCGTCGGTCGCTGCGCCGGAAGTTTGTAACCCATACAAGGTGATCGGAAACCCCGTTCGCGCCATGAACCGCACATCCACGCCCCAGCCTGCGAGAGCCGCGGTAGCGAGATGAGTAGATGTGTACGGGATATTCCAACTCAGCACAGCGTTGAAGTTATTTCTCAGATCGCTTCCAGAGTCGCCCTTCTGGTACGGCGTGAAAGCGTTGATCTGATTCTGCGTGATGTCATGAGACCAGGTGTAACCGGCGTAGGCATACAGCCCTTTGTTGACGCGATGCTCAAAGGTGAACTCGCCGGCGTTGTAGGCGGAGCGCAGGCCATTCGTTTCGAATTCGACAAGCTGAAAATTAGGATTGTAAGGGTAGGCGTTAAACTCATCCCACTCAATGCCTTTGCGGTAGAACGCGCCAACGTAGGTCAAGGTAAATGCGTTGTTCGCTCCGAGATTCTGCTGCACAGCGACGTTTCCCTGAATGGTATATGGATTGGCAAAATGCGGAGAGATCGCGTAGTACAGGGAGGTAAATGGAGGCTTCGGCGGGTATTGAATCGGGGTATAGGCATACTGCGGCGGCAGCGGGTACGAATAGGTTCCCATAATGTTGCAATAGGAGTAGGGGCAGAAGGAGTTGCCGTCGGAAAAGCCCGGCGAATAAAGCCCGATCTGGGCGTTGCCCTCGTTCACGGCCGAGTCGTAGAAGACGCCGGCGCCGCCGCGGATCTGAGTTTCAAGGCCGGGCGTAGACCGGGCAAGATACGTCACTCCCAATCGAGGCGCAAAATCGTCGTAGTAAGTGTGATACGGCGCAGTTGGTGAGCCTAAGGCGAGGGTTGATAGATTGTCCTGATTTATAAGGGTATAGGGAACATTGCCACGACGTATAGTCGGCGGGGGCATCAAATCCCAGCGGAGGCCGTAAGAAAGGCTGAGCCTGCGGTTAACCTGCCACTGGTCCTGGGCATAAGCCGCGAAATCCTTGATCCCCGGGTAAAAAGTCCCATAAGAATAGTTGTAGATGTAATCCGAGGTGTTGGCGAGCAGCGTCGCCTCGCTGTAGTACTCATAGCCTACGAGCGGACTTTCAGGAAGCTGGGTGGAGTTCAGTATCCGGTATTCCACACCGAACTTGAGATCATGCGTGCCGTGTATCCAGGTCAGGTTGTCGGGGATATCGACCTGGCGGGTTTCGTTTACTCCACGATACGCCTGGGAATAGAGACTGCCGACGGCTGGATAGTAAAAGACGCCAATGTAGATGTGGGGAATGTTCGCCGGATAACCGCCCCCGGTGACCATGTTGTAGGTGCTCGCGCCGGGCTGAACGTAGTCACCCCCGGACTGGGGACCTGCGCTCAGCGAGTAGTTGGCGCGGAATTGGTTGGTAAAGCGCGGACCGAAGGAACTGGTGAGGCCCGCGGTGTACATGCGGACGTTTTGGCTGATGTTCTCATTCTGGGCGAGAAAATAAGATGTGTCTGTGGAGTTGGTGTTGCTTGCGCGCAAAAACAGTTCTTCGTTCTTCGAAAGATCCTCGTCGATACGCAGGTTATAGGTGTTCAGGTTGTTGAGGGCAGGATAAGCGGCGACAAACGTGGTCAAACCGTCACCTAGGTCCGGTGCGTTGGGGACATTTGAGGTGGGAAAAGATTTGAGAAACGCGGCCATGGCGCCCGTGGCCGCAGCACGCGCCGCTGCCGTGGGTACGTATTGCAGATATGACGCGCCAGGCAGGTTCGAGCGGAGTCCCTCGTAATTCAAAAAGAAGAAGGTCTTGTCCTTTCCGTCGTAGATATGCGGAATCAGGACCGGGCCGCCCAGCGTGCCGCTGAAGTCGTTCTGAAGCATCGGCTGCCTGGGCGTGCCGTAGTAATTGTTGAAATAGTCGTTGGCGTCGAAGATCGTGTCCCGGTAATAATCGGATGCGCTGCCGTGGAGATGGTTCGTACCGGAGCGCGTGACAAGGATGAATTGCCCTCCGGAATATCCTCCGTACTCCGCGGCGTAGCTGCTGGTCTCGACGCGGAATTCCGCGAGATCGTCGACCGGAACCAGGGCCTGGGTGGTTCCGAGGATGGTGGACGCCGCCAGTCCGCCCGCCCCGCCGATGCCGGCGAATCCGCCGTTGTTGTCAGAGCCGAAATTCGCGCTGACGCCGTCTACGGTGAAGGCATTGGAATAGCCGTCACCGCCATCGACCTGGATCAGCGACACGCCATTATGGTCCGAAAGGGAATTGGTAGTCTGCGGGTTGGTGGTAGTCACGCCGGGGACCAGCAGCATCAGGTCCTGGAAGCTGCGGCCGTTTAGCGGCATGTTTGCGACTTCCTGCTGGTTGACGACCGTCGAAACCGCGGCCGACGTGGTGAGCATCGGAATGGCGCTGCCGTTCACCGTCACGCTTTGGTTTGCGGTTCCCACTGCGAGGTGAATGGGAAGTTTTACGTGGCCGCCCACGCTCAGCACCACGCCCATGACTTCAGAGGCCTTGAAGCCCGCGTGCTCAACGCGGACCGAGTAGGAGCCTGGAATCAGCCCGACGATGGTAAATTCACCACTGTTGTTCGTGGTGAAGGTGCGGGTGATTCCCGTTGCTATGTTGGTGACGGTGACTTGCGCCTGAGGAACCACTGCGCCCGATGGGTCGGTGACGCTGACCTGCAGAGTGGCGTTCTCGGTCTGGGCGGCGCACCGCTGGGGCGCCAGCGCGATCACGGCCAGCCCGCACAGCACAGCGGCCAGAAAAACGATGCGATGAAATGTGCGATGCTTCATGGAATTGCCTCCCCAAGGCGCAAATTCACTCGCAAAGCAGGAAGAGCGCCTGCATTCCTGCCCGCCTGAACGGTTGCCATCCCCACACGCGAGAAAGCTGGAAATCCTTTCCCACGAATCTTGTCACGACTTCTGCGAATTCCGCTTAGATAATGGAGAAATCGTTTTCCTGTTTGAATTAAAACCGTACCCCTTTTCAATAATCGCTGTCAAGAACTTTTTTGACTCAGGCATAAGTAGAGTCCTTGCAGCGTATTGCCCCGGCTGTTCTTCCAGCACCGGACCCGCCGGCGCAACTTTCCGTCTGGAACTCTACGGACCCTGCCTTCGCGTTGTTAAACTGTGCCTAGCTTTACCGCACCGGCACGAGCGAATCCGTCGGATCTGGCGTAATGAGCACATGGGTTGTTGTTATCTTTCCGCTTTGTCTAGCCGCTGTTCTCGCGGTCGGCCTGAGGTCGCGGCGCTCATGGTCTTCGTCCAACGACTATCTCAACGCCTCCCGCTCCATATCTCTGTGGGCCGCGGCGCTCGCTTTTCTGGCTTACAACTGCGGCTCCATTGAAGTGATCGGCATGAGCGCCGTGGCCGCTCAGTATGGGGTCCAGGCGTTCCATTTCTACTGGATCGGCGGAATTCCGGGCATGATCTTCTTGGGTCTCGTGGTCCTGCCGGTTTATATGCGAACAGGCGCACGCAGTCTTCCCGAGTACCTGGGCCTGCGCTTCGGCCCTGCTGTGCGGCTGCTCAATGCCCTGGTCTCGATCACCGGCACGGTCTGTTTTGCCGGCGTAGCGCTTTACGCTCTGGCCCAGGTGCTGTATGTAATCCTGGGGTGGAAATTCCTGCCCGCAGAGCTGTCCTGCGCGGCTATTGTTCTGGTCTATGTTCTTGCCGGCGGTGTCCGCGCTTCAATCTTCACCTCAGTTTTGCAGTTCGTCGTCATGATCGCGGGCCTTACGCCGCTGATGTTTTTCACGGCTCATTTCAACGCGGCAAGCTGGGCGCAGCGGGCCGATCGATGGCGGCTGTGGAAACCGCTGCCGTTGCTTTCTCCGCATGCGCCCCTCGATTGTCTCGGCGTGCTGCTCGGTCTGGGATTCGTAATCAGCTTCTCCTACTGGTGCACGGATTTTGTAATGATCCAGCGGGCGCTCACCGCGCGCACTGGCGCCGATGCCCGCAAGGTGCCGTTGCTGGCGGGCTTCGGCAAAGTGGGGATCGCTTTTCTAGTGGTGTTGCCGGGAGCCGCCGCGCCGGCCCTCCTGCACGGAAAGGCATCCTTCGATCAGACCATTCCGGCGCTCATGGCGTTGGAATTCGGCCCGGCTCTGCTGGCGCTGGGCGCCGCGGCCCTGCTTGCCGGTCTTATGGCATGGCTGGCCGGAAACGTCTCTGGTTTTTCGGCGTTGTGGGTTGAGGAAATTTATCGCCGTTTCCGTCCTCGCCGCTCTGAGCAGCACTATATTCGCGCCGGCCACTTCGCCGTGCCCGCGTGCCTGCTGCTGGCGCAATCGACTGCATACGCAGCCTTCGCATTCCACGACATTATGGAGTTTCTGCAACTTGTCGCCGCGCTCTTCTATGCCCCGGTGTTTGCGGCCGTGCTCGCCGGCATCTTCAGACGGCGCACCAGCGAGCGCGGGGCTTTGGCCGGCATTTGCGCCGGTATCGCCTGCGCATTGGCGCTTCAAGGCGGATATGCGATGGGTTTAGCGCCTTTCGGCTCCCAGATGAACGCAGATTTTTATGAAGCGATGCTCAGCTTTACGGTGGCCATGACCGCGTGCTTGACGGTGCCGCCGAGACCGCAGGAAGAAGGAGTGGACGGCAGCACGATTTCCTTGGATGCGGCGCTGCGCCGAGCAATGCGCCCTTCAACGGGGCTGGTGCTATTGAGTGCGGCGCTATTGGCTGGCTGCCTGCTCCTGAACCTGATTTGGTGGTGAGCGCATTCCTCTGCGGCGCCAAACTGCTTCAAGCACTCGCCGTCTGCGTCTCCGCTTGGCGTGTGCTCTTGTTCCGCCGCAGACCGTTGGCCGCACCCTTAGGCGAGTCCGTGGACTGCCGTACTACCAAACGAGTGCCTATGCGGATCGAAGTCAGCGAGCCGGAGGATTCTTCCGACCACAACTTCTCTAACCCGTTGAAGGCGGCCTGGGCTAAATCTTGGCGCGACATCCGCACCGTCGTCAGCGGCGGATTGATGAACTCAGCCAGATGGATATCATCGAAGCCCACCACGGACATGTCGCGGGGGACCCTGATACCGCTAGTGGCCAACACTCGCAGCACGCCCACGGCCATCATGTCATTCGAGCAGACAATCGCCGTGGGGCGCGGCTCAATGCGCAGGAAATGATGCGCGGCCAGAGTTCCTCCCTCGAAGGTGTGCTCGCCGGCGAAGATGGGCGCTTTATCCGCGGTCAAGCCGATCTTTCTTGCCGCGCGAACAAAAGCTTCCTTCCGGCGCACGTTCGTCAAGTGCGGCATGGGGCCGCTGGCGAAGCCGATGCGGCGATGGCCGAGCAGCGCCAGGTGCTGCACCGCCTCATCGATTCCCTGCGCGTAATCGACCTCTAAAACCACAGAGCGCGCAGCGTTGGCGCTTACGTCGATGGTGACCAGAGGAATGTCTTCAGCTATCAATGCATCGAGAAAGTGCGACTCCGCACGGAAGGTCATCACGGCTACGCCTTCCACCCTTCTCTGTATCAGGCGCCGGATAAAGATACTGGCCCGCTCCCGGTTGTAGTTCGTCGAACCTACCATCACTTCGAAGTCGTGCTCACCGGCCACATCCTCAAAGCTCTGCATCAATTCCGGAAAGAAGGGGTTGGTGATTTCAGAAACCAGAAGACCCAGCACGCGGCTGCGGCCGGAAACCAGAGCGCGGGCCTGCGGGTTGGGCGTGTAGCCCAGTTCCTCAATCGCCCGCCAAACTCTCTTGGCAAGGTGTTTGGCCACCGTTGATCGGCCGTTCGTCACTCGCGAAACCGTTGCCGGAGAGACGCCGGCGCGCTGCGCGACCTGCGTAATATCTACGCCGCCGCCCCGCGTCTTTTTTCCGTTCAAAACCTGCCCGCTCATGGTGAGTGTTCCTGTTGAGGGGTTCGAATGCGCTTCGCCCGGCGCTTGCCGCGGCCACCCGGCCTCTCTCCTTTATAGTTCTGAAATCGATTTCCCGCAAGCTGTCCAGCCACGGCGAGGCGCAATCCGCTGCCGGAGAGGGAGAAAAATGAACAAGCTGGCCAGGGGGCTGCCTATCCGGAGGTGCGCAACCCAGCTTGCTGACTCTCTATTTGCGCCGGTTTGGCAGCGGATTGGAGGCGGGGTGACTCGCCGCTCTATCCTCTACCCTTCTTCCTGGGGAACCTCGAAGGTAACCAGCTCCGAGCGGAACCCGCGGGTGCGCACGGCGCCGTAGAGAATGCCTATGCTCATCCATGTTACGCCCAGCCACAGTGCGGGCTTGCTCAAATGAATCCAGATAAAGGCGCAGATCGTGAACCCCAGGACGGGAACCAGGATATCGCTCAGCCTGCGGCTCCCGCCTCGCACTACGGAGTGGACGAATGCTGCGGCGTTGACGCCCATGAACG
Source organism: Acidobacteriota bacterium (assembly GCA_021800255.1). Taxonomy (GTDB): domain Bacteria; phylum Acidobacteriota; class Terriglobia; order Terriglobales; family Acidobacteriaceae; genus Telmatobacter. The sequence goes on from JAJYZC010000014.1 coordinate 38,463, forward strand.
CGATAAAGGCGCCGAAGTTAAGCGCCTGTGCGCCGATCTCATAGGCGCCGCCGCCCAGCCGGCTGGCAAAGAACTCCAGGATGCCTGCCCCGGCCAGGGCAAAGCCGCCCACGGCCAGTATGTTGTTGCGAGGGATGCGCCGTTTAGGCTCGATAGCGCCGAAGAAGGATTTGGGCAATGCGTTGCCGCGCCCCATACCGTAAAGAAGACGTCCGGCCGCAAGCTGGGATCCCATGCCGGAACCCATGTTGGCGATCAGCAACGTAAAGTTAATCACCTGAAAGAGGATGACGCCACCCACCTGCTGCGAAACCATGGCGAACGCCGACTCTACCTGGCCTTCCGGAAAACTCCGCGCTCCCCATACCAGTTGGGCGGCGTAGACCTCGATGGCAGAGAGCACGCCGGTGATGATGCAGACCAGAACCGTGGCCCTCAAAATGTTTCTGCGCGGGTCCTTGGCCTCCTCTGACAGTGTGGACACGGCGTCAAAGCCGATGTAGGTGAGCACCGCGACAGAGGTGCCCGCGAAGACGCTGGATACATGAAAAGTAGCGGGGTTATAAAACGGGCGGGTGAAGAAACCGGGACCGTGGTGGAAGCGCCAAAGCCATCGCGCTACGCTGCCCAGAAAGATGAGGACCACCAGCATCATGCCCGCGCAGAGGGCCTCGTTCATCTGCGCTGATGTGCGGATGCCGCGCAGGTTCGTCCAGGTAAAGAAAGCCGCAAAGATCAGAATCCAGGCGTAAAAAGAAAGGCCGGGCAGAATATTCATCGCGGCCTTGGCGCAAAAGGCTGTGCAGATGAGCGGATTGAGCAGGTAATCCATCACCATGCTCCAGCCCACGACGTAGCCCAGCGCGGCGTGCATCTCGCGCCCCACGTAGGTGTAGGCGGATCCGGCGCTGGGGTAAACGCGCGCCATGCGGCCGTAACAGATAGCGGTGAAAAGCATGGCCACCATGGCGATGAGGATCGTGGTCACGACATTGCCGTGCGCCTTATCGCTGATGACGCCATAGATTCCCATGGGCGCCACCGGCTGAATGATGACCATGCCGATGATGACCAGGTTCCAAAGACCCAGCGTGCGGTGAAGATGCGCTCCCTGCGAGCCGCTCGAACTAGACGGCGCTGAACCTCGATGTTTTTCAGTCATGCTGCGTTCCACAGAGTGCTGGCAGAGCCGGCGCCTGCCCGCGAACTTCGCTGGGCCCCTGCCTCGATATGCTACGGCGCTGCGGTGCGGAAGGGAGAAGCAGGCAGTCCCTCCTTGTTGAAGAGGTTACACACGGGACTGTTGGCCCATCCGTAACGTGCTTGCGTTGGCGATGTGACGGCGGGGCTGGAAAGAATGACGGCCGGGCCGTCGATCACGGCTTCGGCGGGAACGAATTTACCGTCAGCTCCGGCAATCTCAAATCCTGTTAGCGGTCCTCCTTTTGAGACCAGACCGCCGGACGCATGGCTGAAGTAGAGACGCAGCCGGCTGCCCGCTATGCTCATGGTGCGGTAGAGTGGGCCGGAATATTCGATATGTTCTCCGTAAACGATGGCGCGGGCGGCAAGAGCAAGGCGGTATCCGACATCCTGTTTATCCACAGGGTGGATGTTATTTGGGTTGCCGATGTCGATGGTTACGGTCATGGCCGTATTCACAAGATCCAGCGCCTGGAGCTGGGCCTCGCGTACCTCGGGCCAGTAGCTATCAGAACCTGCCTGGTAGTTGGCAATCTGCACGAAGAGAAACGGGAAGTTACCCTCGCGCCAATCGGCTCTCCAGTCCTGGATGAGGGTTTGAAAGAGAGGGCCATAGACGGGATAGCGGAGGGCATCGGTGTTGGATTCTCCCTGATACCAGATGACTCCGCGGATCGGGAAGCGTGTAAGCGGAGCAATCATGCCGTTGTAAAGCGCAGCGGGAGCCCATGATTTGAAGACCGGATGCCAGGGAAGGCGCAGTTCTTCATCTGTCGATTTGCCGTACTTCTTTTCGAAATCATGACGCTCTTTGGCTTCCGCAAGCTTGGTTTCCGCTTCCGCGTCCGCCATGCCGGCCCACGCGGAAAATACCGGCATCAGCGATGCATTGTGAGACAAGGCATCCATGCTGGTCCACGCCTCGGCAGGCGTGCCGCCCCAGTCAGACTCAATGACGCCGATAGGAATGTGCTCGCGGCGCTCAATGTCACGGGCGAAAAAGTAGGCCACCGCCGAGAAGCCGCCCGCGGACTGGGGAGTGCAAAGGCTCCAGGGCATGCTGATGTCCAGGTCATCCTGCGGATAGTCAGCAAAGCGCTGATTGACGTGCATGAGCCGTATCTGCGAAAAATCGGCGCGGGCGATCTCCTGCTGCGCGTTGCGCGCATCACGTAGTGGAAAGCCCATGTTCGACTGGCCGGACGCTATCCAGACGTCGCCAACGAGCACGTCTCTGATGGTAATGGTGTTGGCGCCGCGGACGGTCAGGACGAAGGGGCCGCCGGCTCCGCCTGGCGGCAATTCAACGCTCCAGCGTCCCAACGAATCCGCTGCCGTGCTTCGTTCAACACCGCGAAAGGCAACCGTCACCGCTTCTCCCGGCGCCGCATCTCCCCACACGTGGACGGGCTCGTGGCGCTGAATTACCATGTGATCCGCAAAGAGAGCAGGCAGGCGAACGTTCGCGTAAGCCGGAATGGCAATCAACGCAGATAATAAAACCAGGCAACCGTGAAACCAGGAACGCATTTATTTCCCCTCCGTATTTACTGTAAGTTACCGGCCTGTTTCTGCGGCGAGCGTTGAAGCGCGGCAGCAGCCTCGCCCGGCGTGACCGTAATCGGCGGAATGTTCCAGCCGTCGAGTTTCACGATGGGCGTTGACCGGACGCCCGCCGGCAGGAGAACCGTTAGTGTCCCGATCGGGGATGGTTGAAACCCCTCGCCTTCAAGCCGAGGGCCGTTCAGTTGTTAAGGAATAATACTATCGTTAGCAAACCTCTTTCCGTCAAGCATGCGCAATTACGCGCGAAGCTGTTCCCGCATCTGCTCCTACACCCGCTTCACCCACAAATTATGTAGAAAAGCCATGAAAATCGGATAATCTCTTCTGAGAAGGATCCGATCATGTCGCTGCGGAAATGCTTGCTGATCGCAATGCTGTTCACGCTTGTTGTCTTGGCGGCATCTGGAGGGGTCAATGTTTACAAGGCGGAATCCGGTGCGCCGCAACTGAATGCGTGCGTGGGCGCTCCACCGCCTGCTGCTGCTCGATGGCCGTGGCGCGGCAGCCGGCCGGCAAATGAACCAAGCCAATGGCTCAGGCCTTTGCGCAGGGAAGGCGAATCGCGGCCGGCGCTCTTTGTCCCCATTCAATTCAAGAACCCCAAGGATTTGGGCGTGGGAAAGCTGCTGGTGGCGAGCCGCGGCCTAGCAGACCCGGACTTTGCCCAAACCGTGATCCTGCTGGTTCGCTACGACCAAGAAGGCGTACTCGGACTGGTTCTCAACCGGCGCACCGATGTGCCGCTCTCTCGAGTTCTCGATCTCAAATCTGCGAAAGACCGCTCCGACCCGGTGTATCTCGGGGGCCCGGTGGAGCCTTCAACCGTGTTTGCGCTGTATCAGTCCCCCGTCAAGGTGAAAGCGGCCGAGAATGTCTTTGCTGGGGTTTATCTGATCTCCAGCAAAGACCTCTTCAAGAAAGTGCTTTCGGTCCGGCCTGATCCTAGTGTTTTTCACGTGTACCTGGGATATGCCGGGTGGACGCCAGATCAGTTGCGGAATGAAGTGCATTTGGGCGCGTGGTACATCTTCCCGGCAGACACCAGCACAGTCTTCAATTCCGATCCGGACTCGTTGTGGTTGCAGATGATTCAAAAGACGGAGTTGCAATGGGCCAAGACGCAACCCTTCGCAAAAACCGCCCAACCAATCGAATCGTTCTGATCGATCCCAAGTCATTCACCAAGCCGATTCTTCGTGCTAACGCCTGAATTGCCGGTCGCGTGGGACGCGGCGTGCGATAAACTCCAACCAGCCCGCCTGTTCGGCCCGGAGCATAGATGAAATTCTTTCCCGTGCTTTTATTGACTATTTTTGTGACTTCGAGTGCTTCGGCCCCCGGCCCCGTCGCGCCCGAATCGCAGGCGACGCTGAAATACATCCAGAGCTCGTGGGCGCTGCTTACGCGCTCCATGAGCGACTGCCGTTCGCTGACCGATGTGAAGGTGAAGGGCGCGCCGGTGCTTTATCTGCCCGCGGGCATGAGCGCGCCCGACGATGTAGTTGCCGCGGAGCAGAAGTGCCACGTGCGCGTGCTTAACCTGCCTAAGCCCATCGAGAAGATCGGCGACTTGCAGCCCGGCGGGCTGCCGGCGCAAGGGCTGCTCTACCTGCCCAACGCTTACGTCGTTCCCGGCGGACGCTTCAATGAGATGTACGGCTGGGACAGCTACTTCATCATTCTCGGATTGGAGGCCAGCCGCCACGCGGCGCTGGCCAAGGGAATGGTAGACAACTTCTTTTTCGAGATCGAGCACTACGGGGGCGTTCTGAACGCCAACCGCACTTACTATCTGACACGCTCGCAGCCGCCGTTTTTGACCTCGATGATCCGCGCGGTGTATCAGAATCCGGCCAGCTTTCCGAATACGCCTGAGGGCCGGGTGCAGGCGCAGGACTGGCTGGCGCAGGCCTACGCCATGGCGGAAAAAGACTACGCCTACTGGATGCGGCCGGAGCATCGGGCAGGCCGGACGGGACTGACGCGCTACTTCGACTACGGAAGCGGGCCCGTGCCGGAGTTGGGCGGCGACAGCGGCTATTACATCAGCGTGATTCACTGGATCGTCGAGCATCCGCACGCGGGCGGGGAGCAATTCCTGGTGAAAGGCGCGCAGCATCCCGGCGCCGCCGAGGCCGCGCGGCTCAAGGAGACAAGTTGCGACGTGGAGACCAGTGCGATCTGCCGAAAGGCGTGGTACGGAGGCTACCGGCTGAGCCGCGATTTCTACGCGGGCGACCGCGCCATGCGCGAGTCGGGCTTCGACTCCAGCTTTCGCTTCGGGCCGTTTTCAGGAGCGACGGAGGACTACGCGCCAGTGGGGCTGAACTGCCTGCTCTACCGCTACGAGCGGGACATGGAGCACTTTGCGCTGCTGCTGGAGAAGCCGGCGGACGCAATGCGCTGGGATCAGCGCGCTCGAATGCGCTACCTTGCCATTCAGCGATACCTGTGGCGCGAGAAAGAGGGCGTATTCGCCGACTACGACTTTGTGCACGAGCGGCCATCGGACTATGCCTTCATCACTTCGCTTTATCCCTTGTGGGCAGGCGTAGCTACGCGCGCGCAGGCCGCGTCAATGGAGGCCAAGCTGAGCGTCTTCGAGCGGCCCGGAGGATTGGCGTCGAGCGATGAGGACAGCGGGCTGCAATGGAACCTGCCTTACGGCTGGGCGCCAACGAATTGGATCGCCGTCGTAGGGCTGGAGAATTACGGCGATCACAAGGACGCGGCGCGCATCGCCGCGCACTGGAACGCTACCGTAGATCGTGGCTACGCCGCCGGCGGCACTATCCGCGAGAAGTACAACGTGGTCACCGGCGACGCGCAGGTGCACGTGACCGCGGGGTACAAGCAGAACGTGATCGGCTTCGGGTGGACGAACGCTGTGTACCTGAAGATGCGGGAAGTTCTGCGGGAAGCCGAGCCGGTCCCTGCAAAGAAGTGAGTCCGAACTAAATCCGGTTTACAGCTTCCAGCCACCTTTGTAGAAACATTCTTAGCTCTGCTGGCGGCCGCAGCCAGACATCGGCCGTGGTCTCGCGCCATTCGCTGCGCATAAGCACGCTCAGGTGAGGAAGCGCAGCGCGGTTCAAGGCCCGGAACGCCTCCTCATCGGTAATGTCATCGCCCAAAAACGCAGCCGGCGCGGTATGTTTTGCTTCCGCGAGGATGGTCTCGACTGCCTCGCCCTTGCCGCGGCCGGCACGCAACTCCAGACCCGAGTCGAACTCCAAAAGCGCCAGCCCTTCCGTCTGCGCCAGCGGCTCGAAGAGCGCGCGTGTCCGGTGCTCGATTTCGGCGGCCTTCTGCGCAGCGGCGCCGCGCCAGTGCATGACGGCGGCGTTGGGTTTGTCTTCAAAGAGACCGCCGAGACTGTCGCGTTTGAGATGCTGGCGCAGTTCGTCCAGCTTTTTGAGGGCGCTCGCAGAAACTCCCCCGAGTTCCCGCCGGCCATCAGAATAGAGCCGTTCCATGCCGTGCAAGCCCCAGACCTCGATTGGCCGGTTTAGGTCCAGGAGGGGCGCGATCTCCGCAGCCGGCCGCCCAGTGATTACCACCATGCGGGTTTTTCCGCGGCTTTGAATCTGGTTCAGCAGCTCCCGCACGCTCGGCCATGGACGCGCTTGAAAGCGATCCGCGCGGAAGGGCGCCAGCGTGCCGTCGTAATCGAGTAGCAACAGCGGCGCGGCGCCGGCTTTAAACCGGCTAAAAAACTCCCCAAGCCTTTTTCCTGTCTCAGGGATCACGGCCGGCTGTTTTCTAGGCGAATTTTTCATTAGCGTTTTCCGGTGCGGGCTCTGAGACTGGCCCAATGCCGTTTGCCGCCCCGCTTTCCGGGGTTTCCAGACGCAGCTCGCGCAGGTCGCCAAGGACCTCCGCGGCCCAGCGGTAGATATTGTGCTCCATCACCTGCCGGCGCATCCGGCGCATGCGCAGGCATCGGTCGGCGCGGCTCATCTGCAGGCCGTCATGCATAGCCTCCGCTACGCCCGCAACGTCATAGGGATTCACCAGCAAGGCGTCGCGCAGCTCTACCGCCGCGCCCGTGAATTTACTCAGTACCAGCACGCCGTCTTCGTCGTCGCGCGCGGCTACGTATTCCTTGGCCACCAGGTTCATGCCGTCGTGGAGCGAAGTCACCAGGCACAGGTCCGCGGCGCGATACCAACGCGTTACTTCTTCATGGCTGCACTGGCGGTCGATGAGCACGATCGGCCTCCAATGAACTGTTTGAAAGCGCTGATTGATGCGCTGGACCGTCTCTTCGACTTGCTTGGTCAGTTCCGCATAACTGGAGATGCGCGTGCGGCTGGGCGCGGCGATCTGCACCATGGTCAGGCGCTCGCGATGCCAGGGATGATCCTCAAGCAGTTGTTCGATGGCCAGCAGCCGCTCGACAATTCCCTTGGTGTAGTCCAACCTGTCTACGCCCAGCGCCAGACACTCGGCGCGCACCCCGAAATCAGCGAGCAACTGCTTTCTCCGCGCAGCCCGTTCTTCGATCTCTTCTCCGCTATCCGCCTGTAATGCGGTTTCGTCGAACTCCATGCTCGACTTGGCCGCGCCCTCAAAAGCTACGCTTACCGGGTAGGGTCGCACAGCGCTCAGGTGGCCAAGACGGCGAACAGTCATGTGTTCACGGTCAGTGTGCGCCTCGAAAGCGCGGTCCACAGTAGCCAGAAAATTGTTGCAGTGCATGGGTATGTGGAAGCCGATCAGATCCGCGCCCAGCAAGCCGTCGAGCATATCGGTCTGCCAGGGGCAGATGGCGAAGGCCTCCGGATTGGGCCAGGGGATGTGCCAGAAGATGGCCACGCGCGCATCCGGACGCGCCTGTTTGATCAGCCGCGGCAGCAGAGCGAAATGGTAGTCCTGTATAAACACCAGCGGCGTCTTGCTGCCCTCCATCTCTTTGAGGAGAGCGGAGGCGAAGCGCGCATTGACGCGCTGATAGCACTCCCAGTCCGCAGCGCGAAAGATGGGCCGCGTGTGCGCAATATGGCACAGGGGCCACAACCCCTCGTTGGCAAAACCATCGTAGTACTGCGACTCTTCTTCCTCTGAGAGCCAAACGCGACGCAGCGTATAGCGCGGATCGTCGGGCGGAACACGCAGGCGGTCGAACTCGTCCACGTTGGCGGCGTCGGCATTGCCGCTGCCGGCGGCCACCCAGACTCCATCGCAGGCCCGGAGCACGGGCTCGATGGCCGTTACCAAACCGCTGGGGGGCACAATGCAGACCGTTTCCCAGCCTTGGCGCACGTGCATGTAGGGTTCGCGGTTGGAGACCACGAAGATGCGGCTGGAGCCGGACCAGTCGCGGATGTGCACCGCCAATCGCTCCGCAGTCCATAGATTCTCGCCGGCATCGCGCAGGCGCGCCTCCGCGGCCGCGGCCGCGCGCGCCGCGAACAGGCTTTCGGCCAGCGTCTCCACCTCACGTGCGAGCGGCCGGAACAAGCTCTTTTCCCAGACGCCTAGCTCGGGCAACTTCAACTCCGGAGGTTTTTCCAGGGAGGTTGTAGCTCTCAATCGCAAGCGGCGCAGCCGCTCCGCTACCTGGGTCACAGGACGCAGCAAGAACCAGCGCACCATGCCCAGGGTAATCGCTACGATGAGGATGACCAGGGCTACAATGCGCCAAAAGGTGCGCTTCCAGAGACTCATATCCCCGGCGTTGATGTAACCGGCGTCGGCGACAACGGCCATCGTTCCTTCGACTCGGTTCCCTTCGTAGATCGGAAACGTCTCAACCAGCCATTGCCACCTTCCCGAATGCCCGAAGAGGTCAACGTTGGAATGCTTGGCGAGGGACTCAGTGATGGTATCGCGGCGCAAAGCCTGCATCACCGGCTGCGGGCCGGCGCCGGCAAGCAGATTCCCATGTGTGTCATAGACCGCAACCGCGAGCGAGCCTGTGCCGGACTTCAAAAGCTGCGCCAAGCCGGGAAGCACTGAGGGGTCTCCAGTTTCGAGTGCGCTCTGCACATCGGGAATGAGACTTATCCCCATCCACTTCGTCCGCCTCTCCAGATCCTGGCGCAAAGCGTGCCGGTGAGCTAAAACGTCAAAGTACGTGGAGGCGACGGAGACCACAGTCACGCCCGCGATCAGTGCGAGAATCAGCCGCAAGCGGAACAGATGCATTGTTCCTTCCCTCCTTTCAGTTGGATGCGGGCAGGCCAGGGAGCGGGCTGCAAGGCCGACAAAGAGAATCTATAGATAAAGTCTACTTAAAATAAGGATCAGTCACAATAAGTTTCCGTGTGGATGCAGAAGCACCGTCAACTATGCGCTTCCGGATCAACGCTCAATTGGTCGCATCAGACCTGGTTTTACTGAGCCTGCCTCCGAACTCGTCGCTGGATGCTCGGCGAGCCGCAAAATCTTGGATTGACAGAATCTCACAATTTTTACGCAACTGAACCGCGCGTGATATGGTTTACGTTATTTAGCCGCCTGGTTTATAGTGCCGTTTGGCAGGCCGCCGGGCGCAGTGCTATCCTCCGCGCGGCGGGACACTAGGCCAAAGGAGTCCTTCCATGGCGAAGATCTCACGCCGCGAACTGCTCGGTTCCGGAGTGGCGCTTACTGCTGCATCCATATTGCCTCGCCGCGCATGGGGTAGCGGCGCTGCTGTCGTGAACGGTGCTCCCCAGGCTACATCTGCAGATCCGCAGCTTCCAACCGCCGGGGCCTTTGCGCCCGCTGCCTTGCGCCAGCGGTTGCTCTTTGACTTTGACTGGAAGTTCACTTTTGGCAACGGCAACGACCCCAGCAAAGATCTCGGCTTCGGCCACGGCCAGGGTACCTTTTCCAAACAGGGCGACTTCGGCTTCGCCAAGGCTGGCTTTGACGACTCCAGTTGGCGCCCGCTCAACCTTCCCCACGACTGGGCTGTCGAGCTGCCCTTTGTCTGGGACGAGGAACTGAAATCGCACGGATTCAAGCCGCTAGGCCGCCGCTATCCCGCCACCAGCGTGGGCTGGTACCGGCGCGAGTTCGACATTCCCGCCTCTGACCACGGGCGGCGCATCTGGATCGAGTTCGACGGCGCCTTTCGCGACACCCTGGTTTTCGTCAACGGCTGCTACATAGGCCGCCACGGCGATGGCTATACGCCGTTTCGTTTCGACCTCACAGATTTTTTGAACTACGGCGCGAAGAATTACATTGCAGCGCGTGTGGACGCGAGCCTTGGCGAAGGATGGTTCTACGAGGGCGCGGGCATCTACCGGCACGTTTGGCTGAGCAAGATGGACCCGCTGCACCTGGGCCACTGGGAGAGCACGGTGCGTTCCTCACTCAACGGCGACTCCGCTTCGTTGGCCCTGGCCGCGGTGGTCGAAAACCAGGGCAGGGAAGCAGAGAATGCACGCGTAAGTTGGCATATCCTAAACGCGGCGGGCAAGACTGTGGCCACGGCTGAAGCTCCCGCGCAACAAATTGCCGCCTGGGGATCGGCAGCCTTTACCGCGACAGCGCGCCTCTCTCATCCCGCGCTCTGGTCGCCTGATGAGCCGAATCTCTACACAGCGATAGTCACAGTTTCGGCAGGCGGCGTGGCGCGCGACTCTGAGCGCGTCCGCTTCGGCATTCGCACCGCTCACTTCGACGCACAAAAGGGATTTCTCTTCAACGGCAAGCCCCTCAAGATCCAAGGCACCTGCAATCATCAGGATCACGCAGGCGTAGGCGTTGCTCTGCCTGACCGTTTGCAGTCTTACCGGCTGGGCGTGCTCAAGCAGATGGGCTGCAATGCCGTGCGCACCTCGCACAACATGCCCACCCCGGAATGGGTGGAGGCATGCGACCGCATGGGCGTGATGATGATGTGCGAGACGCGCCAGATGAGCTCCGATCCCAGCGGAATGCAGCAGCTTGAAACGATGGTGAAGCGCTACCGCAACTCCCCGTCCATTATCATCTGGTCCATCGGCAACGAGGAGTGGGAGCTGCAAAGTAAAAATGAAATGGCCGCACAGGGCGCGATGATCGGCGCCTCCATGGTGCGCAAGTGCCACGAGCTCGACCCCACGCGCGTGGTTTCGGCAGCCGTAAACGGCGACAACAAGCAGGGCGTCTCTGAGGCGCTCGACATTATCGGCTTCAATTACAACCTGCAATTCCCCGATGTCTTTCATGCCGCCAATCCTACGCGGCCCGTCTACGGCTCGGAGACGGCCAGCACCATCGGTACGCGGGGCGAGTACACCACGGACCCGCTTCGCAACACGGTGAGCGCCTATGATGTTCCGGTGGTATGGGGCGAATCCGCTGAGCAGTGGTGGACCTTCTACGCCACGCGTGAGTGGGAGGCGGGCGGCTTTGCCTGGACCGGCTTCGATTATCGCGGCGAGCCTACGCCCTACGGCTGGCCCTCCATCAACTCCCAGTTCGGCATTGTAGACACCTGCGGATTTCCCAAGGACGATTTCTACTACTACAGGTCCTGGTGGGGCAGGGAGCCGGTGCTGCACCTGTTCCCGCACTGGAACTTTGCCGGCCAGGAAGGCAACGAAATCCCTGTCTGGGTCTATTCCAACCTCGATGAAGTGGAACTGCTCGTCAATGGCAACAGCGTAGGCCGGCAAAAAGTCCCGCACCTGGGCCACGTGGAGTGGAAGGTTCGCTATGAGCCAGGCTCGATTGAAGCTCGTGGCTATAAGAACGGCAGGCTCGCGTTGACTGACAAGCGCGAAACCACCGGCCCCGCGGCGGCAATCCGGCTGACAGCCGGCCGCACCGCGATTGATGCCGACGGTGAAGACCTGGCCGTGCTGACCATCGAAACCCTCGACAGCCAAGGCCGCCCGGTTCCTACGGCTGACAACATGATCGTGTTCAGCGTCTCTGGGCCGGGTGCGCTCATCGGCGTGGGCAATGGCAACCCTAACTGCCACGAGAGCGACAAAGGCTCCCGGCGTTCGCTCTTCAATGGCTTTGCGCAGGCGATCGTGCAATCCACTAAAACCGCCGGCGAGATTCAGATCGAAGCCACTAGCGCAGGGTTGACCCCGGCCAAGCTGGTCATCCCCTCCCGGCAGGTTACTCCGCGCCCGTCAGTATAGCCAGCCCATCCTGAGATGGAGCGGAATCGCCACTATCTTCATGCCGTGGCGGCTACATCAGCCGTTTGCGCACCAGGTCCAGCGCCTGCTGGCTGGCCCATTCGCGGATGCGCGTGCGATCGCCGCGGAAGGTTCTTTCCAGGGCCTCGTTTTTCTGCGCGTCGGAGACGGCGATATAAACCCGGCCCACGGGTTTGGCTTCGCTGCCGCCGGTGGGCCCCGCGACGCCGGTCACGCCCAACCCCAGCGTGGCGCCGGTGCGCAGGCGAATCCCTTGAGCCAGAGACTTAGCTACTTCGGCAGAGACGGCTCCGTGCTGCGCGATCAGATCGGCGGGCACGCCTGCAAACGCCGCCTTCAGCGCGTCCGAGTAGACGATGGCCCCGCCCAGAAACGAGCGCGACGCCCCAGGTACCGAAGTGATGCGCTGCGCAATCAGCCCCCCAGTGCAGCTTTCGGCTACGGCCAGCGTGGCCTGACGCAAGCCCAGGTAGTAGAGAACGATCTGCTCGAGCGACTCGCCCTGCGAGGAGTAGAGCCAATCCTCCAGTGCTTCTTCCACGCGGCTCGCTAGTTCGTCTACGCGCTGCTCGGCCGCCTCCTGGCTCGATTTAACGCAGATCAGATTGAGCTGGATGTCTCCCGCGTGGGCCAGGATCGTGGTCTCCACGTCAGGATAGGTGGTGTGGATCGGCGCCAGCAGCTTGTCAGCCTGTGATTCGGGAATCATGGCCGCCTTGAGCGTGCGTTTGGCGATGACGCGCGCCGGAACAATCTCCCGCAGCCGCGTTATACACTCGGCGTCGAACAGCGGCCGGCACTCGTGCGGCGGTCCGGGGATGAGCATCACCAGCTTGCGGTAGTCCGCGAAGGTAACGTCCAGCCACTGGCCGGGCGCGCTGCCATTGGGATTGGGCAGCAGCGTAGCGCCTTCCAATACATCGGCCTGCTTCAGATTATTCGGCGGCATGGTGATGCGCCACGCGGCCGCACGGGCATGCAAAGCGGCCACTTGCGTCGCGTCGCGGCGCAGCGTGAGCGAGAGCGCTTCCGCCACTGCCTCGCGCGTCAGGTCGTCTTCGGTCGGCCCCAGTCCGCCGATCAGGATAAGAATGTCCACGCGGCCCAGCGCCGTGCGGATGGCGTTCACCAGGTCCTTGCGCCGGTCGCCAGTAACCGTCTTGAAAGCCACCGTGACGCCGATTTCGTTGAGCTTTTCGGTCAGATAGAGAGAGTTCGTATCCTGGCGGTAGGGGGTGAGCAACTCAGAGCCGACGGCGATAATCTCGGATTTCATAGAAGCAGCTTTCAGCTCTCAACTCTCAGCTTTGACGTGCGGCTACCAAGGTCATTGGCCTCGCCTGCGACGAAGAAAGGGAAACTGGATCGGCTCAAGGCTTGCACTCCGCGACTGAGAGCTGATAGCTGAAAGCTAAAAAAGATCCAGCCCTTCAACCCCCAACTCCACATCATAAACGGCGTCATGCGTAGTAAGGATGGCGGAGCCGAAGGGAGAAAACGCCACGCCTACCAGGTTTGGCCCGGCCACCACCAACGAGGCCTCGCCTTTGGGCGTGACGCGCACCAGCCCCCGCCGTCCGTGCAGGCAGGCGGCCACATAAACATCCCCTTCCCTTGAAAGCGCCAGCCCCTGCGGACGACCCAGCCCGCAAAACCACGCGCGCGTGTCGCCGTTGGCCTCTATCGCCCAAATCGCCTCGTTCGACGAAAGCGACGGCGCGGTCACGAAGAGCGTTCCCGCCGCGTTCACTGCCAAATGGTATGCCGCCACGCTCGGCTCCAGCGTGGCGTGGACGAAGATTTGCCGCTCCGAATTAATCTTGAAGACCGTGCCGCTGCGGTCGCCCACAAAAAGATTGCCGCTGGCATCGAAGGCCAAGCCCGTGGCCACGCCCATCCCTTCGGCGTAAACGGAGAATTCCCCTGCTGGGTCCACGCGGTATACGGCGCCCTCAGCGCGCGAACTCACGTAGAGATCGCCGTCCGGCGAAAAAGCCAGCCCCGTTGCATTCAAAATCCCGGTCACAAATGGCGTGGCTCGCCCGTCCGGGCTCACGCGCACTACGGAAACGGGCGTCTGTTTGCCGCGCTGCCCCGATATAGTGGCGTAGATCATCCCTGATCGGCTAACCGCCGGGCTGGTCACGGGGTGAAGCCCGTCGCTCAACTGGCGCGCCACGCGCAGCGGCACGGGGTTACTGGATCCCGCCGGACTGCGCACCTCCACCACTCCGGTCGCTGCCTTCTCCGGAACCCGGAACGCCAGCCGCGCTGCGCGGCTCATCAGCACATGCGCCGCCTCGCCGTTCACCAGCACGGCGGGCGGTCCAAAGCTGTGCGGTCCCAGGTACGCGCCCGTGGCTTCCACATCGCCCAGCGGCAACGCTGTGGCCGGCTCCACGCCGTCGATGCGCGGCAGGCGCAGGCCTTCGGTGGCGGGTTGGCTCGAATTACGTGCCATTTCACATCCAGCGGCGCACAAGCAACGCCACACCTAAAGCATACAAGCCTGCGGCCACATCGTCGAAAACGATTCCCCACCCGCCCGGCAGCCGTTCCAGCCGCCGCACCGGAAAGGGTTTCACAATGTCGAGGAGCCGGAACAGTACCAAAGCCAGCAGCGCGTTGCGCCAATCAGCCGGCGCGATGAGCAGTGCGGTCCATTGCCCGGCCACCTCGTCAATGACTATGAACCTCGGATCGTGTTGTCCGCTTTCGCGCTCGGCAATGGTGGCGGCGGGAATGCCGAAAGTCACGGCCAGCGCGATGCCACAGGCGAGGCCAAGCAGAAGAATTTGCGGAGCCGGATGGACAAGCCACGCCAGCGCCGCCCACAGGAGCACCGCCGCAGCCGAAGCCCACGTGCCCGGCGCCGGCTTCAGCCGTCCCGCGCCGAAGAAGGTGGCCACCGCGAACGCCCACTTCGTCTTCTTTCGGATCTCCCCATTCACTGCGCTGGAATTCTCAGTCATCGCGCGACCCTCCGCCCAAGTCTTCCAGCACCTCCGTATCAACTACCGGCGAGCTGATCTTGTATACTCCCATCGCCCACTTGCCCAAGTCGATCTTCCGGCAGCGGTCGCTGCAGAACGGATAATCCTCGTCCTTCGCCCGCACTGGCGTCCTGCACGTGGGACAGCGCACCGTTTTAGCAGATTTTTTTCGGACGGTCATCGAACCATTCCGCGCCTGCAATCGCCGCGGTCAACCCCTATGGTAACGTGCGCCGCAGGGTGCGCATATTGCCGTTGACTTTCACCCCTCGCGCCATGACCCATCGTAAGAAGGCTGAAGCATCTTCGGAGATACTGTAGACCGAAAGCACACATTCAAGCTGCCGCGGCCTCAAAGAGCGGGAGCATAATCTTCCATTTCAACAGGACTCCGCCATTCCGAAAATGCCGCAAGCCTATGCGGATCGCGCCGCCCTTGCACCCCGGACGTTGGACGTGTAGCCCATATCCGCAGAGATGCCCCGCACACAATGGAGCAGATGATTGGCGATAGAAGGCAGCTTCTGGGCCGTGACGCGGAACGACGGCCCGGAGACGCTCACCGCGGCCACCGGCTGGCGGCCGGCATCCAAAATGGGCATGGCGATGCAGCGCAGACCTTCCTCGTACTCCTCATCATCCACGGCGTAGCCCCGGCGGCGGGTCTTCTCCATCTCTGCGCGCAGGGCTTCGGGCGTAGAAATCGTGCGGTGGGTAAGGCGCTCAAAGCGAATGCGGCGCACGACTTCGGCAGCCCGCTCCTCGGGCAAAAACGCCAGCATCGCCTTGCCCACAGCAGTGCAATGCACGGGATTGCTGGCGCCGATGCGCGTAATCATGCGGACTGAGTGCGCAGGTTCGATCTTATCGATGTAGATGACGTGCGCGGCCTCGAGAATGGAGAGGTGCGCGGTCTCCTCGGTTTCGGCAACTAGGCGGCGCAGGTGCGGCTGCGCGCGGTCGCGCAAATCGTATTGCTCGATGGCGCGATTGCCGAAGTCGAAAAGGCGCAGGCCGAGGCGAAATTTGCCAGTGGCCGTGCGTTCCACCATGCGATGGCGCTCCAAAACCATGAGGAAGCGGTGGGCTGTGCTCTTATGCAACTGCAGCGAAGAAGCCACCTGAGCCAATCCCAGAGGCGCACCGCTTTCACCAAGCAAATCCAGTACCGCAAAGGCCCGGTCAAGAGCCTGAACTTTATAAATGCCTTGCGGGGCAGCATTGCGCATATTGGTCCCCTATTCCACCTGTCGAACTATATTTCGAGCTTTTCACGATATGGTATTGTTGTCAATAGGTGGTATGGCGCGCAGGGTCAAATTCTTCCTGGCAAGGTTCACAACTATCGCATTTTAGGGAATGCTGTAGGGACAACCGATGCTGTCGAGCCGGCGCAACCAGCCGTGGCCCACAACGGCAGATTTTCGTTCTTGGGTTGACCGGCAGGCAGCAGTGGCCCTGCATTCTCATTGCAGCTTCAGCTACTACCGAACCCGCCGTAACAAGCCGGTTCCTCGATGCTCAATTTAAGGATCGCCTGTGCCTGCCTTGACCAGAATGGACTGCGTCTCCCTTGCGCAGTCTACAGTGATCGTGACGGCATCACGAGTTTGTCATACAAGCCGCCGACAATGGCCCCCACGGTTAACGTGGCCAGAATGATGTAACCCGCTTCAATCACGAGCAGGCCATGAGGCATTCTCGCCATCCCAGACCAACTCGCCGCGGCTAATGTTCCGCAAAGCAGAACGGACATCAGGATTCCCTGAAGTACACCCCGGCGATGAAACACGGCCAGCAGCCACGCGACTCCGTAGGCAAAGAGAAGACAGACCGCTACCGTGAGCAGGTGCGGCGAAAACCGCCACACGAACTGCTCTACCTGCGCATGAGTGACCCCAGCGGCGGCCATCCACTGAGCACGGAACAGATACTGTGAATGCCAAAAGGCTCCCAGGCACCAGGCGGCAAACGCCGCCAAAAGAATGGGCAGATGGTAGATCTGTTTCGTTTGCGCCTTCACTTCGGCCAAAGTGTATGGTTCGGTTTCAATCGCCTGGGGCAGGCACGCGCGGCTGCAATTTGAGTGTTCCGGCCAGCGCGTACAGTCGCACAAACGCAAGTCCGGACTTCCATCAATTCCTGTGAAAGCAGCATGAAGGGCATCAATGTTGACGGCGGCCGGTTGCTGGTTTTCAGGGCAGGCAATCAGCCGGCTGGCGGAATATCGCATGTAAACCTCACGCAGCCAGAGTGCGAGAGGGAGCAGCATCAAGGGAGCGGCGGCAAGGCAGAGCACAAGCCAGAGGATGAAGAGCATGACCCACCTTCTTCCTGCCCGAAGTTTGGCTCCGAGTCGAAGCTCGTTCAGTGATCTGCATCACAATCGGCAGAGGATGAACTGTCCAGGCTGCGGAAAAACTCGATTAGGAGAGGGTCTTGTAACAAGGGTGCGGCTTTGCCGAGCCGCAAACACAACAAAATAAAGACAGGGCTTTAGCCCCTGCGGAAAGCTCCAGTCTTTTCC
>JAJYZC010000074.1 GCA_021800255.1 Acidobacteriota bacterium
CAGCCGCTGGATATGGTGCAACCGCAAGCCGCGGCGCGCTTCGGCTTTCCCTTGGAGCTTTTTACCTATGATCCCGCCCTCACCCGGCAGTTGAACGATGCGCTCTACCAGGTGACGGTGAACGGCGCCCAGCCGCCCGCGAACGGCACAGTGGTGGCGCCCGCTACGCTCACGTTTCACTATGCCGCCAACGGCCTGGACGTAGTAAAGTCGATTCACTTCAATTCCAGCTACGTGGTGTCGATCTCGACCGAGGTCAAGCGCGACGGCGCGCCGGTGCGGGCGCTGGTGGAGTGGCCCGCCGGCCTGGGCGACATGGAGGAGTTCGGAGCCCCGTCGCTGATCCATACTAGCGTGCGCACGCCCTCCTACTTCGTGACCTCGATCGACGGCAAACAAAACACCGTAATAGCTAAGAAGGTAAGCGGCGACGCCACTCTCGACGCGCCCTACGGATACGCCGCCGTTGACGATCTCTATTTCGCCGCCGCCTTCCTGCCCGGCGCGCCCCAACGCGCCACGGTAGTCACGCTGCACCACACGATTGACATACCCAGCAACCTGAGCGACCCCGCCAGCAAGAAGACTCCCGATGACGTAATCGGACTGGCTGTGGGCGACACCAGCGGCGTCACTCAACTGCGCCTCTTCGTCGGGCCCAAGGCCATCGACGTGCTCAAGTCGATCCACGCCATCGGCCCCGATGGCAAGGCCAACGGACCGTCGCTGGCGCCGCTTATCCATTTTGGCTGGTTCACCATCATCGCCAAGCCGCTCTACTACGCGCTGCGCTTTCTGCACAACCTGATGGGACCGGGCCAGTACAACTGGGGCTGGGCTATCATCATCGTCACCCTCTTCTTCACTGTGCTTATGCTGCCCACGCGCTTCATGATGATGAAGTCGTCGCTGAAGATGCGGCGCATCCAGCCCAAGGTGGAGGCCATCAAGAAACGCTACGCGCATCTGAAGATGAACGACCCCAAGAAAGCTCAGATGAATACGGAGATGATGGCGCTCTACAAGGCCGAAGGCATCAACATGTATGGAGGGTGCCTGCCCATGCTGGTGCAGATGCCCCTGTTTTTCGCCTATTACGAGGTGCTGGAGAACGCCATCGAGCTGCGCCAGGCGCACTGGCTTTGGCTGCCCGATCTGTCCGTGCCCGATCCCACCTACATCCTGCCCATCCTCATCATCGTCACCATGTTCGTGACCCAGCTCATTACGCCCATGCCGGGCATGGACCCTGCCCAGCGGCGCATGATGGCCTTCGTGATGCCGGTGGTCATCGGCTTCACGATGTTCCACTTCGCCTCCGGGCTGGCCCTCTACTGGGCCACCAGCAACGTGCTCTACCTCATCATGCAGTTGACCATCAACCAGTCCAAGATGGGCCGCGAGATGCGCGCCATGGAGACCCGCAGGGCCCTCAAAAAAGCCGGGGCCAAGTCCCGCGTGGTGCAGGGCCGGCAGTAAGATGTGGTAAAGGCGGCCTATTGCAGAGAAAATTGCGGAAGCCGGAATGAGCGCCACAACTGCCCAACACGTTGCCAGTCTGTTTCCCCCCGGCCCGGCAACAGCCGAGGCTCATTCGATTCCTCCGCTGGAACCCGGTAAATCTGGTGCTCTTTCCGCACCTGCTCAGTCTGCAAAGGAAGGCGCCAATACTGGTATATTGAAGGTGGCAATCGGTTGAGCAGTTGACGTCGATGCGCGCGTCTCCGGGGCGATGTTTTAGCAGATGCATTTCGAGACCGAACGTGCTGAATGCCCAGAGGAAACCGCACCCCGCTCTGCAGCCGGTTCCATCCACCCCCTCGGAGCAGCAATGCAGGCGATTCTGGCGCTCGAAGACGGGCGCATCTTCCGCGGCCACGGCTACGGCCACCCCGGCGATTGCCAGGGTGAGGTCGTTTTCAATACTTCCCTTACCGGCTACCAGGAAATCTCGACCGACCCCTCCTATGCGGGGCAGATTGTGGTTCTGACCAACCCCCAGATCGGCAACTACGGAACCAATCATGCGGACAACGAAGCCGGCAAGCCTTATATCGAAGGGCTGATCGTGCGCGAGTTTTCGCCGATCAGCTCCAATTGGCGCTCCGAACAGGTGGCCGACGAGTACATGGAGCGGTACAAGGTGCCGGTGCTGGCCGAGATTGACACCCGCGCGCTGGTGCGGCATCTGCGCGACCACGGTGTGATGCGGGGCGTGATCTCGACCAAGGAACCCGACGCACAGACGCTGGTCGAGCGGGCGCGAAGCATTCGCAAGATGGACGGAACCGACCTGGCCAAGGTGGTCTCCACGCCCTCGATCTACCACTTCGATGCCGCCGACCCGCGCAGCCAGTGGGGTGACCCGCTGCTTTCCACGGTCCTCGACCAAGACGCAAAAGAGCGCAAGCTCAACGTGGTGGCTTACGACTTCGGCATCAAGCAGAACATCCTGCGCATGTTGGCCCGCGAGGGCTGCCGGGTGACGGTGGTTCCGGCCGAGACCACGGCCGAAGACGTGCTGGCGCTGAAGCCCGACGGGGTCTTTCTATCGAACGGGCCAGGCGATCCAGAGCCGGTGGACTACGCGGTCAAGGCCATTCGCGGGCTGATGGGGCGCGTGCCAGTGTTCGGCATCTGCCTGGGCCACCAGCTTTGCGGGCTGGCGCTGGGCGGGCGCACCTACAAGCTCAAGTTCGGCCACCACGGCGGCAATCACCCGGTGCGCAACAATGCGACCGGCAAAGTGGAGATCACGGCGCACAACCACAACTTCGCCGTCGATCCCGACTCCATCAACGTCAACGAGGTGGAGTTGACGCACGTGGACCTGAACGACCAGACGCTCGAGGGGCTGCGGCACAAGACGCTGCCCCTGTTCAGCGTGCAGTACCACCCCGAAGCCGCCCCCGGCCCCCACGACTCGCACTATCTGTTCCGCGACTTCCGCAAGATGATGGAGGAGTGGAAGGGATGACGGCTCGAGCGCGACAAACGGCCGTTTTTGCAAGACCAGCGGGGCTGAGGCGCCGCTGTTTTTCTGGCCTCGGTTCCGGGAATCATGGGTAGCATCGCGCGGGGGGCCATGCCGGCGGCTTCAGCGGCGCTGTGGGCCGGTTTTCAGGCGAGGACCTTCACTGTGGGCACTCTTGCGCCTTCCGGCTTCAGGGGTTTCCCCGGCGCGGCTCCGCGCTGCTTGGCCGCTGCGCCGCGGATGAGAGGCGCTTGTGTTGTAACTCCATCCCGCCCAGGCCGGTATGATCGGGACAACAAACCGTAGGAAGGATTTCAGGCTTTTCCTCAGGCGCTTCTATGACGGAATACGATGGCGAATTGACGCGGCTTGTCGAGCAGGTGAATCGTTCGGCCAAAGAATCAAAGGCGTACGAGACGAAGCTCCTCGACCAGTTTTTGACGGTTGCTGTTCAGCGCCGGGCGTCCGACCTGCTCTTGCTTGCCAACTCGCCGGCAATCCTGCGGGTGAATGGCGCCCTTACGGGAGGGATTGGACAGATTTTATCGCCTGCCGAACTGCGCAGCATTCTGCTGCCGGTGTTGAGTTCGGAGCAGGTGGCGGAGCTGCAAACCCGCAAAGTTCTCGATTTCTGTTTCGAGCGCAAGGCAATCGGAAGGTTCAGGGCCAACTATCACTACCAGCGCGGCACCCTGGCAGCCTCAATCCGTCTTCTTCCTGAGCAGGCGCCCTCTCTTGAGTCCCTTCACATGCCGCCCGCGCTCGCGCTTCTCGCAGAGCGCCGCCAGGGTCTGGTGCTCGTTACCGGACCGACCGGCTGCGGAAAAAGCTCCACGCTTGCCGGGCTGATCGACCTTATCAACAACCGCCGGCGCGATCACATCATCACCATCGAGGATCCAATCGAATTTCAGCATCCCAACCGCAGCTCCATCGTGGAGCAAATCGAGCTGGGGCATGACACGCTGACCTTCGCTCAAGCCGTGCGCTCGGCGGTGCGGCAAGCCCCCGATGTCATCCTGATCGGCGAGATGCGCGACAGCGAGACGATGGCGGCGGCTCTGACCGCTGCCGAAACCGGGCACCTGGTTCTGAGCTCTCTGCACACCAATGACGCAGCTCAAACAGTTCTGCGCATCCTCGACATCTTCCCTTCCGGCTATCAGTCGCAAATACGGCAACAACTGTCATTGGCTCTGCTGGCGATCATCTCGCAGCGGCTTTTGCCGGCCTCAGCCGGGGCTGGGCGCTATCCTGCCGTGGAGATCATGCTGGCTACAAACGCGATCCGCAATCTGATTCGCCGCGGCGATGACCATCAGATTCGCGCCCATATCGAAACCGCGAGAGCGGAGGGAATGTTGACCATGGAACAGTCCCTGGCGGAGCTGGTCCGTGCCGGGCGTGTCTCACGCGAGACAGCCTTCGATCACTCCCACCATCCGGAAGACTTGCAGCGCCATCTATCCCTGTAAGCTGGCCACGCCTTCGCCCTGGCGCGAGGCGCCGCGCCCTTCGAGGGAGGAATGCTCTGCTGCCGTCAGAGCGTGAGATGAATGGCGCCGTCTTCTACCGTGAGGCCGATGCCGGCGGCCGCGGCCGCTTCTTTGAGCGCAGCGTCCAGCATCACCACCGGGTCGGGGCTTACATCCAGGCGCCGCATCAAGCCTTCGCCCTTTTTGCCGCCCGCCGTCAATGTGATCTTCAACCCGCGCCGCTTGCACCGCACCGCAGTCCCATCTTCCAGCTTGGTGTTCATGAGCTTGATGTAAGCGTCAACGTAGTGAACGCCGATTCCTGACTTGTCGTCAGTGTGCCCGGGCAGCTTGCTGATGGCATCCGGATTCAGATCGCAGAGTTTGACTTTCATGCGAGGCTCCGTCAGTTCTGGAATTCTTTTTGTTGCAGGTATTCGTCCATGGCCTTGCGAAAGGCGCGAATGTGTTCCGGTGTGCTGCCGCAGCAGGCGCCCACAACATTCGCGCCCGCTTCGAGCAGCGGTACAAGACCTTTGACCATCTGCTCCGGGGTTTCGTCGTAAACCACCTTCATATTCTCAAGCCTCGGTTTTCCGGCGTTGGGCTGCACCATCACCGGCAGGCTGGTCACGCTCTTGTACCGCTCGACGGCCACGCGCGCGCGTTCCATCTCCATGCCCGTGCCGCAGTTCAGCGCCACCACGTGCGCGCCGTGCTCCTGCATGAACTCCGCGGCCCGCTCTGGCTCGACGCCCATCATGGTGCGGAAGGTCGAGCCGTCGAGGGTCACGTCATAGGCCATGGAGCCGATGATGCACGGCGCGCCGGCCTTCTGCGCGGCTTCCATGCCCAGTACGAGCTCTTCCAGCGAGGTTTGCGTTTCCACGATGATTGCATCCGCGCCGGCCTCGACCAGCGCCGCCGCCTGCTCGTCAAAGGCGCTGCGCACCTGATCCTCGGTGAACTCGCCGAAGGGCGCCATCAGACCGCCGAAAGGGCCGATGTCGCCGAGCACATAACCGTTCCGCTCGCCAAAGGCCCGGCGCGCGATGGCCACCGCCGCCTTGTTGATCTCCACCACGCGGCCGGCCTCGCCGTGCCGGTTGAGCATGATGCGGGACCCACCAAAGGTGTTGGTGATGAGGCACTCCGAGCCGGCCTCGACATAACGGCGCTGAATGGCCAGCACCCGCTCGGGATGGGTCAGATTCCACGCCTCGCCGCAATGGCCCTGCTCCAATCCCGCCAGCATCAACTGCGTGCCCATGGCGCCGTCGCCTAAGATGGGCCGCTCCAGCATCGCTTTCTGAAAAAGTTTTGTCATGGTCAATCCGTGCCCCCAGTCAATTCCTGTTGTACCAAAGCGTAGTGGATGGTTTCGAGCACCAGGCCCCATTTGTGATTGCGGCTTGAGACCTCGCAATAGCAGCCCGCAGGGGAGGGTGATCGCCGCCAGGCGAAAACCGCGTCCAGCCGCTGGCCCTGGAGAGGCTTCTCCTGTTCGATGGCGCCCATCAACGCGCCGGCATCCTCCAGATAGCTGCACATCGAGGTATAGCCGTCATCGCCTGGGGCAGGGAAGCATTGCTGGCCGCGAATCGGATAGCCTTCAGCGCGCGGCCCAAGCTCGACGCGATACAGAAAAGTAAGCGGGCGGCCCATATTCGTGCACGTAGTTCCATCGTAGCGGAATACCGCTTCGAGCGCCCCGTCAGTACTGGTGCGCAGCGAGAGCCGTTCGTTTGCCCACGATTGCAGGGCCTTTTCGTTTACGCTGTAGCGCGCGTTTCGATCCAGCACTTGAACGCCCTGCTCGATTGGCTCGCCTGCGGGCCGCGGAGCCTGGCGGTAAGGCGCGCGGCGGTATTGGCAGGGACCGAACGAGCATCGCGTGCAGGGAACAAGGCTGGTGAGCTTTTGCAGGCGGTCGGTGTGCCGGGTAAGCCCGAAGGCCGCCAACAGCGTCTTCTTGGGCCGCAACATGCCGGAGTCGAGAACCTCAACGCTGGAGGGGAACGATGCAGCCCGTGTTTGCTTCAGCAGTTCGAGGAATCGCGGCTGCTCGGCCACGTCCCACTCCGGATACCCTGGGCTGTAGTGCGGCAAGACCGCCATCTCGCGCTGCTCCGCCCATGCGCAGAGCCGCGCGCCGGCCAGCGTGGTCAGATGCTCCACCACAGCGGAGGCGTAGACCTCGAGGAAAAAGTACTCGTCGGGCTTTTCATCGCTCCAGCGCCGGCGCGCTTCCTCCTCGGCCTCAGGGCCGGCTCCCACCGCGACCAGAATCACGCTGTGCGCCTCCGCCTGCTCCAGCGTAGCCTTCAGCCGCTTGCTCGTGAACCGGGATCCATCTACATAGATGAAGTCGCCTGCGATCTCAAGCTGGCCGGCCTGCCGCGCGTACATCCAGGGTCTGCCGTGCTGCGCGTACCAATCCTGCGCCCAGCCGGCCAACTCGCGCGCACGCCCTTCGAGCGCCCACCCTCGTGGATAGCCGAGCAGCCGGACATACTCTTCCTGCAGCACGTTGGGCGCTGCCAGCGTGCAAGACAAATCGAGATTGCCGCTCACGGCAGGCATGGCATCGGCTCCACGGGCTTGAACTGGCAGCCCTCCACAAAGAAATCGAAGAAGTTGGGATGCGTCTCCAAGCGGCAGTGCTGGACGCGCTTCACCATCTCTTCGAGCTCCTGCCGCTTCTGTTTTGAGAGCAGCGCGATGGTTGCGCCTTCAATCGCGGTATTGCCGGCCTGCACGATCTTTGCCGCGGGCAGATTCGGCGCCAGCCCGATGCGTTTTGCCGCCTCCACGCCGATATGGCGCCCGAACCCTCCCGACAGATAAAAGCTGCCGATCTCGTCAAAATCGATGCCGTAGGTGCTGAACACCACGTGCAAACCCGCCACGTTGGCGCCTTTGGCCTGCGCCAGCTCGTTGACGTCGCTTTCCAGCAGATAGACCTCGTGCTCCTGGTCCTGATAGAGAGTGATCCGATGCAGGTCATCCTCGAATCTTCCGCGCTCGTTCATGCGCCCGGTGCGCAGCAGCTCGCTGAGCGCATCCACCAGGCCGGAACCACAGATGCCTTCCGGGCGTCCGCCGCCGATGACGCCCAGTTTGAAGCTGCCATCGGCGCCGATCTCCACGGATTCAATGGCTCCGTCCAAAGCCGGCATTCCGCAGGCGATGGCTCCGCCCTCGAAGGCCGGCCCCGCCGGACAAGAGGCGGCCAGAATGCGATCCTTGTTGCCCACGATCAGCTCGGTGTTGGTCCCGATGTCCATGATTGCGATCAGCCGCTCTTCATGCGCTAGATCGACAGCCAGCATTCCCGCCGCGGCGTCGGCGCCCACGTGTCCGCTGATGATGGGCCCTCCGTACACCCGCGCCTTGGGATGGATCGGCAGCAGGCTATGCTGCCCGGTCTGCGTCAGGACCGTGTTCGCGCGCTTGCCCGCGGCCATTTCCATCTCGGTAATCGACCTGTAAGGGCTTTGCCCGATGGTGTACACGCTCTTCCAGAAAAAGAGATCGCGCATGGTGGAGTTGCCCACCACCACCATCTCGTAGATACTCTTGGGATCGGCGGGGAATTTTTCGATGGCATGGCTCAGATAGCCGGCCAGGGTGCGCATCAGCAGCCGCCCAGGATGTTCGCTGTCGTAGGCGATGCGCGACATGACCTCTGATCCGGCGAAGCGTTGCGGATTCTCAAACGAAGTGTCTGCAATCAACTCGCCGGTCTCCAAATCGAGCAGGCGCAGCACCACCGTGGTGGTGCCCAAATCCATCGCTATTCCATGGATCGGCCCGGTGGAGCGATCGACTTGGACGCCATCGATGAAGATGCGGTCTCCGTTGCGGGTGACGGCAGGATCGAGCTGAACATGTTCCTGAACATGTTCTTTGGCGGCAGGCTGCACCAGCCCCTGGCTCTCGATCCGCATCTGCCCGCGGCGCATGGTATGGCAGCGCACCTGGCCGCTGGCGCCGGTGACGAACGTCTGGCAGGAGAGGCGAAAATTGCCCCTCAGATGCTGTTCCGGCCCGGCCCGCGCCGAGAGCAGATCCATCCCCTCCACCACCTCGACCATGCACTCCTTGCACTTGCCCTGCTTGCGGCAGGAGGTGGGCACATCGATGGCCAGGGCCTCAGCGTGTTCAAAGAGCGACCGCCCGCTCACCGCCTCAGCCGATTGCCCGTTGATGGTAAGCGTGACGGCCATGCGCGGAGAGTTCCTACCACTCTTTGGCTTCGAGTTCGGTCTTCAGAGCCTCCGCGACCTCGCGCGCAGAGCCCGCGCGCTCCTCTTCTTCGCCCCACTTCCACTGGGCCAGAAAAGCGTCTGCGTCCTGGAGCCCCAGCTTCATCGCGCGCGCGTCGACGAGTTTCATGAAGCGGTCGTCCAGCATCACGGTCAGGTCGTCGCTCTCGTCCTCCACCTTGATCTGGGTGGGAATCTCCTGCCAGTAGAGGATTTTGTAAGTGGCCACAGAGTCACCTTCCGGTTACGAATGCGGCGCCAGCCGCAAAAACAGGTCTACGGCGGCCGAGGCGTTGGCCCCGTATCCATCGGCGCCGATTTCGTCGGCGAACATCTGGCTGATGGGAGCGCCGCCCACGGCCATCTTGATGTGCGTGAGGCCGGCCGCGTTGAAGCCGTCAATGACCGTCTTCATATACATCATGGTGGTGGTCAGCAGGGCGCTCATGCCGATGATGTCCGGCTTGCACTCTTCCGCCGCGGCCATGAACTTCTCCACGCTCT
This sequence comes from Acidobacteriota bacterium, assembly GCA_021800255.1. Lineage (GTDB taxonomy): Bacteria > Acidobacteriota > Terriglobia > Terriglobales > Acidobacteriaceae > Telmatobacter. Next base: position 9,222 of record JAJYZC010000074.1, read on the forward strand.
GGTCTACGCCGATGTCGTGCAGCTCAAAGCCCGCGCCTTCAGCCATCATGCCCACCAGATTCTTGCCAATATCGTGCAGGTCGCCGCGCACCGTGCCCATCAGCAGCACGCCTTTGGGCTTGGCGCCGCTTTCCTTGGAGGTGAGCAGCGGCTTCAAAACCGCCATCCCGGCCTTCATGGCGCGGGCCGCAATCAGAACCTCCGGCACATAAAGAACATTGTGCTTGAAGTCCTCGCCCACTACGCTCATGCCCGCGATCAGTCCGTCGTTCAGCACCTCCTGCACGCTGCGGCCCTCGGCAAGCGCCTCTTTCGTCAGCCGCTCCACCTCGCTGGCGTTGCCTTCATAAAGATACTGGTTCATCAAGGCGTAATCGGGCATTTTTCCCTCGTCTTCAACGGATGCTCATGGCTGCCGCGCGCTTTGCGTTGAACTCCTCAAGGGCTTCCAGCATGGCCAGGATATTCTCGCGCGGCATGCCGGGGCTGGTGCCGCCGCCGACCGACAAAATGATTCCCTCGCCGCCGGATCCCTCCAGCACTTCGAGCGTCTCATCTTTCACCTCTTCCGGCGTCCCGCGCACGCCCACCTCCAGAGGATTCACGTTGCCCATCAGGCACATGCGGTCGCCCACGCGCCGCTTCACCTCCGTGATGTGCCGCTGCTTGCCCCAGTTCAAAACGTTGAAACCCGTGTCGGGCAGATGGTCCAGGCAGGCGTCTACCTCCGCGTCATTGTGGTAGAGCTTCACCCAATCCTTCGGAAACGCATCGCAGATGCGCTTTAGATATGGATGCGCGAACTCCAGGTAATGCTCCTCGTTGACGAATCCCACAATGTCGTCGAGGATGAAGATGCTCTCCACCGTATCGCCCATCACCTTCTGCTGCGCCTTGAGCCAGTCGATAATCACCCGCGTGCACAGATCGATCAGCCGGTGCGCACCCTTGGGGTTTTCCACCAGATCGATCATGAAATTCGTGGTGCCGCGCACAAACCCGGCGGTGCACAGCGGTCCGCGCGAAGTCACCATGGGCAGGATGTATCCGGCATCCAGAATCCTCTGCCGCGCCATCTTGATGCGGTGCAGCGTGAGCCCCGCAAAGGCGTCGGCTTCCACTTCGTACTCGGGAAAGTTGTCGATGTCTTCCAGGCGGTAGAGGGTGTGATATTCGCTGGGCGTGTTGTCCTGCCAGAACTTGATCTTCGCGCCCAGCACCGAGGGCTCGGCCGCCATGCCATACTCCATCCACCACGAAGGAATGAAGATGACATCCGGAAACTCACGCATGATCTTCAGATTCGATTGGAACCAAAGCTCCGGATCGAGGAAATAATCCATGTGGCCGATGCCTAGGTAGCCCGGAATCCAAGGGCTGTCGATAATCAGCGCCATCGGGATCTTGTCCATCTTCTCGCGGCGCGCGGCGCGCTTAAAGGTTGCCCATTGTTCTGGCAGCATTTCTACCTCCCGCTCCGCCGCGAAGGAGACTTACTCCTCTGCGGTTGAGTTTTTCAAGTCCAGTAACAGCTCCGCCGGCCGGGCAGATGCTTCGAACTGCGGAATCTTCGCCGCGCCTGCATCCGGGCCGTGGGCCGGGGAGCGCCCTGGGGCGCGGACCGGCGGATTAAGTCTAACTGTCGTCATACTATAGAGTATTCCCGCAGCGCACAACATCGATTTACTTCGCTGCCGGCTTGCCCAAACTCCATCCCGCAGAACTTGCCGTGTTTTCTGTGATATAGGCCGCCCTTCCCTCACTGCAAGTCCCTGGCGTGTGCATCCGGCGCGTGCTGCGCCACCGGCAGCGGAATGCGGCGCAGGTGCATCCCCAGCGGTCCGGGGTGAAAGCCCGCATCCATGAGGAACCGCGCCATAAAGTGCGCAGCCGCAGGCTGGCCGTTGATGGTGGTCACCAAGACTCCCTCATGGCTGCTCTGCCGCATGCGCGCCTGGCCGCGCGCAGAGAGGAAGTGCGCCAGCCCCGCGGCTGTTTGCGACCGCTCCGGTTCCTCGGCGGGAAGAAAGACGAGCAGGTGGGGATTGCTCCGCCGCATCCACGCCGCCAACTGGCCGTTGCGCAGGATAACCTCGGCGTAGGCGGCGCGGTTGAGAATGCGCGGCGCGCCCTCCGCATCTTCTTCTACGGCGGGAAGCTCAGGCCAGCGCAAAACCGATCCGTAGGGATTGGCCGGGTCGGCCGCAGCCATCTGCACAAACTCCGGCTTCTCCGCCGCCGGCGCGCTGCGCAACTGGCGCAGCAGATCGACGGCCGCAGGCAGCGCGAACTGCGTGGCCCCTAGTCCGGCCACAAAATAGCCGCGGCGAATCCTTCCGCTCTCTTCAAGAGCCTTCAGCACGTCGTAGACGGCGCTGAATCCGCCGGGCACGTTCTCCGCCGTTACCGCCTCGCGCAGCAGCACGCCGTAGCGATTCAGCAACTGGAGCGCCAGCGCGTGGCTGCGCTCCGTAGCCGATGGCTCGCTTATCGTGCTGTGTTCGTGTCCAGTTGTTGTGCGGGTCTGCCGGCCGGCGCCCGCCAGCGGCAGCAGCGACCAGCGTCCCTGCGCGGTGGGCGGCGTGGTGCGCCGCGAGCGGAACGCCGCGCCTGTCTGGTGGCGGCGCGGCGTGCGCGCGCTCTCCGGCCGCGCGATGTAGGCGCGCAGCGCGTGCAGCGAGTCGTTGGTGATGAGTCCGCGCCACACCAGGCTCCACAGCGCGTCCAGGGTTTCGCCGGGATAGCCTCCGCCTACAGCCTGGTGCAGGGAATCGAAGAAGCTCGCGCCGGCCGACTGGAGCGCGGCGAGCAGCTTCTCTTCGCGCTCCGTCAGCGGGTCAAGGTTCGGATTGGGCAAAGGCCGTTGCTGCGCCAGCAGCGGCAGCTTGTCGGCGAGAAACAGCGCGATCCGCCCGTCGCGCTCGCCGATGGGTTCCACGCCGGCCCACGCCACTTCGCCGGCAGCGACCAGCGTGTCGAGGCCCGCAGGCGTGTAATCGGCGATGCGCGCTGGCAGGATCGAAGATTCGAGCAGCGACGCAGCCAGAGGCGCGCCTTGCAGGTTCTCGATGGCGTCCAGCAGCGCGTCCAAATGCGCAGGGCCGCCGCGGCGCGGCGCCAGCAGTCCCTGCCAGTGGGTGAGGAAGCGCGCCAGCGTGTGCTGCTCCACCGGCTCGACCTCGCGCCGCAGCCGGGCCAGCGATTTGCGGCGAATCTGGCGCAGAATCTCCGCGTCGCACCACTCGTCATGCACTCCGCCGGGACGGAAGCCGCCTTCAAGCACGCGCCCTTCGGCCGCGAGCAGCCGCAGCGCATCTTCGACTGCGCTCGCGTCCAGCCCGAACCGCGCCGCAGCTTCGCGCAGCGTGAACGGCCCATGCGTGCGCGCGTAGCGGCGCACCAGTTCGAGCACGGGATGCGCTACCGGCTCCAAAAGCGCCGCGGCCAGCCCCGGGGGCAGAGGAATGCCCAACCCATCGCGGTAGCGAGCGGCGTCTTCTTGGGCGATCAGCCGCTTCTCGCCGGCCATGCGCACCTCCAGCAGCCGCCGCGAGCGGATCAGCCGGTCAACCTGCGCGAGCAGCTCCGGCGAAGCCACGCGGCGAGACAATTCTTCGCGGCTCAAATCGCCCAGCCGCAGACACAGATCGTGGATTCCGTCCGCCGACCGCGCGCGATGACTCTCCGCCAGGCACTGCGCCGCCTCTTCCACTTCCGCAATCGCATGAGCGTCGAGCAGCTCGCGCAGATCGGTCTCGCCCAGCAGCTCGCGCAACTGCTCCTGATCGATGGTCAGCGCCTGCGCGCGCCGCTCGGCCAGCGGCGCGTCGCCCTCGTAGACAAAGTTCGCCACGTAGCTGAATAGCAGCGATGCGGCGAAGGGCGAAGGCTTGCGCGTCTCCACCACGTGCACGCGGAGCTTGCGTTGTTCGATCTCCTGCAAAATCTCGATCAGCGCCGGCATGTCGAAGACATCGCGCAGGCACTCGCGATAAGCCTCCAGCAGCAGCGGAAATGACGGATAGCGCGAGGCCACGCTCAACAGGTCGTAAGAACGCTTGCGCAACTGCCACAGCGGCGAGCGCTGATCGGCGCGGCGGCGCGGCAGCAGCAGCGCGCGCCCGGCAGCCTCACGAAAGCGCCCGGCGAACAGCGCCGTTGAACCCAACTGGCGCATCACAAGCTGCATGGCCTGGGCGGATTCGACCAGAATCCAATCCGAATCGGGCGGCTCGTCCGTGTCCGGAAAGCGCAGCACAAAGCCGTCGTCGCCCCACAACGTTTCCACCTCCGGCCCTCCGGCGGCCCGGATGCGCGCGCTCACCGCCATCGCCCAGGGAATGTGGACGCGGCTGCCGAAGGGCGTGAGCACGCAGACGCGCCAATCGCCCAGTTCGTCGCGGCACCTTTCCACCACAATCGTCCGGTCGTCGGGAACCTGGCCCGTGGCTTCGGCTTGATCGGCGAGAAAGCGCAGCAAATTTTCCGCCGCGCCGGGATCGAGATCGTGCTCGGCGGCCAGCCGCGTGAGCGCGGCCTGCGCGGGAAGGGCGCGCAGCTCGCGCACCATGGCGCCGATGCGCCGGCCAAATTCGAGCGGCCTGCCCGGCCCGTCGCCCTTCCAGAAGGGCATCTTGCCCGGCTCGCCCGGCGCCGGCGTCACCGTTACGCGGTCGTGCGTAATGTCCACGATCCGCCACGTCGAAGCGCCCAGGATGAACGTCTCATTGGGGTGCGACTCGAAGACCATCTCCTCGTCCAGCTCGCCCACGCGCACCGGCTTTCCTTCGGCATACGCGAGGAAGACGCCATACAATCCGCGGTCGGGGATGGTGCCCGCGTTCAGAATCGCCAGCCGCGCCGCGCCCTGGCGCGCCGTCACTACGTTGCGTACGCGGTCCCAGGTCAAACGCGGGCGCAAGTCGGCGAACTCGTCGGACGGGTAGCGGCCGCTCAACAGATCCAGCACGCCCTCGAACGCCGCGCGGGTGAGCGCGCCAAAGGGTGCGGCGCGGCGCACCAGGTCGAAGAGAAAATCGACGGAGACTTCGGCGAAAGAAGCGGAGTTCGCTCTGTTAGCGGAGCTGCTGGAGTCAGTCTGCTCATCTTCGCGGCCTTCAAAATTGAATAGGGAAATGCTTGTTTTCTTGCTGGATCGCTGCCTAGCGCCCTTAGCGCCTGCCTTTCTATTGCCTGTTGCCTGTTGCCTATTGCCTGCACTGGCCACCATCGCCACCAACTGCTGCGCCAGCACGTCCAGCGGGTTGCGCGGGAAGCGCGTGGACTCGATGTGTCCCTCGTGCATGGCGCGCGTGACGGCGGCGCAGGCCACCAGATCGGCGCGGTACTTGGGAAACAGAATCCCCTCGCTCACCGCGTCCACGTGATGGCCGGCGCGGCCGATGCGCTGCATCCCGCTAGCCACCGAGGGCGGCGATTCGATCTGAATCACCAGGTCCACGGCGCCCATGTCGATGCCCAGCTCCAGCGTCGAGGTCGCGCACAGCGCGCGAATCTTGCCGGCCTTGAGCTGCTCCTCGATCACTGCGCGCTGCGCTGCGGCCAGCGAGCCGTGATGGGCGCGCGCGATCGGCTCCCCCGCAAGATCATTCAGCGCCCCGGCCAGCCGCTCCGCCGTCTGCCGCGCATTGACGAACAGGATAGTCGAGTTGCGCTCGCGGATCAGCTCCAGCAGCCGCGGATGGATCGCATTCCAGATGGAGACGCGGCGCGGAATCTGTGAGGTCGGCCCCGATGGAATCTCCTCCATCTCGCCTAGCCGCGCCATATCTTCCACCGGAACCTCGATGCGCAGCTTGAGCTGCTTGGGTTGCGCGGCGTTGACAATCGTCACCGGCCGGTAGCGGAGGCCC